>CALLYM010000145.1 GCA_937858155.1 uncultured Phycisphaerales bacterium | reverse complement strand
GCCGATCCGCTCCTCGCCGATCTCGTCGCCGATCGCATCTTGCTCGGCGCTCTACCCGAAGGGGAGCGCGGAGAACGATGAAGCTCCTCTTGGTCCACCACGACGAGGCGACCCGCGAGGTGCTCGCTCAGGCGCTCCGACTTCGCGACCTCGTCGTCGACGTCGCCACCACCGCCTCCGAGGCGACGGAGCTCGCAGGGCTCGGAGAGCATGGCGTCGTGCTCGTGAGCCGTGTGCTCGCCGAAGCCACGAGCGACGGCCTCGGCGTGATCGACGCGCTCGCCCTCGAGCTGCTCTCGCCCCCTCCCGTGGTGGTGCTCGCCACTCCCCACACGGAGGCCTCGCCGGCGGAAGCCCACGAGCACGACATCGACAGGATCGTGCAGCGTGTACGGGAGGTGTCGTCTCCCGGGAAGGTCTCCATTCCGGCGCCGCCCGCTCCCCCATCGCGCGCGGATACCCCCGTCGGCACCTTGCTCGCCACCCTCTCGGCCGAGCGGCGCTCCGGCTCGCTCGCGTACCGCCGGATCTTCAGATAGGCGAGTGCGACCCCGCAGAGATCCCATTTGCGCTGGTACTCGCCCTGCTTGCTCGCCGCGAGCCACTGGCAGGACTGCGACCAGCGGACGGGCCGGGTCAGTTGTTCCGCGAGGCGTTGGCGGATGGTGTCGGGCGTGAGCGCCTCGCCCTCACCGTACGCGCGTGCCGTGACGTTCGCGATCACCGGGCTCCGCGGCACGCGGATGGCGGTGCGTGCCAAGGCCTCGCCCAACCGCTGTGCTGCGGCGGCCATGAGCGGGGAGTGGAACGCTCCTGCGACCGGCAGCATGGTCGAGCGCACGCCCATCGCCTCCGCGGTTTTCGCGGCCCGCTCGCAGGCGACCTTGTGCCCGGACAAAACCACCTGCCCCGGCGCGTTGAAGTTCGCGCACACCAATACATCCGCGTCCCGGGATTGCTCACAGATCGTGCCCGCCTGCTCGTCCGTTGCCCCTATCAGGGCCAGCATTGCGCCGCCGCCGCCGGCCCGTGCCTGTGGGCTGTCCGCGGCTTCCTGCATGGCGCGTCCGCGCAGCGTGACGAGTTCGAGGCCGTCCTCAAAGGAGAATGCACCGGCGAGAGCGAGTGCGGTGTATTCGCCTAAGGAGAGGCCCGCGGCTGCGACCAGACTCGCCGAAACGTCATTGGGTGCCAGGCCTTGCTTCGCAAGCCAGCCCGTCCAGCAGGCCATGGAACAGGTGTAGATCGCCGGCTGGCTGGCGTCGGTCCGGTTGAGCCGCTCCGCCGGTCCCTCAAAGCAAAGCTGGATAAGGCCCACCCCCAGGCGATCGCCCAGCAGCTTTTCAGCCCGAGTAAATACCTCGCGTGCCTCCGCCGACCCATCAAACCACGCTTTGCCCATCCCAACCGCCTGCGCACCTTGCCCAGGGCACAGCACAATCCAGTTGGTGGACCGTTTCTCGGACGACTGTGTCTGGGAGGGGGCGGCGGGTGAAGTCATGTCGGCCCCATTCTACGTGGAATGGGGCGGCCTTGCCGGAGCGACCCGCCGGCTATGGCTGAGGGGTATATCCCTGGTTGTACGCGACTCGCCCCGCGAGTTCAGCCAGCACCGTCCGTGTGCGCGGGCCAACATCAAAGAACTCAAGCCCCACTTCGCGAGCAAAAAGGCCCTTCCGACGGGACCATCGTACCCGGCTGAGGATTGCCAGCGGTCCCTGCATGGTTTCCACCGTCACCACGAACACCTCACCCCGCTCAGGAAGCTTGAACTTGGTCACCACGCGCATACCGGACGCGGAAATGTCCAGCACGTCACCCACGTTGGACTCCACGCCCTGGCACATCACCCGGCCATGCCGGCGGTGCTCCTGGTTCCCGCCCTCGCTGGCAGGGTTGCTTGGACCGTCGTTGGTGGCGAAGCGCATGGCCTTTCCATCGTGGATCAACTCCATCCCCTTTATTCCCGGCTGTCGGCATGAATTCAACTTTGCCCGGAAGTGCCGCCTGTGACGATTCCAGCCCGGTTTCACGGACTACCGGACCCTCAACGCGTAACACCTGCGCGTTGCGGGCGTATCGGGCTGTCGGAGGTTGTCGCGGATTGAGTCGGGTGATGACACATTCCAGGGCCATGGAGCGATGGTGCTTGGCGGCGATCTGCGTCGCGGGCATGTCCGTCGTTCCTGCCCCCTCGTGGGCGAGCCCGCTTGATCGGGCCCGCGTCGACCGGGAGGCGGCGTGGATCGTGCATGTCGACATGGAACGTCTTCGGGAATCCCCGGTCGGATGCAGCGTGCTGACCGAACGGACCGGTTTCCCTGGCTCCATGTTCCGTGACCTGCACTCTGACCTGGGGCTCGACCCGAGCACCGAGATCAATGCTCTCACCGCGTACGCCCTTCACCGTGAAAGTGCCAGCGACAGCAACGACAGCGTGGTGCTCATTTCCTCGACCTCCGCGGCGGACGGCCTTCCCAAGTTCATGCAGGAGGCCCACCCGGAAACGTTCGAGTTTTCCCGGGAAGGAGATGCCACGCTGCTCTCATGGACTGTCGAGGACAGCCGCTGGTTTTTGTGCGTCAAGACTCCCGACAATCCGGTCGAGCGGATCGTGGTGCTGAGCCGTTCCCGGGAGTGCATTGCTTCTGCACTATCCGTGCTCGGCGGCGGCCGAGCGAGTCTCGCGAGGACGACTGACCCCGCGGAATCCCCCTCAACGCTTGCATGGCCGTACGACCAGGATCCGGCACGAGGCTCGATCGCGTTTGTGGCCGCTAACCGATCCATGTGGGGAAATCGCGGGACTTCTTCGCCCGCGTTCCGCGGCGCAACGGGGATTGTTCTGGACCTGCGCGAACAGCATGACGACTCGGGCGACCGGTGGACGCAGCTCTCCGCGAAGGTCCGCATGGACACGGACCAGGCCGCGGAGCAAATGGAGAGCGTTGCGAAGGGGGCACTCGCGTGGCTTGCGTTGAGCGCCCAGAAAGCGGAATCGCCCGAAAGCTGCTGCAAAGCTCTGAGCTCGGCGGCACCGGTCCGGGTGGGGTCCGAAGTGGCCTTGGATGTGAAAGTCAATTCTCAGGAACTCGCGACCATTATGGACACGGTGCGTACCGTCCACAGCCCAAACACAATCCACGGTCGGACGGACGGTTCCTCCAAGACCGAAAACGAAGATCGGAACGGCGGTGTTACGAAACACGCCGCACCTGCGAAGAATTCGGTGTCCAGCACGCCGTCAAGGAAGTAGACTGTCGTTGAATTGAGTACGGACGCTATGCCCGCGACCCAACCGTCCCAAACCCCGCGCCCACCCCAGCGTCTGCCGTCGCCTGCTGGTGCCGCCGCGAGGAAGTTCGCGGGCAAGCTGCCCATGGCGCCGCTCAGCGAGCAGAGCCCCGAGGAACTCGCGGTCAGAGCGCAGGCGGGCGGGGGCCCGGCCCTCGCGTGCTTTGGCGAACTCGTCAAGCGGTTTGAGGTCCGGCTGTACAACTTCCTTCTCAAACGCACCCGGAGCCGGAGCGACGCCGAGGAACTCACGCAGGAGGCGTTCACCCGTGCGTGGGAGCGGATCACCTCGTACGACCCGGCATGGAAGTTCTCGACCTGGCTTTACACCATCGGCTCCCGCCTCGCGGTGAGCAAGCACCGCAGACAGGGCCGTGAATCCGCGTGGAGCACCTTTGACCGGGCAGGTCCCGAAGGGGCGGATCAGCTCCAGGTGCAGGACGACCGCCGGCTGGGCAATCGCCTGTGGTCGCTTGCCGAAGAGGAACTCTCGAGCGATCAGCAGACCGCCTTGTGGCTGCGTTATGCAGAGGACATGTCGATCGGGGAAATCGCAAAGGTCATGGGGAAGACGCAGGTCGGGATCCGCGTCAGCCTCTTCCGCGCCCGCCAGGCGCTGGCGAAGCGTGCGAACGCGGAAGGGTGGCTGCCCTCGGTCCACGTCCAAAGCCACGAAGGATCCGGCGAGCGCGCCGGGGAGGTGGCGCGAGGATGATGAACTTCATCTCCATGTGGCGCAGCACACGGGTGCTTGACGGGCGCAAGGTCGGCGGCGCAGATCGTTCTCAATCGGTGGTGCACGCGCTGCTTTCCGCCCGTGATCAGGCCCCGATGGAAACGCCACCGGCCGGCCTGCGTCAACGCATCGCGCACAGCCTGGAGGACACCCGCCCTTTCACACCCAGCGCCGCTGACGCCTGGCTGCCCGGTTCGCTCCGCGCGGGCGCACTTGTTATGGCTCTGCTCGCCCTTTCGGGGCTGGTCATCTGGACGACCAACAGCCGCGCCCCGCAGGCCCCTCAAGAGGTCGCGGAGGCGCCCAACGACGACCCCGACCCCGACCTGCTCAGCGCAGCCCAGTCCGGAAGCACCTCCACCGAGCGCACATCACCCCAGACGGACCGGCGTTCAGGCAGCGAGGTCGCCGCACTCGTGCAGCCGCGGGAATCCGTGCAGGCGCAGCAGGACATTGAGAAACTGGCCTCGACATTCATGCAGGCGTTCCCGGTACGCCGCGAAGAACCAAGGTGATCCTGCTCCTGCCTGTCAGTGCACGCCCAGGCGGTGTTCGAGGCGCGCCCGCACTGCGGGCCACTCGTCATCGATAATACTGAAGTGCACCCAATCCCGCACGGCGGGCTCTGACCTGTCCTGCGTCGGCGGCATGATGCGTGCTTTGCGGAGCACGCCCTCCCGAACCGCACCGAGCTTCGCGATCGCCGCTTGACTGTGGAGGTTGGTCCCGTTGGTCGTGAGCTGCACCCGGATCGCGGTGGGGGACAGTTGCTCAAACGCGTGGCGCAGCATGAGATACTTGGCCTCGGGGTTCACCCGCGTGCCGTGAAACCGGCGGGCGATCCAGGTGCGCCCCACTTCCAAGCCGCGATGCTCAGGCCGGATGTCCATGAAAGTCGTACGCCCGATCGCACGCCCGCACTGGTCCCCGCGCGCCGCAATGATGGCAAAGGCGACGACACCCGGCAGCGCCACGACCTTTTCAATTTCCTGCGCAAATCCGGCCACCGTCCACTCCGCGGGCGCCTGCATGGTGTGGCGGAACAATTCCGGGTCGGCGGCTGCATAGAGGTCGTTTGCGTGGCGCACCGTAAGAGGCTCGAGCCGGACATCATGCGCAAACGTCGAATCCGTTAACACGGTGGAACGAACCCAGCCTGCAGATTCCGTAGACATGAGAAGAGGGTAAGGACTGCAAAATGTGGAAAACCTGCCCACTTTGCGGGCAATCGGCGTGCACTTTTCGCCGTCTTGAGGCGTGAACTACCACCGGCCCGGGCGGTGACGCTGATATTTATCGCAACTTGGAGGGAACTGTATTGCAAGGGGCCCCCGAATCGGATAAGGTACTTGTGCCTCGGTGCCTGCCGTTCGCGCGACCAGACAACGTGCGAGCGCAGGTGAAAAGGGAAGCGTGGTGAGGTTCGTTCATTCTGCAAGGAATGAACAACCAAGTCCACCGCAGACGCGCTGCCGTGATGGGCATGCACGTCAAGGCCAACGCCACTGGGATGATTTCCCGGGAAGGCGGCCTTGAAGTTGGGCTGGCGAAAGCCACCCAGGTGCCCGGAGCCGGAAGACCTGCCGAGGCCGGACGATCGATGTCGTCCGAGTTGCTTTTGGACCCTCGCGGGCCCGCCTTTGCTGTACTTGCAGCAACCGGCAGGGCAAGGGACCGGCGAACTTTGCCCTGGCGCACGTCTCCGCGCTTTGGGGGCACGCCCATCCTCATCCGCTTGTGTTCAGGCCCATGTCCTGGAGGCCTCTCCGCGCGAATCGGAGTGCACGCCGCTACCCATGCGGCCAATGAGGAAGAGATGCTTTCTGGTGCTCGTGCTCGTGTCTTGCTTGGCGGAGCTCTTGCAGGGTTTGCTGCCGCGACTATGACGACAGGCCACGTTGCGGCCGGTGTCGCGCAGTACGCCGGAAGCGTGGTGTCTTTCGATGCCGGCACGGGCGCGGCGCCCGGATACGTCGATCCGAACAATGTGCTCGGTTCTCCGACACGCTATACCGGTGTCTCCACGCCTTTCCCCGGCGCGGTCACGCCATTCAATTCTCCTTGGGGCAGTTCCGACCTCTACAGCTTTGGCAATGGCGGCCATGTCACCGTGCGATTTGACACACCGGTGACCAACGACCCCGCAAACCCGTACGGCATTGACCTTCTGGTCTTTGGCAACGCGTTTTTCTTCGACCCTGTCAACTTTGACGCGGTTGCCAATTCGGTGTCGTCGGATGGCGGCCTGATCGAAGTCTCCCCCGATGGCACGACTTGGACGACCGTTCCATCCGTCGTCGCTGACGGCCTATGGCCCACGCTCGGCTACACGGACGGCACAGACCCCTTCGGCGGACCGGCCGGTTCCGTGCTGACCGATTTTTCCAGGCCTGTCAACCCGGCATTCGACTGGCATGGGAAGGACTACGCACAGCTGGTGGCCGGCTACAACGGGTCTGGCGGCGGCGCAGGGGTGGACATCGGGGCCTTGGGCCTTTCGCAGATTTCGTACGTACGCGTTTCCCACGCGGGCGCTGGCAATATTGAGATTGACGCGTTCAGCGACGTGAGCCCCATACCGGCGCCCGCCTCGCTGTTCGTCCTGGTAGGAGTTCTCGCTCGCAGTGGTCGCCGCCGCTGAAGGCGAGAGAGATCAGGTTGGTGCCCTGCCAAATGGGACGTGGCGGGAACACCAACCTTCGCCGCGGATTGCCGTGTGGTGGTCCGCGGTCTTACGGGTGAAGCGTGCCGCCGAAATGGGACGCGGCGGCGCGACAAACCCTAGTCCGGTGCTGCTCGAAGGCAGCACCGGGCTTTGGAAGTTCTCCCGCCGAATGGGACACGGCGGGGCGAACGCTCCCCGCCGGGGATCGCCCGAAGGCGTTCTCCGGTTCTTTGGATGGGAATGGATATCACGCACCCATCTTCGTTGATGTTCTCCGCAATAGCGGCGCTCACGTTGTGCTGCGCCAGCGCCCGCGCGGGGGGACAACCTACCTGGACGTCGCCCGCGGGCGTCTGGGCATTCACGGGCGGCGCGCCACACCACCCCTCCCTGACGCGCCGCCCGTTCCCTGAGATTTCCGCCGCGCGTTGGACACGTGCGATCGACGATTCGGGCAACTACATCCGCTGGGTGTGGGAGTCCAGCCCCGCCGTGACGCCAAACCTGGTGCTCGCGATGGGCTATGTGTCGCTCCCCAGTCAGCCCCCCAACCGTCCTCGCGTGTTCGCGTTTGAGCGCGACACGGGCGCCATCGCCTGGTACGAGAATCTCCCCACGATCACGCCAGGCCAGTTCTTCTTAGGCTCGCAGTCCTCGCTCTGCCTGGACGCGAAGAACAACTCGGTTGTTGCGGTGGTCGGGCGGAAGGTCGTCTGCCTGAGCCTGGACGAAGGGGAAGAGCGGTGGACGCTCACGCTCCCGCTCAATATCGTCAACGCGACTCCGGTCATCACGGACGACCTGAACGGCCGCAACCGACTTTTCATTACCGACACGGACTTCGCGAACGGCGCGGGCTCCCTCTACTGCATCAATGTGGACCCATACTGCGACGGTCTCAATCCGTACCAGCCCGGGGAAGTCGTCTGGACGGCGCCGCTGAATGGCACTTCGGGGAACTCCCCCGCGTACCTGCCCCGTCGCATGGGCGGGTGCGGCGTGCTGTATGTTGCCAGCGCGGGCAGCTACACGGTTGCTCCCGGTTCCATCTACGCGTTCCCCGTCGATACGGACGCCGCACCCGGTCCGCTCTGGGTCACCACGCATTCCCAGACTTCAGGCTTCTTTGGAGGGGTCAGTGTCGCGCCTTTGGGTCCGTCCGGAGGGACGGAATTAGTACTGACCTCGTACGCCTTTTCAGGGGGGCTCTTTGCGAGCGAGCTGTTCCGCGTGAGCGCCCGCGACGGCGTGGTTCTTGGTGCCGCAAGAGTCAATCGATCTTCTGCGATGCCGATCATGATGCCGGAAGGGCTCATCGCCTCAACCGGGGGCCTTCAAAGCCTGTGCGACGATCCGAACCCCATTGATACCGTCCCCAGCATGTCTCTGTACGAGATCGCGTTGATGGACCCGCCGGCGGCTCCGACCACGGCCGCTCTGCGGTGGGATACGGCGGTCTCGACATGGGTTGACCTCGACTTCGACGGCATCATCGACTGCGCCGAGTACTTCAACCTCGGTGGATATACGCAGCAGCCGCTCGTGTCCCTCTGGAAGGGCCGGCGCAGCATGGCGGTGGGGGCGTTCGCACTGGGTTACCAGGCCGCGGCGCCCGATTACCTCACGGTGTGCGACATCAAGCTGGCCCCCTCGAACCCGGCATTTGTGAAGGAACTTGTCCCGGGCGCCGGGGGGAGTGCGGTTCTCGCCGGCCCGAACTTGTACAGCATCGGCTCCGACGGTCTGTGCGCGTTCGGACCTGAGCCAACCCGGTTCGATGTGGACATCGACAAGAGCATTAACGCCGGCGACCTGGCGAAGTGGGAGAGGGGCCAGGGCAACCGGGACATCAACGACGATGGCTCAGTGACCACCAGCGACCGCGACGCCCTGACAACGCTGCTGCGTGCCAACGAAGTTTCGGATATGCTGGAGGGCAGGCAATGATGCAGGAGGCAGGAGTCAGACTGGTTCACCCGCGGGGCGTGAAGGCACGCGCCTCGAAGGCGGCACGCGCGTTTACACTGATCGAGCTGCTCGTGTGCCTCTGCATCATCGCGGTGCTCGTCGGGCTGCTGATCCCGGGGCTCTCGTCCGCGCGGGAATCGGCCCGCAGCGCCATGTGCCTGAGCAACCAACGCCAGATGAGCATCGCGTGGCAGGTGTACGCGGATACATACCGTGACTATGCCGTTCCCTACAACGTCTCGACAGGGCCGCTCGGGTCGGGTGCTCCAAGCACGAACACGTACTGGTGGGGCTCATTCACCGGGCCGGATTCCATGGTCATCCCGGAGACCGGCTTCCTGTCCCGCTTTATCGACTCCACACTGAATATTCGTTCCGTGTACGAGTGCCCCTCGCAACCATGGGGGACCTACAGCGCTCAGCCCGATGCGCTCGCCGCCAACCCGCAGCCCACCAGCACCTACGGATACAACGGTTTCTACCTCTCCCCATCCCGCGTCCCGGGTTATTCAAGCGAAATCGGCTTCCGTCCCTGGCGCCGCACGGCCGACATACGCACACCATCGTCGCTCTTTGTCTTCGCAGACGCGATGCTTCCCCGCGCACCTTTGCTCCGAAACTCCGCGCTGCTGGACCCGCCGCAGCTCTACATGCGTGGCTACGGCTGGTACCAGAACGAATCACCCACGACATCATTCCGGCACGGCGGCAACGGTGCGGCCAAGCGGGGCCAGGGAAGGGTGATCACCGCGCGGGCCGATGGTTCTGTGCATTCCATTGTGGCGAAGCCCGAGTGGCTCGTGCCTGGGTTCATGATCGGCTCGGTCGGCACGACGAACGACCCCCATTACGTGCCGGACGCCGCTGAATGGCCCGCAAATTAGGCGTGCACCCATGGCCGTCACCCGTTGCATCTGCAGGAACGTGACCTTTGCTGAGTTCCTCGCGCGGGCGAAGAGTCGTGGCGGGCAGGCCGTGGAGGCCCAGAATAGCTCGGAGTGGTTCACGCTCCTGCAGGACGACACGGGCCTTGGTACCGGCTGCGGCACGTGCATCCCCTACGCCCGCGTCGCGTTGCGGACCGGTGTGTGTGATCTGCCAGTGATGACCAGCGATGACTTTGAGCAGGCCCTCAGCGAAACTCCCTCTGCGCAAGCCGCCGCACGTTGAGCGGCGTGCAGCGGCGTCTACTCGATTGTGCCGTCCGTTATGCGCACGACCCGGTCCGCACGTCCTGCCGTTTCCTGATCGTGCGTGACGACGAGCATGGTTTGCCTGCGATCCCGGCGGATCGCCAGGAGCATGTCCAGCACCTTCGCGCCGGTCTCGTGGTCGAGGTTGCCCGTGGGTTCGTCCGCCAGCAGCATGCGCGGCGAATTAATGAGCGAGCGGGCGATCGCGACACGCTGACGTTCACCGCCCGAGAGTTCCGCCGGACGATGGTCCAAGCGGTGCGAGAGGCCCATGTGGTCCAGCAGCCCCCGGGCATCCTCACGGACCTTCGCGGAGGCGCCTGTGTATCCCATGCCGTGGCGCACCATCGCCGCGATCACCACGTTCTGGAGCACCGTGAGCTCGGGCAGCAGGTGGTAGAACTGGAAAACAAAGCCGACGTCTCGCCTGCGGTACTGGTCCAGCTGCCCGGCCGAAAACCGTGTGATCGCCCTGCCGTCAAACTCGATCACCGCAGGCGGCGCTTCGTCCGGGCGGTCCAGCCCGCCCACCAGATGCAGCAGGGTGCTCTTGCCCGAGCCCGACGAGCCCAGGATGGCGACGAACTCTCCCTCGCGGACCGAGAGGTTCACGCCCCGCAGCACCGGCACGCTCACGCGTCCGAGGCGGTAGGTCTTGTGGAGGTTGGTAACGGTGAGCATGTGAGGGGATCAGATTACTCGAACCGGAGGGCCTTTACCGGATGCATCGCGGCGGCCCGCCACGCGGGGATGATCGCTCCGATAGCGCTCGAAAGGATGCCGCCCACGAGCACGATGACCGCCTTCTGGGGGTCTACCCGGTTGGGGATCACGCTGAAGTAATAGATGCGCGGGTCCCAGATGAGCATGCGGTTCCCGGTGATTTTCTGTGTGATGGTCCCGATCCAGTCGTGGATGGGGTTGATGTTGTGCACGATGAAGTACGCCGCGACCCCGCCGAGCACGGCGCCGACGACGCCGATGGCGAGCCCGTAACCCACCCACACACCCGCGACACCCAGGCGTCCTGCGCCCAACGCCCGCACGATGCCGATGTCCTTGGTTTTCTCGGCGATCATGGACCAGAAGATCGCCAGCACCAGGAACACCGCCACCAGCGAGATGAGGCTGAAAAGGAACAGCAGCAGGCCCGTTTCTTTCTGCACCGCCGCGATCATCGTCCGGTTTTGGTCTTCCCAGGTCATGATCTGGATCGTGGACGCGCCCGGTACTTCTCCCTTGTGTGCCTTCGCGAATTCACGGTAGATCTCCTCCACCCGCTCCTTCAGCGGCACCGCCGCACCCAGCGAACCAAGGTCTCCCTTCCCGCGCACCAGCACCTGCGTCACCCGCGACGGGTCTTCGACGGTTGCCGCGACCTGGCCATACGCGGGCGATTCTCCTTCCTCGCCGGGCGCGGTCGCCCCCGCCGTGTCGACCACGCGCCGCGCCTTCTGCATTTCCAGCATCTCCTGCAGAACATCAAGGCGCACGAACACGACCTTCTCGTCGGCTTCGAACAGGCCCGACTGGAACTCGTTCGCCACCGGCATCTTCATGCTGCGCTGGGCGATGACCCCTCCCTTGCGGGAGAGGGGCAGGACGCTGAGCACAACTTCGCCGTCCCGCGGCAGGAACCCGTCCACGAGCACCTCGCTCCCATCGGCCGCGCGTTTGACGTACTGCTGCGGTTTGTAGAACCCTTCCTCCATGCGCCAGTTGAAGCCGGAAGCCTCGATGCCGAGCACGATCGCGGGCTTGGCGTCGCCCGAGCGGGCATCGACCCGCATCAGAGTTTTCCCGCCCTGCTGGTAGAACTCCATCGCGTCGCGGAGGCCGGGGTTCAGCCGCGGATCCTCGTGGGTGACGTCTTTCTCAAGGGGGGTCGTGATCGGCTTCCACCACAAAATATCGTTGTACGCCGTGACCTCCGAGTAGGTCTTCGGGTCAATCCCCCGCACGATCACCATCTTGTTCTGGCCGTCCGGCAGGCCCAGCAGGCCGAACGATTCGATCATCGGTGTCGCACCCGCGATCATCGGATCGGCCTTCAACTTGGCAACAAGCTCATCCGCATACGGGAAACCCACGTTCGGCCACGCGATGGCGACGTCCCCCGTCACCGTGCGCCCGGACCGGATGAACATGTCCAGGAAACCGCCCATGACGGACCACGTGACCAGCACCATCGCGGTGCACAGCACAACCGCCAACGCGGCGAGCAACGGCATGATCTTCGAGAAGAGGTACTTCCTCACCAGCAGCCACTGGTACATGGAGCGGAGCGTAGCCGGGCCGCGCCGGTTGCCTCGTGCCCGCTCCATCCTTGTGCTGGCCAACCGCCGCTACTCGATCAGTCGGTATTCCGCCGGCGGGCGAGGAAGCACGACAAGAATGGTCCGTTCACGCCTGGGGCGCAGGGCCAGTGCGTCGGAAAGCATGACCTCGCCGAGCGTGAGGGGTTCGGGCGTCTCGGGGCCCATTGCACGCTTCATCGGCATGGCAGCGGGGGAGTCGGCCTTGGTGTCGGTGGAAGGTGTGGTGTTCGTCGTGCGGTCGGCTTCCTTGGCTGTTCCGAACAGCGGGTAGAAGATGTACGCTTCGCTCCCGTCGCAGGCTGCGTCCAGCGTCAGGCGCGTGAGCACTTGCCCCGCTTCGGCATCCATCGCCAGGCCGGGTGATCCGCTGAGCAATTCCGCGGGCGTGCGCCGGGTGGGCGTGGAAGCTGGTCCATCGGTGACGATCTGGGGAGCGACCTGCACCTGCACCAGGGCCCGCAAGGCGTTGTTCCCCTTTCCCGACCGATCGATTGGACGGGATTCAGCCTCCCCGGGGCTTGCCCACGCACGCACCAGCAGGCGGGCCTCCCCGCGCTCCATCCGCAGGGGGCCCGAATCCAGGCCGACCAACTGGGGCGAATCGACGCGAGCCCCGGTGACTCCGGTCAACCACCGCGGGGAAAGGGGTACCTGCAGTGCTTGTACGGCGCTGGACACCGTCATCCGCTCGCGCACCCGGGCAACATCCGACGCGGGGACGCTGACAACGCCCACGCCGCACATCCGCCAGGCCTTGACCATTTCCTGCGGGAATGGCAACGCACGCGAGGCATACGCCGAGAGCACCGATTCAGGCACCGCCGAATTCTGCCCGATCGCAGGGTCCGACGCGACCCACGTCGTCAGCTCAAGACCAACAAATGACCCGCGAGCACCCGCCAGCGGCCTGGAAAGGTCCGCGCCACCTGTGGCCCGGTCCGATGTCGCTCCGCCGCGAGCGGCACACCCTATCAGAGCGCAGCACATGACAAGCACGCCCGAATGGAGCCAGCTGTTGGGGCGTGTTGTTGATCGGTGCCGCATGCGTTACGCCGGCTCGAGCTCGTTAATGCGGTCGATGAGCGCGTGCACGGTGCCGTACTTGTGCTTGGTGTGCGTAAAGACCAGCCTGGGTAGGTCCGGGTGGTCGCTCTCCTCCGGCAATGGGCCGCCCATGCGCATGCCGCCGGTCTTGATGAGCGCCTTGAAGTCGTGCTCGAGGCGCGCGATGTCGTCCTTGCGGAGGGGGCGGTGGAGGCGGATGACAAGGTCGTCACGCACGTACCTGGACGAGTGATAGTTTCTGTAGAAGCGCAGCACGTGCCTCGCCGCGTCCGCAGGGTCTTTAGCGATGTAATAGATGTCCGGGTCTTCCGGGCTCACCCAGCCGCGATCCAGGAGCTGGCTCCGCACCCACTTGTCCCACTGGGGCCAGTAGTCGCGTCCCGCGCCCTCGACGCACACGATGGGCATGGGGCTGCTGCGCCCCGTCTGCACGAGCGTGAGCGCCTCGAACGCTTCGTCCATGGTGCCAAAGCCGCCTGGGAAGAGTGCCACCGCCTCCGCCTGGCTGATGAACATGAGCTTCCGCGTGAAGAAGTACCGGAAGTGGATGAGCTTCTCGTCGCCCTCGATGATCGAGTTCGCGCTGGTCTCAAAGGGCAGGCGGATCGCCACGCCGAACGAAGCTCCACGCCCGGGGCCGACGTGCCCGGCCTTCATGATCCCAAGACCCGCGCCGGTGATTGCCATCCACCCCGCCTCGGCCATGAGTTTGGAGAACTGCACGCAGGCGGTGTAGTCCGGGTGGTCCTCCGCGGTGCGGGCAGAGCCAAAAATCGTGATCTTGTGCGGGTCCCTGTACTTGGCGAAGATGCGGTAGGCGTACCGCATCTCCTTCAGGGAGTTGGTCATCAGCTTCAACTCACCCATGTCCCGGCCGTCCGGAACGAGCTTGAGCGCCGTCTGCATGATGTCCCGGACCAGGCGCGCCTGGAGTGAGTTAGGGGCCGCGCCCGACGCCACCGCCATCTGCTCCAGCTGCGCGACGACCGCCGGGTCGTCCGCGTACCGGGCGGGCGGATCGTGCGGACTGTCATGGGGGTCGTGTGTTCCGTCGGCGAGGGGCATGAAGGGCTCCGGGAAAGGGCAAGAATAGCGTGCCAATTCCGCTCCCCCGTGATGGAGGGTGGACTGTGGTCACCCAACGCTCAATAAGGCTGTCAGTGGCCACCCCTGCGTGCCAACTCTCGCAGCGCATCGCTGACGCACGCGGAAACTTCCGGCAGCGGCATGAGGGTCGCCAGTGTTGATCGCCGTTCCGTGTCGAGCCCGTACTTCTCGCACTGTCCGCAGCACCACGCCCTGCGCGTGCAGGTGTCCGCGTGATCGAAGATGTCGCTTAGGCGGGCGACAGCCCAGCGGTGTTCCCGCGAAGACTGTTGATCGAGTGTGTTCCGCTTCACCCCGGGTTTGTCATACTTTGGGCGCGAGATCGCGGCTTCCAATCCCTGCTCGCGGATAATTGCCTTCAAAACCTCGAGGGCCTGCCCCCGCTCTCGGTCAGGACGCTCGCGGAAGTCGCTCAAAGCCTCAAGGGAATCGTGGTCTTGCCGCGAGGCGTGGCGCAGTTCCCGGCGGAGTTGGTCAGCAATCGCTCGGCCCGCAATCGTGAACAGCACGGTGGAAACACGTGCCTTGGAACGCTCGTAACGAGGGAGAAACCTTGCAAATCCGGCGAACGTGACCTGCACGATGTCGTCTGCGACGTCCGGATCGACATGGCGGGCCGCGAACCTGAAAACCGGCCCGCTGTACCGGTTGAAGAGGTCCTGCCAGGCACGCTGGTCGCTGGCGTTTGCACAGACACGATCGTCGGGCGTGGGCATTAATGGACTTTCATGTCCATTAACATAACCGGCCTCGCTTGAAAGCGAGGCCGGCAAATCGGTCGGGGTTGGAAACTCGTTGGGTGTCTTACGGCGGTTCTTCCTGGGACTGGCGCTCATGACGCACCTCATCTCTCTGGTTCGCGATGTCCTGCAGTGCCTCGATCAATGAAATCTCCCTTTCAAACGCTCTTCGGTGGGGCGCGTGGTTGAACCATTCGGCGCCCAGTTCTTGTACAACCCAGCGGATGTAATTGCCTCGCTTCATGCTCCGCGGCTCCTGGCTTGAGTCCAAGTACTCTTCGTACCCGTTGCGCACAAGTTCCAGTATGTCTTCGAGCGGGAGTGTGGGGTCGAGCCCGACATGCCCGGGTACGGCCTGCACGGCGCCCTGTTCATTCAGCATCGGCGTACTCCTCTGGTGTTCGTCCGCTGGAGGCGGCGCGGTCCTTGTGGGCCGAGTCACCCCCGGTGCGATGCTACCAGAGGTCTGCGAGTCCTGCCCGTCTACCGGGCGCCCGGCGTCTTCCGCCGGGCAGTGAATTCCAAATGGGCGTGTCCGTTCGTCTTTTCAAGGAAGGGAAGTTCCCAGTCGATCAGCCGCAACGTATTGTCCCGAATCATCTTGCGCTCCTTGCCGCTCCCTGTGCGGCTGTCCCGGTTCACCGAAAAACGCGTCCGGGGGCCGGGACTAGCCCCCGGACGCGAGAGGGAGACATGCTGTCAATTGGCCGCCGTGACGATCTGGTCCTCGAAATGGTTGCGGAAGGCAAAGGTCAGGCCCAGGGTGAAAAGGAAGACGAACAGGAAGGAGGCAAAGAAGCTCTTGAAGATGGGGAACAAAGCGGAGAACGAGGCGGGGTTGAAGGCGAACGCGAAGAACACGCCCAGGCCGAAGAACGCCGCGAACATCACTCCGACGGCGCCGAAGAACCGAGCGAAAGACGCCGAGAACGGCATCCGCCCGCGGAACCCGAAGAAGCGGATGAAGAATGCCGACGCGAAGAACACCAGGCTGGTGAACGCGAAGCCGGCGAAGGCGAACGCCATCAGCACGACGGCGTAGGGAAGCGGCAAGGACGCGATCAGGCACAGCATGAGCCCGGCGATGCCGTAGCCGCCGAAGGCCACAAGATCGAGCCGCTTCATGCGCATCGCGATGCCGCCGCCGACCAGCGTGCCGGCGGCGCCCCCGGCCATGAACGCGCTCACCGCCCAGGCCGCCGCCGCGAGATCGATCGACCACAGCTTGTGCAGCGACGAGGCGACCGCGCTGTTGAGGCCGATCGAGAGCCCGCCCGAGAGCATGTAGAACAGGAACATCATCAGGATCGGCGGCGCCAGCACGATGCCGAGCCCCATCGTCTGCACC
>CALLYM010000144.1 GCA_937858155.1 uncultured Phycisphaerales bacterium | reverse complement strand
GACCTCGTGCGAGCAGTAGCCGACCCGGGCCGCAAGTCCGAATTGCGCGTTTTTCCAAGAAACTCTTCAATGTGGAAAACTTTGTATGAATCGACAGGCACCACTTTGGGTGGCTATGCCCTGTCCAAAAAACGCAGATCGTTCTCAAACAAAAGCCGTATGTCCGGGACCTGGTACCGTCCCATAGCCAAACGCTCGATTCCAAACCCAAATGCAAAGCCGGTCCATTCTTCAGGATCGATGCCGCAGGCTGAAAAAACAGCGGGATCAACCATGCCGCAGCCGCCAAGTTCGATCCACCGGGCCGGCTGATCGGGGCGGAGGCGTATTTTCATATCCAGTTCTGCTGAGGGCTCGGTGAAGGGAAAGAAGCTTGGACGGAGACGGATTTCAGCGTCCGGCCCGAAGTACGCCTTTGCAAACTGGAGCAAAGTAGTCTTAAGGTCGCTCATCGTGACGCCGCGGTCCACATAAAGGCCTTCTAGCTGGTGGAACATGAAGGAATGCGTTGCGTCCACCGTGTCGGGGCGGTACACGCGTCCTGGTGCGATGATTTTGATGGGGCCTGCGAGCTTGCCCCCCCCAAGTTGAACGTGTTGTTGCATCACGCGGGCCTGGACGGTGCTGGTCTGGCTGCGGAGCATCCGCGCGGTAGCGTGGGTCCGGGGGTCATCAATATAGAAGTTGTCGTTGGGGTCGCGGGCGGGATGCCCCGGAGGGATATTGAGCAGCACAAAGTTGTGCGCATCGTCCTCCAGCTCCGGGCCCTGCGCCACTTCAAAGCCCATCCGGGCGAAGACGTCGCACAGTTCCTCGATGACGCGTGACAGGATGTGCGCGCGGCCCAAGGAACGCGTATTCACGAGGCCGGGTTCGGTCACATCCACCCCAGTCATGCCGACGGGCGTTGCGGCAGCGCCGGCCTCTTTCTTGAGCGCAAACGCAGCATCAAGGGTTTGCTTGACGGCGTTGGCGCGTGCGCCGAACTGCGGTTTCTGGTCCTTGGGCACGTCCTTCAACGCGCCCATCAGTCCCTTGACCTTTCCCGAGGCACCCAGGTATTCGATGCGCCACGCCTCGAGTGCTTCGGCGGAGACAACAGCCTGGAGCGACGCGAGGGCATCGGACTCAAATTGGGCCAGTTTGGCGAGGTCCATGGGGCATCGTACCAGCCACGCGGTGGCTGTTCCTCCGTATGGTTGTTCATGTCTTCGTCTTCCCACCTGACCGATGCACAGTGGACCACGCGGAAACTGCTCGCGTGGATGGGAGCCGCGTTCACGAAAAAGGACCTGGATTCACCGCGTCTGCTCGCGGAGTTGCTCATGGCCCACGTCGTGGGGTGCGATCGACTCAAGCTCTACATGGATCCGGACCGCCCGGCGTCCCCTCTTGAAAGAGAATCGCTCCGCGACCTGGTTTCCCGCGCTCTTCAGCATGAGCCTGTGCAGTACCTTGTGGGAGAGGCGTGGTTCTTCGGTCTGCCCTTCAAGGTTGACCGGCGGGTTCTGATACCTCGTCCATGCACGGAGACGATCGTGGAGCACGTCCTGCAGCACCACCGTGCGACGCACGGTCCGTCGCAAGCCGAGTCGGCCGCTCGCGGAGAGGGAGTTCTCCTTGCAGACGTATGCACGGGGAGCGGCGCTATCGCCATCGCACTGCTCAAGAACCTGCCGGGGGCGAGGGGCGTCGCATCAGACGTGAGTGCCAGCGCGCTGGACGTTGCCCGAGAGAACGCGGTCCGGCACGGAGTGAACGAAAGGCTCGACCTGCTTTGCGGGGATCTTCTTGCCCCCTTGAGGGACTTTGCTCCCACGGCCGCTGACGGTTCGGCGGATTACCTGGTGAGCAATCCACCCTACATCCCTGATACGGAATGGCCCGGGCAGGTGGACCTGAACGTGCGGGATCATGAGCCGCACCTCGCCCTGCGCGGAGGGCCGGACGGGTTGAATTGCGCCCGACCGCTGTTGGAACATGGGCCTGCGCTGCTCAAACCGGGCGGGCTCATCCTGATCGAAGTCGCAACGTCCCGGGTGGGTGAGGCGACGGCGCTGGCCGAGGCCAACCCCTTGCTGAAAGCGGTGCGCGTGCTGAAGGACCATGAGGGACTCGACCGGGTGGTGCTTGGAACCCGGGCCTGAAGGTCCATCCCCTACTATCCCCCATGCCACAACAGGAACATTCGTCGTCCTCCACCGGATGCTGCTCCGGGAAGCCTGCCACCGAGTGCTGCAAGACTTCAGGCAACGGCTCGGCGAAGCAGGGCGGCTGCGGGTGCGGATCGGGCGGCGTCGGGGATATGGTGAAGAACGTGAACGAGCCGGCGACGAGGGAGCAGATGATGGCGTTCCCCGCGCTGCACCTCGTGATGCGGTACAGGAAAGGCATTGAGCACATCGACCGACGCGTGTTTGACCTGTCGGAACGGCAGATCGATCAGGCGTTCCTCCCCGACGCCGATGTTGGCCGTTGGCCGGTGCGGGTGCTGCTGGGGCACCTGGCGGACGCAGAGCTTGTATTCGTGCACCGCATGCGGCGCGCGGTGGGTGAGGAGAACCCCGTGGTAGCGATGTGGGACGAGGACTCGTTTGTGGATGCGAACATCTACGACAACGGATCAAAGGAGTACGCCGACAACCCCGAGGCTGACCAGGCGCGCGTGATGCGTGCATTGGGCGGTCCCATGGCGACGATCCACACGCTGCGGCAGTGGTGCTCGCAGTGGTTGCTGGGCCTGCCGGAGGGCGCGTGGGAGCGGAGGATCATGCACCCGAGCAACGGGCCCATGACCATCAAGACCATTCTTGCGTACGACACGTGGCACCTGGAGCACCATGCGGCCTTCCTGACAAAGAAGCTCGACAAGATGGGGATCCCGTACCCGCAGGAAGAGGGAGGCGGTTGCTGCGGAGGCGGCGGTGGCGGCTGTGGGTGTGCTCACTAGCCGGGCAGGCTCGATCGCGACGCGATGGACCCCCTCCTTCACCAACGCCGGTACCTGATCCCTTTCCGCGGGTCGCTGCTGCCGCAGATTTTCACCGACACGCTGGTCATCGGCGCGGGCGTCGCGGGATTGCGGGCGGCGCTCGCGGCCTCGCAGCATGGGGAGGTGATTGTCCTTTCCAAGAGCGACTTCCGGCAGACCAATACCGCGTGGGCACAGGGCGGTATCGCGGCGGTGATGGACGCGGCGGACAGCGTGGAATCCCACGTGCAGGACACGCTGACGGCGGGCGCGGGCACGTGCGATGAGCCCACCGTCCGTCAGGTGGTGCAGCGCGGGCCTCGCCTCCTTGAGGAGGTTATTTCCTGGGGCATGAATGTGGACCGGACACCGGGCGGTGGGATCTCGCTTGGGCGGGAGGGCGGCCACGGTGCTTCCCGCATCATTCATGCCCACGGCGATGCGACCGGCGCCGAGTTGCAACGGGTTCTCGTCGACCGCGTGCATGCCACGCCGGGCGTCCGTGTGTTTGAGAAGTGCTTTGCACTTGACCTCATCACCCCTTCCACGGAAGTCGGCGCTCCTGTGATGGGAGCGATTACCCATCACGAGAAGTACGGCCTGCAGATGATCTGGGCGAAGGCGACCATCCTCGCCGCGGGTGGGGCGGGCGTGCTGTACCGCGAAACGACGAATCCGCCGGCGGCCACGGCGGATGGGTTGGCGATGGCGTTCCGGGCGGGCGCGACGCTCGCGGATATGGCGTTCATGCAGTTCCACCCGACCACGCTGTACCTCGCGGGGGCATCAAGGTCTCTTGTCACGGAGGCTATCCGCGGCGCTGGCGCCTACCTCCTCGACGCCTCGGGGCACCGGTTCATGCTGGACGTTCATCCGCTCGCGGAATTGGCGCCGCGTGACGTCGTGAGCCAGGCGATCGTCCGACAGATAGCACGCCAGGGCGGCGAGGTCGTCACGCTGGATTGCCGCCATATCCGGGACTTTGCACGGATGTTCCCGGGGATAGCGGCGATCCTGCAGAAGTTTGAGCTGGACCCAGCCAAGGACCTGATCCCGGTGCACCCGGCGGCGCACTACATGATTGGCGGCGTGCGGACCGACGCGTTCGGACGCACCGATGTGCCGGGCTTGTACGCCGCGGGCGAGGTTGCGAGCACGGGCCTGCATGGCGCGAACCGGTTGGCAAGCAACTCTCTTCTGGAGGGTTTGGTCTTTGGTGAGGCGGCGGGTATGGCGTGCGAGGAGGTCAGGGCGCCACACACACCCCGGTCCGCGCGGCCCGCGCCCGTGCCGATCGTGAGTGATATCCGCCCCAGCGACCGCGGCGAGCTGGACCTGACCGACGTGCGCTCCAGCCTCCGCAGCGCGATGTGGAAGAACGTGGGCATCGAGCGGACGGGTCAGAAGCTGGGCGGCTGCATCGAGATGATCGACTTCTGGGCCCGCTACACCCTCGACAAGATCTTCGACGAGCCCGCCGGCTGGGAGGTCCAGAACATGCTCCTCGTCGGGGCCGTCATGGCCCGCTCCGCCCTCTGGAGGGATGAATCCCGCGGCTGCCACCTGCGTACAGACGCTCCGACGCCCCGCCCCGATTTCGCCCTCCACGACGGCTGGCGCAAGGGCCGCGATGGACCCCGACTCGAACCCGTCCGGACCACCCCCAGCCCCTCCCCCAGCCTCCTCCCGGCCTGACCCCATGACCCGCCCGCTCGCCGCCATCCTCGCCCTGACCGCCCTCGCCGGCTGCGTCGAGGAGCACGTCGTGCGGTACGACAGCCCCCTCTTGGGCCTCCCCGGCTCCTCCAGCCAGGCCCAGCGGAAGGTCGAGGACCCGGGCTCCCTGCTCCCCATGGTCCCCGACGGCCAGTCCATCACCGAGAACCCCGACGGCTCCCACACCGCCCGCTCCACCAGCGTCCGCCAGCTCATCGACAACATCGCCAAGTCCCTCGACAACAACTGGCAGGACATGTTCATCAAGGACCTCCTCTCCACCCGCGCCAAGGCCGACATGTCCGCTGAGGGCATGACCCCGGCCCAGGCCTTCAAGACCCTCAAATCCCAGCGGGACGACGTCATCCGCCTCTTCAACCTGATGCCCATGGGCGAGTACACCCCCGGCTACTTCATGAAGCCCGTTCGCGACGGCATGTTCCGCCTCTCCGTCCCCGGCAAGGCCGCCGACAACCTCCCCTTCTCCGGCATCGACGTGATCTTCGAGAAGAGCAACTACCGCCTCTACTGGCTCGTCCCCAACGAGCATTGAACGCCCGCCCCCCGCCGGCGGTACCATCCCGCCATGCTCAAGGGCCTCCTCAAGTTCGCCGACTCCCTCCTGGCCTTCGTCGTCCTGGGCCCCGCCCTCGCCGCCCTCTTCGCCACCCTCCGCGCCTACGACGGCGAAGCCCACACCACCCCCCTCACCTGCTCCACCCCCCTCCGCGGCGGGCTCTACCTCGTCGCCGCCTTCGTCGCCGCCGCCGCCCTGGGCCTGACTTCCGGCCGGGTCTTCTCCCGCGGCCGGGGCATCTGGATCGCCGGCCTGACCCTCCTCTGGGTCTCCCTCGCCGGGGCCAACGTCCGCCAGCTCCTGGGCGACCTCGACGGCCCCACCAACCTCGTTCCCCTCATCTTCGAGGCCGTGCTCCTGATCCCCCTGACCGCCCTTTTCGCCGCCCT
>CALLYM010000143.1 GCA_937858155.1 uncultured Phycisphaerales bacterium | reverse complement strand
CCAACACCATCATCAGCGAGTGTGCAGTCAATCAGAACGGCGGCGGCGGCATCAGCACGAATTCCGCGTGCATCGTCGAGAGATGCACCGCGGTCGGCAACTTCAGCTACGGGATCACTGTGCTTGCAGGTTCGACAGTGCGTGAGTGCACTGTGAGGTCAAGTCAGCTCAGTGGCATCTCCGTGGGAGGCGCTGGCTGCTTCGTCTTGGGGAATACCTGTTCCGACAACGGAGCGAATGGCGACGGTGCGGGCATTCAGGTCGGCATTAATCGCTGCCGCATTGAGGGCAATAACTGCACGGGCGCGGACACGGGCATTAAAGTGGACTTCAACGGCAACATCATCATCAAAAACACGTGCGCGGGAAACACCGTCAACTGGTCCATCGTCGCGGGCAACGCGTATGGGCCGATCATCGACACTCCCCAAGGCGCGGCTGTGAACGGCAACTCTGCGGCGTCTGCACTGGGCACAACCGACCCCAACGCCAACTTCACGTTTACGTTCTGAGGAGGCATTAGGGATTTGGGATTCGGCATTGGCGAACATGTCGCGCGTACAACAACAACGCTCGTGCCCTTTGGGACGCGGGCGTTGTTCGTCTGCTGTGCGCGTCACTCGGCACTCAGCAAGCGCGATTCGAACAATCGCGGCGAAACATCGAGCCTCCCGATGCTCGCTCTACGCACTGCTTCAGGAACTTCCAAACACGAAAGGAACACAATCATGAGCCGCACCACCGCACTCGTTCTCGCATCCCTCGCGTTCGCTACCAACGCCCTCGCCGGCCCGCTCACCCCGCCCGCGGGCCCGGTCACTTCGACCATGAAGACAATGACCGAGGTCGAGCCCCGCATCGCCATCAACGCGACCAACACGCCGGGGAACGCGAGTGCCCTTTATGTGATCTCCCAGCCCGGTTCGTACTACCTCACGGGCAACATCGTGGGCGTTGCGGGCAAGCACGGCATTGTCATTGGCAACGTCATCGATGTCACAATTGACTTGAACGGCTTCCGCCTCGTCGGAGTCGCCGGTTCGCTCGACGGCGTGTCAGGCGTCTCCAACGGCGTGAATGTCACCGTCCGCAATGGCATCATCAATTCCTGGGGTCAGGATGGCATCGATCTGGCGGGAACCCGAGGAGGGCAGATCGAGAACGTGACTGCGTACAACAACGGGATCGCAGGCATCAAAGCCGGCGCAGCCTACAGCGTTTCTCACTGCTCGGCGAACAACAACGCTAGCGCTGGCATTTCGACGGGCGAAACGACCACGGTCTCGAACTGCACGGCGCACTCCAACACGGGCAATGGCATCGCCACGGGCAGCACGAACACGATCACGGACTGCACGGCACGCTCGAACGGGCTCAACGGCATCGCCACGAGCACCACGAACACGATCTCGGGCTGCACGGCCGAGAACAACACCCAGAGCGGCATCCTTACGAACTTCAGCTCCACGGTCACGGATTGCACTGCGGCGAGCAACGACAATCGCGGGATCACCGTAGAAGCCTTCTCGACCGTGCGGAACTGCACCGTCCGGGCCAACGGGATTGATGGCATCGCGTGCACCAACTCCTGCCTCATCGTGGGCAACCTGGCGACGAGCAACGGCGTCGCGGGTACCAACGGCGCGGGCATCTTCGCCAGCAGCAGTGACAACCGCATCGAGGGGAACTCCTGCAACCAGAACGACTTCGGCATCCAGGCTCTAAGCACGGGCAGCATCATCATGAAAAACACCTGCTCCGGCAACACGACGTTCAACTGGACCATCGCCGCGGGCAACGCGGTCGGGCCCATCGTGCAGGCGACGACCAACGCGGGCATCATCAACGGCAACACCTACGCCGGCAGCCTTGGCAGCACTGATACCAACGCGAACTTCACGTACTAATCAGGCTTTCGTAGCCAGCCCGTACGCCAAGATCGCACTGACTCACAGCACCCCTCATACCACACCCACGATCGGAACCACACCATGTCCACCCCACGCACCATTCTCGCATCCCTCACCTTCGCCGCTCTCACCGCCCCCGCTCTCGCGCAGTCCAGCATCGACGCCACCAACAAGTTCTCCTGGAGCGAGAACTGCGGCTGGATGAACTGGCGCGACGCGGGCAACCCCCAGGCTTCGCAAGGCGTCACGATCGACCCCTCGGGCCGCGTCCTCTCGGGCTTTGTCTGGGCAGAGAATATCGGCTCCATCAACCTCGGCGACGGCACGCCCTCCAACGGGCTCACCTACGCCAACACCACGGGCGCCGACTTTGGCCTCAACATCAACCTCAATACCGGCGACCTCACGGGCCTGGCCTGGGGTGAAAACGTCGGCTGGATCAACTTCTCCGCCGGCGCGATGGCCGGCCCCCTCTACGCCGCACGCCTGAGCATCGACGCACCACGCCGCGTCCACGGCTACGCCTGGGGCGAGAACATCGGCTGGATCAACCTCGACATCCTCGAAGAGGGCAAGTACGTCTCCGTCGCCATGGGCGACGCCTGCGACAGCATCGACTACAACACCGACGGCCTCTTCCCCGATACCACCGACATCGACGACTTCCTCACCGTCTTCGCCGGCGGCACCTGCAGCACCGGCGCCTGCGGCGACATCGACTACAACAACGACGGCCTCTTCCCCGACATTACCGACATCAACGCTCTTCTCAGTGTTTTCTCCGGCGGACCGTGCCTGAGGTAAGTCTAACTGCCGCGATCACTGCCCCACAAGGCCGTCCTGCCTCCAGGACGGCCTTGTGTACGTGTTTGTTCGTCGAATCATCCGCGCACGCGCCGTACAACCCGCGTCGCGAAAGGAAGACTCTCCAGAGAAGAGCCTCGTGGCGGCTGCGGGGAAACGCGAGCGGCGTCTGAGACAACGCACGCGCGGGAAGCCGGCGCGTGCGGCAACTCACGGCAAAAAACTTGGAAGTTGCTGTTACAGGCTCGCGATTATTTGGCGGATCAACTGTGGGCGAGCGCGCGCTCGGTCATCGCGATCATCGTCGGTTCCGGGACAGATGATCAGGTGGCCCCATGAAGAAGTTGATTTCTTGCACGCGCGTCCGGGAACGCGCGTGTCGTGCAGTTTGTGCTTGACGGTGCAAAGCGCGATCAGTATGTTGAAACCCGCGCAGGATCGTGCGCAGTTTCAAAGCGGCCATCGGACGGCCCGCCCTTCCCTCAGGAGGGGTTTGGCATCACGTCTGGAGAGAGAGCCATGGACCCAGGACAAGACACGATTGACTACTTGCTGTCATTGCTGCAGCGGCTGATCGGATAAACTTCATCCGCCAGCCCCGCCTGCGCGCGGGAAGGATCTGCACACACCTGATCGCGGAATGCGCCGTCTGCCGCGTGCAATCGCACGGAGCGGGAATCGCTTCTGGGTGCTACCCGGCAAAGGTGGCTTTGCATGCGCTCCGCGGCAAACCTCGTCGCGGCTCTTGCTCCCACGTACGCCATGTCTGAGGGAGAGGAGTCGGTGCGCCATGAACTTTCCCGCGCGGGGCGGCCGCCGTATGCGTCAAGGGCATTCAAGCACCCGGCACACATCCTCGCGGATTGCGGCGGGGACTCTGTCTGCGCCTGCCGCGTTCACCGAGCGCCTGAGCAGTTCCGTCGCGAGCCCCGCGCGGGCCGCATCGCCCGACTGCGACGCGATCCGGAACTCCGCCAAGTGCATGATCACCAGGTTCTGCTCCCGCCATGGGTCTGCCGGCAGTGCGTGGGCTGCCCAGAAGTCTTCTGCATCTCGGGCGTTCTGGAGCGATTCTTCAAGACGGCCATCGTTGAGCAGCCACAGGGCGAGGCTCGTGCGCACAAGGCAGGCGGCGGTCGTGTCGCCGTAGCCCTCGTTGCGGAGACTATCTAGTTCGTTCTGGAGCAGGTGAATCCTCTGCCCCCACACGGCCCGCAAGCCTGTCGGGTCCTTCAGCATCGTTGGGCCGTGCACCCATTCCAGCACCCACAGCGAAGTAAGCACCTCGCTCAGCATCCCCGCCTGCTTTGCGGATGTAAACCCCCCGATGACTCCCAGCAGGTCCTTCGTGACCAGCTTCCGCTGGGCCTCGTCCGCGGCCAGGCGTGCGCGAGAGCTTTCCAGCGCTGCGGCCTGGGACCTGGACTGCTCCGAGAGGCGCTCGTTCTTCACCAGAAGGGTTTGCGATGCGACCGCGGCGATGAGAAGCAACGCGCCGAACGTGAGCAGGACCGGGTTCCGGCGCGCGAACAGCAAGGCTCGACGCTGCGGGCCGGGCATGGTCCATTCGAGCGGTTTCCCTTCGAGCCAAGCCACCAGGTCGTTCGCGAAGGAATCGGCCGATTGATGGCGTTCACTTGGAAGGGTTGCCGTGGCACGCGCGATGATGCGTGCGAGGTCCTGATCGGTTGAGCGGGCAGGGGCCGTGCTCTCCGTACCGGTGTGATGGCGTGCGCCGTTCATCGTGGCATCAAGACACCAGCGGAGCAGGCATCCGAGGGAATAGATGTCGCACGAAGGGGTCGGTGGGGTCCGTGCCGCGTGACGGCGTTCGGGCGGCGTAAAACCCAGCGTGCCGAGGCAGTCGGCCTCGTCGGCGGGGTGCACCGCGTCGCCAAAGTCGATGAGTCGCACAGCATCGTCGGTGCCCACCAGCACGTTGCGCGGGCTCACGTCGTTGTGCACCAGGCCCGCCGCGTGGACCGCCTGGACGCCCCGAGCGAGGCGTGCGATCACACGGACAATGCGGCGCGTTGGTGCACCGGCTTCGCGGGCCAGCCACTTCGCAAGCGGCCCGCCCTCAAAGTGCTGGTAGACAACGTAGGGCCGGCGGTCGGGCGTCCGTCCGCAATCCACCACGACGAGCACGCTCTCGTGGTGGATCCGGTGCATGGCCTGTGCTTCGCGCAGCGCCCGCACGCCGTCGTGCTCGCTGTGAAAGACCTTGAGCGTTGCCCATGCGTTACGGCTGGGCGTCGAGAACATCCGGTCCAGGGCGCGGTACACGCCTGCCGAACTCCCGACGCCCAATTCCTCGCAAACCTCAAAGCGAGCTCCACCATCTTCAATGGAGGGCCCGATGCGCGTCCCTGATTGGATTCTGGCGGCCGCGTCCGTCACGCCGCACAAGGTTCCCACGAGTCGGGTCAGGCTCACGGCATCCTGGATGGCCCCGTTCAGGTCGGGCCTCGAACTCCGAAGCACGCGCTCGGTCTCCTCGATCGGTCCTAGATCAAGGATCCGCGAGAGCTGATCGTCCAGCGTGCCAAGGCGGGCGTTGGGTTGGTTCGGCGAAGAAGGGGGCTGGCTGCCGGGCGCGGGGAGGAGCGCGATCATCGCGTCAATATCGTGGGACATGGGCGACGACCGGGCGGGGCTCATGCCGCATTCTCCTCGCTGCGCAGACGCTTCACCAGCCGGCACCAGCGCATGCGGACTGCGGCGGCGGAGAGGTTGAGTTCCTGCGCGATCCGCGAGTTTGACTGCCCCGAGGCCCGGAGGCGGAGCAGTTCCTGTTCGTCGGGCGAAAGGCGCCGTAGTTCGATTTCCGTGTCCGCGCGCTGGTCGGATTCCTTGGTCGAAAGCGCATGGACAGGTACCAGCTTGGAGTGCGCGTGCTGGTGCAGTTGCTCGGTGCGGTCGATCTCCGCCATGGCCTCTTCCGCCAGTTGGAACAGCAAGGAACGAAGGTCCAGCACGGAGTCCGGTACGTACGACCCCGTGCACAACACCGAGTCGAGGCGGCGTCGCACCGTAGAGAGGAAGTCCTCGGAATCTCCGAACTGCAGGGGGCCTGACCCCAGCCTGGCGCGGAATCGGCTGCGGAGCTGTCCGCCAAAGGCGCTTGCAAATTCCGCGACGGCGGCACGGTCGCCGCGCGCGATGCGGTCGAGCAGCGCCGGCACGACTCCCGGTGCGGCCCCGGGGTGGTGCACACCATTTACAGCGATCTCGGGGGTGTACCGGTCCAGCGGCATGGCCCTCCCATCACGCAAAGCGCGGAAACCGCGTTCCCGCCACTATCGACTATCGGGAGAACTGCGCAATTTTCTTCAATTGTGCGTCTGGTAGCCGGATGGGCGGCTTTCGAGCGAGCAGGTGCGGCCGCATGCGACAAAAAAACAACCCCCGCGACGCAGGGCCTGCCTGAAAGTGGAGCGGAGGAGAGTCGAACTCCCGACCTCATCATTGCGAACGATGCGCTCTACCAACTGAGCTACCGCCCCAGATTGCAATGTGGGGACAAGCGTAGGGGGGTGGGGGGGTGGCGTCTACCGGCGAGGGGTGTGCGCGGGCCGAAACTCCCGCGTTCGCAATCGCATGCGCTCGGACGCGACGGCGGGAAGCAAGCGCACTTCGCGGAGAGCGGTTACGGGAGTGGTTCTAGCCAAGTCCCGGGTACTCGGGACGGCAGCGTGCCGACCGGTTCCACCCGCACCAGGCGGGCGGACCCATCGACCATGCTCGCCTGTGTCGCGCTGTTGCTCGCGTGGTAGAGCCCGAGCCGCGCGTCGACCATCGACCCCTGGCGGAAGTCAATCAGGCTGGCGCACAGCAGCGTGGGCGTGGTGGTCGCACCCTGCGGCGGGCTGGTTGAGTCTGTGAGGAGCGGGCTGGCGCTCGGGAACTTCACATTGGCGAGTCGAATGAAGGTTGGGCGTGGATTGGGATCGCTCGCGGCGGGCTCGAAGTTATCCGGGTCCCCGGGCTGGGCTGCGTGGCCGGTCGCGTTCATGGCGTAGGTGCGGAGCATCGCACGGCCGTGGAACGCGCTCGCCGAGGGGCAGACCAGCACGCTTCGTTCGTGGCGGGTTTCCGCCGCGAGGTTGCTGCTCTGGCCCGCCGCGTTCTGGATGATGACCGCCCAGTTGGGGGCGCGGTCGTAAGGCCAGCCGATGGCGGGCGAGAAACCCTTCTGCTCATCGCTGTACGCCTGCATGATGATTGCGCCGCTGCGGAGGTTGGCCAGGCAGGAAACGGCCCGCCCGGCCTCGCGGGCTTTGCTCAGCGAGGGGAGCAAGATGCCGGCCAGCACCGCGATGATGGCGATGACCACGAGCAACTCGATGAGGGTGAACGCCGCGCGCACAGGAGTATGGTAAGGGGGCGTACGGTTGGGCGGTGATGAGCGTTTCAACAGGCCTGCGGCAGGTCCCAAGCCCTGCGGCAGAGTGGAGGCGTGCGATGAACTTGTCAGGGGCCCTTTCGTGCGGGATTGTGTTGTGTGTGTTCAGCGGGGTCGTCAGCCCCTCGGCTCATGCGCAGGATGCGGTGAAGCCTGCCGCGGCGCCGCCGATGGATGCCCCCGAACTGGAGAGGTTTGTGGTGCGCGAGGGCTTCGAGGTCTCGGTCGCGGTGGAGCGGCTGGACCACTGCCGTTTCATGGAGTTTGGGCCCGGCGGCGTGCTGTATGTCTCACGCCCGCCCGAGGGCGAGATCATCGAGTGCAAGGACGCCGACGGTGACGGCGTCTTCGAGTTCATGCAGCCGCTCGTGGAGGGGCATGACTCCGTCCAGGCGATGCAGCAGGTGGATGAGTGGCTGTGGTACGCGACGAGCCGGGAGGTTTGGAAGACACGTGCAACCGGCGAAGGCTCACGCGACGTGGTGCGAGTGATCGAGGGGCTGCCGGGCGGGTCGGGGCATTGGTGGCGGTCGCTCCTGGTGACGGACGATGCGATCTATACGAGCGTGGGCGATTCCGGCAATATCACGGACGAGGACAACGACCGCCAGAAGGTCTGGCGGTACTCGCTCACGGGCAGTGACAAGGCTCTGTGGTGCGCGGGCATCCGCAACACCGAAAAGCTGCGGCTGCGGCCGGGCACGAACGAGATATGGGGTTGTGATCACGGCTCGGACTGGTTCGGCCTCAAGTATGGCGAGAGCAACGAGAAGGGCCAGCCCATCACGGACTTCAACCCGCCTGATGAGCTTAACAAGTACGAGCAGGGAAAGTTCTACGGGCACCCGTTCATCACGGGCAATCGCGTGCCGAGGCTGGAGTTCAAGGATCGTGAGGACATTGTGGACCTCGCGGCGAAGACGATCCCTCCGCAGTGGTGCTTCGGGGCCCACTGGGCGGTCAACAGCTTCACGTTTGTTGATCCTTCGGTGAACGCGAAGGCGAAGCACCCGCTGCCTGCGGAATACGAGGGCGACATGTTCGTCGCGTGCCGGGGTAGTTGGAACCGCAGCGAGCCGGCGGGCTACCAGGTGGCGCGGGTGATGTTTGATAAAGACAAGAAACTGGGCGGTAAGCCCATCGGGCTGCAGACAATCGTCAGCACGCTGTTCACGAACGCCGCGGGCGAGCACGAGGTGCAGGCCCGCCCTGTCGACTGCGTGCAGGCGCCGGACGGGAGCATCCTGTTCTCGAGCGACTCGCCGATCGGGAGGGTGTACAGGATTCGATGGAAGGGCACGGGGTCGAAGTAAGCGTCAGCCTTGCCTCAGCTCATTTTGGGGCCTGCGGCCCACTGCAAGCGGGAGATAAGCCGGCCCCACCAGTCACTGCCGTCGTTCAGCACGAACCGGACGCCGTGCTCGTTGCGGGTGATGACGATACGGTCGCCCGCCTTGAGCGGCGCCTGCACTTGGCCGTCCAGCGACAGGGTGGTGCCCATGCCGCCCGCGTCGGCGTTTACCTTCTCCGCCACGATCTCTATGCGGGAGGAGCCGCTCACGACAACAGGGCGGAATGAGAGTGATTGCGGGGCGATGGGCGTGAGTGAAAACGCATCCACCGAAGGGTCTACCGCCGGCCCTCCGGCGGAAAGGTTGTACGCGGTCGACCCAACAGGGCTCGCGACGATGAGGCCGTCGCCCCGGATGGTGGGGCCCAGCCGCCCGTTGAGCGAAATGGAAAGGGTGATGAGGCGGTAGGGGGGGCCCGCGACAATCACCGCGTCATTGAGCGCGACGGTGGAAAACCGTGCCTCGCTCTCGGACTTCCCGAAGACTTCCACCTTGAGCAGGTTGTACTCGTTGATAGGCAACGCGGCATCGCCAAAGAGGTCGGGGGCCTTCGCGCGGATGGCGGGCATGTCGAACGCGGCGAGGAACCCCACCTTGCCCATGTTGACGCCGAGCATGGCGTTGTTCGGGCCCGCGCAGCGGCGTGATTGGGCCAGCAGGGTGCCGTCCCCACCGAACACAACGTACAGGTCTGCCCTGCGGAATGTGTCGGGAAGAAGGCCGGACTCTGCATGCTCCTCGCCCACCAGCGTCCCGTGCATCTTGACGAGTTCACGCACCTCCGCCGCGGCCTTGGCGGCGGTGGGTTTGGAGGGGTTCACCAAAAGCAGGACGCGTCGACCCATGACAAACCATAGCCGTGCCGTGGGGCAGTTCAGCCGCGTCTGCTCACGGCCTGAGCCGGACGGGAGGCCCGGTGCGCGGCCGTTGCGATGCCCGCGGTGTCCAGGCCCACTTCCGCGAGCTGCTTGGCGCGAGAATCCTGGTACACCCACCTATCCGGAAGACCATACCGCGTCACCAGCGACGAATCGAGGCCGAGCTCCTGCGCAGCCTCGAGCACAGCCGAACCGAATCCGCCCACAATGCTGTGGTCCTCCACCGTCAGGACCGGCACGCCCGCGCCAAGCAACGAGCGGATTAACTCCCGGTCGACAGGCTTTGCAAACCGGGCGTCGTACACGCTGACCTTCAGCCCTTCCGAATTGTGCAGGACGCTGCCGGACTCGCACGCTGTGATCGCGGGGGTTCCAAACGCGAGGATGGCAACGTCTGGTACTTCTCCCAGAGTGAAATCGGGCCCATCGAGTAGGCGGGCCTTCCCGAGCGAAAACGCCGGGCAGGGCAGGTTCGCAAAGCGCGGGGAGACGACGTCCCGCGGGTAGCGCAGGGCTGTCAGGCCCTTGTCCCCACCCGGGCCGCGCATGAACTCCATCGCGGCAACCATGCTGGCCTCATCCATTGCCGCCATCAGCACCGCATCAGGGAGCACGCGGAGCAGCGAGATGTCGCAGAATCCGTGGTGGACTGCGCCGTCACCGCCCACAAGGCCGGCGCGATCCAGCAGCAGGCGAACGGGCAACCCCTGCAGCGAAACTTCTTGGAACGCCTGATCGAACGCGCGTTGGAGGAACGTGCAGTACACCGCGAAGAACGGCTTAAAGCCCGTCTTGGCGAGCCCCGCCATCATGTCCATGGCGTGGCTCTCGCAAATGCCCACATCCCAGGATCGCTCAGGGAAGCGTGCAAGCACCTTTGATACGCCCGTGCCGTCAGGCATCGCGGCGGTGCAGGCCACAACACGAGGGTCCCTTTCCATGAGGTTGACGAGCGCATCTCCCGCCGCGGTCGTGAACGAGCGTCCGTCGCTCTTGAGCTCAACCCGGCACCCTTCTTCGTCGAGTTCGCCTTCCACCTTGTTGAAGGCGTTGGGTGAGTGGAACTTCGTGCTGTCTGATTCCGCGAACTTGTACCCCTTGCCCTTGACCGTCTTGACATGCAGCACCAGCGGCCGGTCAAAGTCGCGTGCCTCGCGCATGTACTCGATGAGCGTGGGCAGGTCGTGCCCGTCGATGGGCCCGATGGTCTTGAGGCCCATGTGCTCGAACCAGGCGTCCTGATGATAAATCGCCTTCGTTGCCTCGCCCGCCGCGTGGATAGCTCCGCGGATGCGTTCTCCGCCTGGGAAGTGCTCGAGGCGGCGCTTGGCGCCCTTCTTCACGTCGCTGTAAAGGTGGCTGACGCGGAGGCGGTCAAAGTACTGGCTCAGCCCGCCCTGCGGCTTGCTGATGCTCATGCCGTTGTCGTTGAGGATGACCAGAAACTGACGCGCCAGTGTGCCGGCGTTGTTGAGGCCCTCCATCGCGACGCCGTTGACAATCGACGCGTCGCCGATCAGTGAGACAACACGTCGGCCGGTGGGGTTCTGCGTCGGGTGGAAGGCCTCGCGGGTCAGGGTGTCGCCCCGGGCCATGCCGACCGCGGTCGAGATGCCAGTTCCGGCATGGCCAACTGAAAACAGGTCGTAAGACGATTCACGTGGCTCCGGGAAGCCCGCGATGCCTGTGCGGGTCCGGAGACCTGGCAGGAGGTGCGCCCGCCCCGTGAGCAACTTGTGGGGATAGCACTGGTGGCCCACGTCAAAGAGCAGGCGGTCGTACGCGAAGTCAAAAACGTAGTGCAGGGCGATGGTGAGTTCGACCACTCCCAGATTCGGGGCGAGGTGGCCGCCCGTCAGCCGCACTTGCTCCACAATCGCGTCGCGAACTTCCTGGGCCAGTTGCTGAAGCTGAGAGCTGGAAAACGAGCGAAGGTCGTGGGGCAGGCGGGCGGAGGTCAGAAGCGGAGTGGCTAGCGGGGTTGAGGTCGGAGTATTCATGGGTGGGACGGCATCCATGCCGCGTGACAGGTGGGCACCAGCGCGTAGATTGTTGGCAGGCCACGGCTGAGTTTCAAGAATTTCTGAAAACTGCTTGGAGGCGTGGTTCCATGCCGTACGGGCGGCCGGTTCGCCATGTTCATTGTTCTACTTCGTTCTGGTCGCCACCAAGTCCGCTATTGCCCGAAGCGGGTCTGCTCGGTGACCCAGCGCCTTCACGCTCTCGCAGGCTTCTTGGCGGTACTGGGCGATGAGTTCACGTGTGCGTTCCGTGCCGTAAAGGGTGGGGTAGGTGAGTTTCCCGGCCTCGGCGTCCTTCTGGGTGCGCTTGCCGGTGTGTTCCGCGGATTGTGTCACGTCAAGCAGGTCGTCGACGGCCTGGAACAGCACGCCAAGAACCTCCGAGTAGCGCTCGATCATGCGGACGCGGTCTGGGTCAACGCCACCGACTTTGATTGCCGAACAGCTTGCGCCCATAACGCAGGCCGCTGTCAGCAAGGCGCCGGTCTTGTTGGTGTGGATGTAGGCGAGACGACGGGCCGGATCCGTGAGTGAAGCCTCGAAGTCGTGCATGGTGTCCGCGACCTGCCCTGCGACCATTGCTTCTGTGCCGGCGGTTAAGAGCCGAAGCAGGTGGAGCCGCAGGTTCGCGTGCTGGTAGTCTTCGGGGGTGGAAGAAGTGCCCCATGAACCCGCAAGGACCTGGGCGGCCATATTGAGCATTGCATCACCCGCAAGCACCGCCATTGCTTCGCCAAACTTCACGTGGAGCGTTGGCTTGCCGCGTCGAAGCACGTCGTTGTCGAGAGCGGGCAGATCGTCGTGCACAAGGCTGAAGCAATGGACAAGCTCGACCGCGACGCACGCGGGCAACGCATCCTCGCCCACGCCGCCCATGGCAGCGCAACAGTGCCACGAAAGGAGCGGTCGGATTCGCTTTCCGGCGCCGAGCGTCGCGTAGGCCATCGCTTCCCGCAAGCGGGGCGTGGCGCTCGCGCGTGCGAGAGCACCCGCGAGCGCGGCCTCAATGTCGGGGAGCGGCGCAAAGATGTCGTGCGTCTGCGCCATTCCCCGGGCGATCCCCGGGCCCAGGTGTCTGGGCCCCGTTGCTTATGGCTTTTCCTTCGCCTTCAGGAGCCCATAAATCTCCTCGGCGCTGGCCGCGGCGTACACCTGCTCGCGGAACTCGTCCATGGAAATGAGCTTGCTGATCCGAGCGAGCGCTTGAATGTGATCGCTGGGCTTGTCGGGCGGGCTTGCGAGCAACACAACAAGCCGCACGGGTTTACCGTCGATGGCTTCAAAGTCGATAGGCTGGGCCGGCCTCCCGATCGCCATCGCGACACCGGTCATTCCCGCGCACTTCCCGTGCGGGATGGCAAGGCCGTGCCCGATGCCTGTGGTGCGAGTTTGCTCGCGTGCCCAAACTGCCTCCTTGAGCGCCGCGGGGTCGCCGACCTTGCCCGCCGCGGCGAGCACATCGACGAGCTCGTTAATGACACCGCGTTTGTCGGTCGCGGTCAGGGGAGAGCGGATGCTCTGCGGCGTGATGATGTCCAGCAGGTTCATTCGAGACTTCTCGGCTACAAGCATGGATGGAGTCTTGGGGACGGCGAAGGATTCGGGGCGAGAGTGTACACCGTCATCCTATGCGAGGCATGGCTGATTGCGCGGTCAGGCTCTTGACGTCGTTCTGCGCGGTGAGGTGGGCCTCCGCTTCAGAGCTTCACGAGCCTCGATCGGAAGGAGCCATCGTGGTAGTCTTTAGCGGCCCATCCGGGCAGTCCTGAAGGGTGGGTCCGCGACTGCGATCGCAGCGCGAGCCCCAAGTGGTCGACGGCCCAGGCGGCCTGCTCTTCGTTCTCCTGCGGCTCGATGCTGCAGGTGGAGTAAAGAAGCGTTCCTCCCTTCGCCAAAAGGGAAGCGCCGCACGAGAGAATCTCGCGCTGCAGTTTGGTGAGCCGTTCCAGTTGCCCGGTAGCAGCCCTGTACCGCGCTTCGGGGCGCCTGGAAAGCACGCCGGTGTTGGAACAGGGGACGTCGAGCAGCACGAAGTCCGCCCGGCCTGCGAAGTTAGAAACCACATCGTGGTGTTCCAGCACTTCTATCTGCGGGAATGAACGCGCCGCCTCTCGCAGCGAGCGCAGGCGGGCCCCATCGGTATCGGTTGCGAGAATCCGCGCGCCCGGGAACGTGCACGCCAAGTGCCGGGTCTTTGTCCCCTGCCCCGCGCACAGGTCGATGATGAGGGATGGCGACAAGTCATCCGCCGCCCCGGACACCGACTCCACTGCCTCGCTCGCAGAAGGATCTTGCACCCACAGCCGCGGGGTGGCCATGAGCAGGCCCGCCAGCCGATCGTGCAGGCCTGCGTAGACGGCGCTCCCCGCGGTGGCGTGCGGCGCGGCGACTTCGGTCCACTCCCCCGCGCCCGCAAACCTGGTGTTGAGGATAATCGGTGCCTCGCACAGTGAGTGCAGAGCGATGCGCCGGGCTTCCTCCACGCCAAATTCCTTCGCCCACGCCTGCAGCAAGGCACGCGGGTGGCTTGTGACCACCGCCATGCGTGCCAGCGGGTCCTCCGGCAACTTGAGCTTGCCGCCGCGGAGCACGAGCGATCGCCCATCAGAAAGCGGGAGCTGTTGGGACTCAAAGTCATACCTGTCCGCCAGCAATCGCTCGGGCTTCGCCTCATCGGCAAAGATCCCCCGGCCGATTCCGCGGAGCGCGGCGTTGACGAGGCCCGCTGCCCTGTCACCCGCGGCGTGCTTGGCCCACTCGACGCTCTCGTTGATCGCGGCGTACGAGGGCACGCGGTCCAGGAACAGCAGCTGGGCCGCCCCGGCGAGTATCGCGCCCTGCAGCGGGTGAACAATCTGCGACCACTTGCGGGAAAGCGCTGTTTCCGCGAGGTACGCGATGGTGAGCCACCGTCGGATGGCGGCGTCGTAGATGATGTGGGCCAACGCTGCATCCCGAGGTTCAAGCGCGGGTGTCGCCAGTTCCATCGTGAGCAGGTCGGGGTACCGTTGTGCCTGCCGCGCAAGGGCGTCGCACACCACACTCCGGGCGGAGAGCGGACGCCTGCCCTGCGTTGGTTGGAGTCCGGCGTCTGTCATCAGGGGCAGTCTAGCGTTGAGGCTTCTCGTGTCGAGTGAACCCAGTCAACCCCCTTCCGTACCCACGCCTGTACGCCGCCCGGCGCTGCCGGTGCTTGGGCCCTTCTTCGATAGCCGTCGAATTCGCCAGGTTCCCGCGCCCCGGCCCGGGCTCCTGGCCCGAATGCGCGTGCGCAAGAAGCTCATTGTGCTCCACACCCTTTTCAGCTTGATCCTGGCGTTGGTGGTGCTGGTGACGCTGCGTCCAGCGGTCGCGGCGGTGGTCCGCGAATCCGAGGTGGACGAAGCGGTGCTCATTTTGAGCACCGTGCACGAGTCGTCGGAGGTGCGCGAGAGGGGCACACTCCCGGACATGGTCCGTCACGGACGCGAGGAGCGGACCCGGTTGATGGTCGGCGACGCGTCAGAATTGGGCATCCCGCCCGACGTGGCAGTTGCAGCCATCGCGCAGAACGGCAACGCGGTCGCAGGGGAGTGTGTGCCCTTGGGCGCGTGCGCCGTGTCTTACCTGGGGCGAACGACCGGGGTGGATCGCTACGCAGTGCTGTCCGTGTCCATTGAAACCGCCCGCGCAGAAGCCACGCGGCTCTACCTCGTCGCCTTTGGCGCGATCCTGGCGGTGTATGTGCTTGTGGCAGCCGCGCTGGAGTTGTTCGTCCTGCCCCAGAATGTGTACCGCCCCATCCGCACCATGCTGGAAGCGGATGACGCAGTCCAGCGAGGCGACATGAGTGCCGAGCTCATCCCGACAAGGGAGATCCCCAGCGATGAGCTTGGAGAGATCATGCGTTCCAGGAATGAATCGATCATTAAGCTGCGCAGGCACGAGGCGGCGTTGGCGGACGCGATCGCGCAGCTCGAGCACATCGCAACCGACCTCAAGCGGAAGAACCACCTCCTGGAAACCGCGCAACGGAACCTCGCCGATGCGGACCGCCTGGCGGGCCTTGGCATCATGTCTGCAGGCATCGCCCACGAGTTGAACACGCCTCTTGCCGTGGTGAAGGGCCTGACCGAGAAGCTGCATGAGAACCCCCGGGCGGGCCTCGCGGAGGCGGACGCTGCGCTCATGCTCCGGGTCGTGGGGCGTCTGGAGCGCCTCGGCGAAAGCCTGCTTGACTATGCGAGGGTGCGCCCCCCTCGCAGCGCCCGGGCGCAGGTGCGTGCGATGATCGATGACGCCCTTACGCTCGTCCGGATCGACAAGGGCGCGAAAGCAATCGACTTTGTGCTCGACGCGCCCGACACTCTCGGCGTTGACTGCGACTCGGACCGCATTGTCCAAGTGCTGGTCAACCTGCTCCGGAACGCGGCCGACGCGGTGCGAGGCCAGGAAGGACCACGCGTGGAGGTGATCGCGTCTATCACTCAGCGTGAGCAGGCACCCCACCGCCCGTGGCTGTCCGTGCGGATTTCGGACAATGGCCCTGGTATTGATGCGAGCGTGCTGCCGCGCCTCTTTGAGCCGTTCGCCAGCACACGCCTGGACAGCCGCGGCACGGGCCTGGGGCTCGCGGTGTCCGAGGGCATCGCCCGCGAGCACGGCGGCGTGATTCTTGCGGGCAACCGCACAGATGTCCGCGGGGCCGTGTTCGAACTCCTGCTGCCCGCCCCGACGCCGCACCTTGTGGCGGCGAACACCGGCGCACCGGAGGGATGAACCGCCGCGGTACACTCCGCCATGACCCCGCGCCAGCCCGTCCTTGTCTTTGAAGATCACCACGAATCCGTGGCGCTCGCCCCGCTGACCGACCTGCGCGCGTCGTTCCTCGTGCGCATCGGCGCTTTCTCCGGCCTCGAGCGCTTACAGCTCGATGACCGAGTCCGTGTGGCGGGCGTGCTGGTGGCGTCGTCGCACGCGGAACTCACCCGTGAGCAGTGCCGGCTTCCCGTGAACGAGCCGCCGACGGATGTCCCGGGCGTGCTGCTGGTGAACGGGCGGTGCCCGCTGCTACCCGAAGCAGCTCTTCACCTCAAGAGGGGAGAGGCCATCATCGAAGGCAGTTCGGCACATCTCATCGCGGCGCACGTCGCCCCGGAAGATATCCGCCCGACGCTGGACGCCCACCACCCCGCGTCCACGCGGGTACACGACGGCCGGGTGTTGATTTCCCGCCCGTGGCACGTGCGGTCGTTCCGCGACGAGTGCCTCTCGCACGACCTGCACCACCTTGCACGGGCCATCGCGGGCGTCGGGACCCGCCTCCCCGCACCAGCGATTGCGATCGGAGACCGGCCCGTGGTCATCGCCCACACCGCAACGGTTCTACCGGGCGTTGTCCTGGACGCCGAACACGGAGCGATCGTCGTTGATGATTCTGCCACCATCCGCCCGGGCGCTGTGCTCATCGGCCCGTGCTACGTCGGGCCGCACTCCACGGTGCTCGAGCGGGCGACCATCCGGCCCGGCACCTCCATCGGGCCTTGGTGCAAGGTGAACGGTGAAGTGGGTGGCACCACATTCCAAGGCTTTGCCAACAAGGCCCACGACGGGTACCTGGGGGACTCCTGGGTCGGCGAATGGGTCAACCTGGGGGCCGGTACGACCAACAGCAACTTGCTGAATACGTACTCTGAAACGATCGCGTGCGTAACGCCGAACGGAAGACACGAACGCACAGGTGAGCAGTTCCTGGGCGCAGTCATCGGCGACCACGTCAAGACCGCGATCTGCTCCCGCATTATGACGGCGAGCGTGCTTGGCACCGGCGGGATGTACGCCACCACCGCAGCAATCTCAGGCACGACCCGGTCCTTCGTCTGGGCAACCGACGAAGGTAGCCGTACCTACCGCGCGGACAAGTTCCTCGATGTGATGCAGTCCGCAATGGCGAGGCGGAAGGTGACGCCCAGCGCGGCCTACGTCGCGCGGGTGAGGTCGCTGCTCGACGCGGGCTGAATGCCGGCGACACGCAGAATCTCGTCCGCCGCGTTGGCCGCGGCGTTCATCCCATGGTACTTTGACAATACTTCCGCGACCGCATCGGTCTGCGCCTTGGCCTCGCCCGGGTCCCGCAACAGCCGCTGCGCAATCTCCACGATCGGCGCAGCCCCGCCGAAGTGGGGCACCAGTTCGGGCACAATCCGCTTGTGCGCAATCACATTGGGCAGCGAGAAGTACTTGGTGGACAGGATCGTCCGCGCGACAAGGAAAAGGAGGGGGCTGCTCTTCTTGTAGAACACGACCATCGGGCGTCCCTGCCTGGCAACCTGCAGCGTCACTGTGCCGCTCTTGACCAGCGCGATATCGCACCACCGGACTACCGCGTCCGTGTCTCCCGTCACGATCGATACCCCATCAGGCCACCCGCCGGCAAGGTCGGTGCCCTCGCGCCGCAGGCGCTCTGCCACCTGCGGGTTTGTTGCCGCAACGACGCCCACCGCGTCCGGAAACGACATCCGGAGCGAGCGGAACGCGTCCAGCAGAATGGGCAGGTGCCGGTCCAGTTCGTTGGGCCGTGAGCCAGGCATCATGGCGATGCGCGGGTGGCCCTCGCCCATGGTGTGCACCCTCGCATCCAGTGACTGGGTGTCCAGCTCATGGTCAAAGAGGAAGTGCCCGATGAACTTGGCGGGCACCCCGCGTCGGCGGAAGAACTCCTCCTCAAATGCGAGCACGCACAGGACCTGGTCGGTCAGTCGTCGGAGCTTGTGGACCCGCCAGCGGCCCCACGCCCAGATCTGCGGCGCTACAAGGTGAACGACCTTCAACCCTCGTTTCTTCGAGATCGCACAGATCGGCGTGTTCGCCGCGGGGGAATCCACCGGTATGTGCACCACGATGGGCGTGTCCGTCAACGCGTTCTCCCGCAGGAACGCGTCGATGCGCTTGTTGATACGCCAGTGTTCCGCGACTTTCGCGAGACCCGGTACACCCATCACTGCATCGTCGCCCGTCCGCTCGATCACCTCCGCGCCCGCACGCTGCATCTTGGGCCCACCCCACGCGAAAATCGGCAGGTCAGGGTCCCTGCGCTTGAGCTCGGAGATGACCGCGCTGGCGTGGTCGTCTCCGCTGGGCTCAAACGCGGTAAACAGCAACGCGCCCCGCTTGCGCGCGGGCCGCGGCACAACCTCGATCACCGCGCCGGTGGTGGGGGGGTCCGAACTCCGCAGGGGCTGGGCGACAGGTCGCGACAAGGGCGAATCTTTGGCGCACTACAACCCCGCCGCCTGCATCCACGCGCTCGGGCGTTTGTCCAGCGCAGTGGCGATCGCCAGCAGACTTTCCAGGCTCGCCAGGTGCGCACCACGCTCGATGGAGGAAAGCTGGCTCACGCTCACCCCACTGCTCTCGGAAAGTTCCTTGAGCGTCCAGCCGCGTTCCGTGCGGGCCAGCCGCACCTGGCGCCCCAACTCCTGGCGCAGCCGGTCCTGCGGTCGCTGCCCCAGGCCCAGTGCCTTCACCGCCTGCGCCAGTGAGCGGCGTAATTCCGTGAGGGAGAAGGGTTTGGCAAGGTAGTCAAAGACGTCCTGCTTGAACGTCTGACGCATGCTGTCCATCGACGGGTAGCCCGTCACCACAATGACGCACAACCTGCTCCAGCGCTTGCGGACCTCCGTCAGCACCTGCTCGCCGCTGTGCTCGCCCATCTTGATGTCGAGCAGGACGACGTCGGGCAGGCGCTGTTCGCAGGTCTCGAAGAACTCGTCGGGCGTAGCGCAAGCACGCACTTCGTGCCCGTCTTCCCCCAGCACGCCGCGTACATATTCGCGGAAGTCAGCATCATCGTCCAGTGCGACAATCGAAAGAGGAGTAGGAACGGACGGGGGGGCGGACACACCACCCGCGTCCTCCGCGTTTGTCGCAGGTCCGCCGCCAACCTCCACGTCACGCTTCTGCATGCCCCATTCTATCGACTCGTAGGGGTGCTATTCGTCGTCAGGCTTGGACCGCTTGGGGGGCATGGGCATCCGCTCAAGCACCGAGTCCACAAGGCCGTACTCAAGCATCTCGTGGTCGTCCAGCCACTTGTTGCGGTCGCAATCCTTGGCGATGCGGTCCTTGGGCTGCCCGGTGGCGTTGGCGTAGATTTCGTAGAGACGCTCACGGATGCGGAGCATTTCCCTGGCCTCGATCTCGATGTCGGTGGCCTGCCCTTCCATCACACCGCTCAGGAGCGGCTGGTGCATCAGGTTGCGCGCGTTCTTCAAGGTGTGGCGCTTCCCGCGCGTGCCCGAGACGGCGATGAGGCTGCCCATGCTGGCGGCCTGCCCGATGATGTAGGTGGCCACATCGCACTGGATGAACTTCATCGTGTCGATGATCCCCAGACCGGCCGAGACGCTGCCGCCCGGTGAGTTCACGTACAGATGAATGTCCTGCTTGGGGTCCTCGTTCGCGAGGAACAGGAGCTGGGCAACGATGACATTGGCGGCCTCGTCCGTCACGGGCCCGCCCAGGAAGATAATGCGGTCCTTGAGCAGGCGTGAGTAGATGTCGTACGCACGCTCGCCGCGGGAGGACTTCTCAATGACGATGGGTATGAGGTAGCCGGACACTGGTAACTCCGTTCAAACGGGTTGGTCGTCGGGAATAGTTTCTGGCCGCGTCACTTCACGGGGTTGGTCAGCACTTCGTCGGCAAGGCCGTACCGAACGGCTTCCTCGGCGGAAAAGTACTTGTCGCGCTCGGCGTCACGCTGAATCTCGTCCACCGAGCGGCCGCAGTGGGTCGCAAGGATTTGGTTGAGCTCCCGCTTCATCTTGATGATCTGCTCGGCCTGGATGCGGATGTCTTCCGCCTGGCCCGTCACGCCGCCGTAGGGCTGGTGGATCATGACCTTGCCGTGGGGCAGCATGAAGCGTTTCCCCTTCTGGCCCGCCGCGAGCAGCACTGCCGCCCCGCTGTACGCCCTGCCGATGCAGTACGTGCTGATGGGGCTGCTCATGAACCGCATGGTGTCATAGAGGCCCAGGGTGTCGTCCACCGCGCCGCCGGGAGAGTTGATGTAGAAGTTGATGTCCTTGCCCCTCCCCTGGTTCTCAAGGTAGAGCATCTGCATCATGACGCGTGCGGCGGAGGCCTGGTTGATCTCGCCGATGAGGAAGACCACCCGGTTCTCAAGCAACAACTCGTCGATGGTCATCTCGCGTGTGCGCTGGTAACTGACGCCTGCTGCGGCCATGGGTGGCCCTCCGTGACTGGTAAGCGGGCGATCATCCGCACCGCTTGGTGTTTTGATGCAGTTCCGGCCCCTCCGTGGCAATCAGTACGCGCACAGGGGAACGAGATCGGGTGGCCCGCAACTCTGCGAGCCCGTCAAGTTCCAATATCGGCCCTCCGGCAAAAATCGCTGGACGAAAACCTACCCGGCTGACTCCCAAA
>CALLYM010000142.1 GCA_937858155.1 uncultured Phycisphaerales bacterium | reverse complement strand
GGCGGTCCGCCGGTGATGCCTCCGCCGATGCGTACGATGTCTTCGGTGCTGCTGACCTCGCCGTCATTGACGATCAAGCCGAGGACATAGGGGCCCTTGATGTCCGGGGTGATGGTCGGGTGCGCGCTGGTCGGATCATTCAAGACCGCGGTGCTGCCCGCCGGCGCGCGCTTGATGCGCCACTGGTAGGTCAGGGTTCCCGCCCCGTACGCGCTGACGCGGAATTCTGCGGTGTCCCCTTCGTTGAGTGAGTTGGCGGCTGGTGAAGAGCCGATGGCAACAGTGCTGGTGTAAACCCAGGTTCTGTCGCTGCGGGCACCACTGGAAAGAAAGCCACCATAAAGCACCGCACAATTGTGGGCGTTGTCCCACGCCGACGCGTAGAGCGCATAGCTGTCCGGAGGGCTTATTGCGATCTGTGTCCATGCCGTGCCATCCCATTCCCACGTATCGAACTGCGGAGGGATACTCACGCCGAACTGACCTCCGTAGAGGACGCACTTCTGGCGGACAGGGTCATAGACCAGGTCCTCACTGAAGCGGGCCGAAGGCGTACCAGTCGCGAGAAGAACCCACAGTGTTCCGTCGTACGACCAGGTTTGACCGTGGTTGACCAGCAGGCATTCGCCGCGGGCTTCATCGAAGCACATGGCTTGCTCGGCGTTCACACCGCTGGGCGTGCTCACCGCCCGAAGCGCCCAGGTCGCGCCGTCCCACTCCCACGTCTGGCCCGCTCCGGTTGTGACATTGTACGAAACGTACACAGTCTTGTGCCGCGCACTGTCGTAGGCCATTACTCCCGTGTCGGTATTCGTCGGTCCAGCAGCGCTCACTTGGGACCACGACGAACCGTCCCATTCCCACGTATTGGTTTGTGTACCAAGGCGTCTGAAGGAGACAACGCGCCCGCGGTCAGAGTCATACGACATCGCGCCGTAGGTCTGTGCGGGCGGACCTGCTGTGGCGAGCAGCGTCCAGAACGCCCCGTCCCAGCCCCAGGTTTCACTGCTGAGAGTGCCCGAGCCTGTAGGTGTCCCTGCGACGCCCCCGCCGAACATGATGACCCTTGAGCCGTCCCAGCACGCCGATGCGGCGAGGCGGAAGCCCGGCCCCGGGAGCGCCGACGACGGGCTGACATCAACCCATTCGGGGTTGCAGGGCAGCGGTTCGGAAGGCGTGGTGAACGCTGCGCCGGTGGCGCGATAGAACTCGGCGCCTGATATTGCGGACCCCGCAAATCCCGCTCCGGGGATGCGCAATTGGTTCAGGTAAGTCAGTCCAATGGTGTATCGCCTTCCCGGTTGAAGGAGATTCGCGGGGATATCAAAGCTCGTTTCTCCAGGCTCCAGGCTGATGGACCACAGCGACCCGGGTTGTCCGTCTTCCGCGATGACGACCGAGGTAGCGCCCTCGGGCGTTGCGGCGTTCAGCGAAAACCCATTGATTGTCGCGGTGAACGGTTGGTCCACATCAATATTCTGCATGCGGGTGTACGTGTCGCCCGTGAAGTACGGTACTTCGGCGCAGTACCAGTCTTCAGGCACGAAGACGTCGCCCGATTCTGGCCCCATGCCGCGATCAGCATCGAACGTGTACGTGGAAGCGGGGTAATCGAGCATGAATTGTGCGTAGTCGGTGTAGTAGGGCGACGTGTAATACCAAAGGGTCGGAATGGCCTCCCCCAGCGGGAACGTCGCCAACGGAGGGCGGTCGACGGACATGTTGGACGACTGAACCTCACCCCCCACATCACTTACGACCACGGAGATCAGGTTCCACACATCCGGTGCCGCAGGCTGTGCATCGGACGTCTGGGTGTAGTTCACGTACCGCCCCACGGCGTACGCGTTCACATCAGCAACCGCAGGGCATGCGGCCAGGATGGGGACGATTCCAAGGGTGACCAGGGCGGACTTGTGCATGGGGCTGACTCCGTGCGAAGGGTCAATGAGCAACCACACTTCAGCGATAAAGCGGCCCCATCACGGCCACGCCAGTCCAAGTCGAAACCCGATTTTGGCCCATCTGCCAATCCGGCAGGCATGAAGTGTGGATGGTGGGATGTGGCAGAGGTAAGCCGTGATTCGAAAGGGAAGGCGGAGGGGTTGGCTCAAGAAGCCGCTCGCAGATTCTGGCACGCTCGTTGCCTTCACTTTGACTGACGGGTGTTCGCTTTGCACCTGTCGGACTGAACAGAAACCAATCAGACCGGAGCAGGTGCCGAATCTCCGGTCAATTCCGCACACCGCCCATTGGGGACGCCAAAGCCCCCAATTCAAGGGCCCAGCAATGGAGTCGATGACCATGGCCGCGAAGGAACTCGTGTTCGATGTGGATGCCCGCCAGTCCCTGCTCGCTGGTGTGGAGAAGCTGGCCAGGGCCGTCAAAGCCACGCTCGGGCCCCGCGGCCGCAACGCCGTGCTGGACAAGTCCTGGGGCGGCCCCACCGTGACCAAGGACGGTGTGAGCGTCGCGGAAGAGGTGGAACTCTCCGACAAAGCCGAGAACATGGGCGCCAAGCTCGTGAAGGAAGCCGCGAGCAAGACCAGCGACGAGGCCGGTGACGGCACGACGACCGCAACGGTGCTCGCCGAGGCACTCTTCCGTGAAGGGTTGCGTCATATCGCGGCAGGTGTGGACGCCAACGCGCTCGTGAGAGGAATGAAACTGGCCGTCGAAGCGGCGGGCAAGGAGATTGACTCGCTCGCCAAGCCCGTCAAGGGCAAGGAAGACATCCAGAACGTCGCAACCATCTCTGCGAACAACGACGCCGCGATCGGCAAGATCATGGCGGACGCGTTCGAGAAAGTCGGCAAGGACGGCGTCATTACCGTCGAAGAAGGCAAGAACATCGACACCGTAGTGGACGTGGTCGAGGGCATGCAGTTTGACCGCGGGTTCCTTTCCCCCAACTTCGTCACCGATGCGGAGACGATGAAGGTCGAGCTCGACAAGCCACTGATCCTGATCCACGAGGACAAGATCGACAACATCCAGAAGCTTGTCCCCCTCCTCGAGATGGTCATGAAGGCCAAGAAGCCGCTCCTGATCATCGCAGAGGATGTCTCCGGCGAGGCGCTCGCGACCCTGGTCATCAACAAGCTCCGCGGCACGCTGCAAGTCTGCGCCGTCAAGGCGCCCGGCTACGGCGACCGCCGCAAGGCCATGCTCGAGGACCTTGCGATCCTCACCGGCGCCACCGCCGTCATGAAGGACCTAGGCCTGGAGCTCGACAAGGTCGAGATGAAGCACCTAGGGCTGGCGAAGAAGATCGAGGTGGACGCGGACAACACCACGCTCATTGAGGGCGCGGGCCAGACCAAGGCGATCCAGGACCGCATCAAGCAGATCCGCGCCGAGATCGACAAGGCCACCAGCGACTACGACCGCGAGAAGCTCCAGGAGCGCCTCGCCAAGCTCGCCGGCGGCGTGGCCGTCGTGAAGGTCGGCGCTGCCAGCGAGGCAGAACTCAAAGAGAAGAAAGCCCGCATCGAGGACGCATTGCACGCGACCCGCGCAGCGGTGGCAGAAGGCATCGTCCCCGGCGGCGGCGTGTCGTTCATCCGCGCCAGGAAGGCCATCGAGGCTCTCAAAGAATATCAGTCGGTCTTCGCCAAGTCCGCCAAGGACGACAACAAGACCAGCGAGGACGTGGGCCGTTTCAAGTATGACGTAGCTTCGGGCATCAAGACCGTGCACACTGCCCTCGCGGTGCCGCTCCAGACCATCGCCGAGAACGCCGGCGCGAAGGGCACCGTGGTGGTCAGCAAGGTTGCCGACGGCAAGGGCTCGTTCGGCTACAACGCCCAGACCGAGGAGTACGGCGATCTGCTGAGCATGGGCGTGATGACGCCCGCGAAGGTGGACCGCCTCGCCCTCCAGAACGCGGCGAGCGTTGCGACCGTGCTGCTCGCGGCGGACTGCATCATCACCAGCAAGCCCGAGCCCGCGGGTGCCAAGGGTGGCCCCGGCGGTGGTGGCATGGGCGGCATGGGTGGCGGCATGCCGGGCATGGGTGGGATGGGCGGCATGGGCGGGATGGGGTTTTAAAGAGGAGCGATTGCCGTGCCTACTGGCGTAGTGCAGTTTCCGAGTGTTGTCGTCAAGTTCGCATCGAACACGCTTATTAACGTGCCGGTCATCCTGCAGTTCGAGGACACTCCATTACTCGAAGTCGTACGGTCAATTCACGGTCAGCCAGATGACAAGATCGCTTTGTTTGCGAGTGATGGTGGTAAACTTGGCTACATGCAGGGCGAACGGTTGTTTTTGACTTCCGATGGGGAGAAGGTCGGAGCGAAAATCGATCACAAGGCCGACGCCAAGGTATTGCGAATCGATGGCAAAGAGCGGTACGTGCTCAGAAAGCCAAGACCCTTTGAGATGCACCCGAAGTTTGAGTTGTACACCCCCACCGGCATTCTTGTGGCAGGAGAGCCGGACATGATTCCTGGTCTTACTAGTCCGGGGTCATCCGAGCCACTTTCTCTACAAGGGGCGATCTTCGAAGGGAACACCCTATCCGGATGTCAAATCGGGTTTTGGTTTGATCGGCAAGGGTCTATCGCTTTCGGCTGCTCTTCCCCGCCAAATCTCAGAGAAATGAATATGAAACAGTGAATGAAATTTCGCATCCACATCGAGCAGACGAGGACGGCAAGTACATTGCTTACGTGCCGACGATCCCCGGCTGTTGGATCCAAAGCGACACGCACGAAGAAGCCGTTGAAAACATCCAGGACGCAATGAGGGGATATCTGGATAGCCTGTGCAAGCACAGCGACCCGATCCCGGTTCTATAGGAGATCACCCCATGGCCAAGCCCTCCGACCTCTTCAACAAGACCGGCACTGGCGGTGTAAAGGGTGGCAAAACCAACCCGTTCGCCCCCATACCCGGCCTGACCTCAACAGACAAGCCCGTGGACGACAAGGAAGCCGCCAAGCGTCTGATGGAGGGCGCGGTGGACGACCCTAGCAATGTGACCAAGAAGCGTGACCTGGGGCACGGCATCCACGGCAGCGCCCACGCCAAGGGCGGCGCGGGCGGTGCGTCGCAGCGCCCGAAGGTGTAAGCACCAGTCTGTCAGTTGACACCGGTACTCCTCAACAGCCCGATGCTCGAACACCTGCTCCAACTCCTGAAAGACCCGCTGACGAAGATGCAGCACATCGCCGACGCCTACCCCATGGGCGTCTACGGCGTGCTCTTCGCCATCGTTTTCTGCGAGACGGGGCTGGTGGTCACGCCGTTCCTGCCGGGGGACTCGCTGTTCTTCGCGGTGGGGGCGCTGTGCGGCACAGGAGTGCTGAAGCTCCACATCGCCGCTCCCGTGCTCTTCCTCGCAGCGGTGCTCGGCAACACGAGCAACTACTGGATCGGTCGCTCGACCGGCCCCATGATCTTCCGGGGCGAGTCCACGTCGTTTTTCGCCCGCCTCATCAGCAGGAAGCACCTGCAGACCGCCCACGCGTTCTACGAGAAGCACGGCGGCAAGGCGGTCATCATGGGCCAGTTCGTGCCGATCGTGCGGACATTCGTGCCCTACGTCGCCGGTGCCGGAGCCATGAACTACCCCAAGTTCATCCTGTTCAACATCCTCGGCGCGGCGCTGTGGGTGGGCGTGTGCGTCGGGGCGGGGCGACTGTTCGGTCAGCTTGAGGTTGTCCGCAACAACTTTGAGCTCGTCGTTCTCGCCATCATCGCCGTGTCCGTGCTGCCCATCATCGTGCAGTTCATCCGTGCGAAGTACTTTCCACCCAAGCAACCAACCCCGCCGGCGGCCATTTCGCCGCCGTGACGGGCCAGTGTCTTTCCCTGTTCACTGATCTTTATTCACAGTTTCTTTGGAGTTTCCCATGGCCATCAAACCCCTCGAAGACCGCATCCTCATCAAGCCCCTGGACCCCGAGACCAAGACCGCCAGCGGCCTCTACCTGCCCGAGACCGCCAAGGAACGCCCCATGAAGGGCGAGGTCGTCGCCACAGGCCCCGGCAAGCGTCTCGACAACGGTAAACGCGGTGAAATGAGCGTCCAGAAGGGCGACACCGTCGTGTTCGCCAAGTACGCCGGTACTGAGGTCGAGATCAAGAACGTCAAGCACCTGATCATGCGCGAGACCGAGCTCCTCGGCGTCATTGACGGCTAAGTGAGGTGGGCGGCATCCGGCATTCGTGATTCGGCATTCGTCGCAAGCGTTTCCGAATGCCGAATCACGAATGCCGAATGCCGTAGGAAATAAGAAGTAAATACGCGTCCCGTCGCGGGATCGCCCAAAGGAACGAACCCCATGTCTTCAAAGCAAATCATGTTCTCTGACGCCGCCCTCGTTGAAATGAAAAAGGGTGTGGATCGTCTGGCCGACGCCATCACGGGTCTTGGCGAGAGCCTGACCGCGCTGCAGTCGTCGCCGGGAGGCACCGGTACGCACTACTTCATGCGCGGCGCTACGACCGCGCTCGTCACGGCGCACGACGTCGCCGCGACCGACACGGTCTATGCCGCCAATGGCGGCGATGGAACGCTGGCGCTGTTCGACTTTCCGAATCCCAACAACACCGCCGAAACGCGCAATGTCACGAATGTTCCGGTGCAGCGGCTGTACTTCATGAACAGTTCGTTTGTGGAGCGGCAGGCGGGTCTGCTGGCCAAGCGCTTTGAGGCCGTGGCTGACCCAGGCGGCCGCATTCGCGCCATGTATCGCGCGGCGTTCACACGTACCCCGGATGACGATGAGCTGCGGCTCGGGATGGAGTTCGTCAAGACGGGGAACTGGAATGCATACGCGCAAGCGCTGCTGAGTTCGAACGAGTTTTTGTTTGTGGATTGAGGACGGGGCACGCATGATGAAACGCCGCGAACTACTCACCAAAATCGGAGCCGGCTTCGGAATGGTCGGGCTCGAGTCGCTGCTGCGTGCGGACAGCGCATCAACCGCCGCGGCCGACCCGCTCGCCCCCAAGCCGCCGCACTTTCCCGGGCGCGCGAAACGAGTCATCTACCTGTTCCTGAACGGCGGTCCATCGCAGGTGGACACGTTCGACCCGAAGCCCGCGCTGACCAAGTACCACGGCAAGCCCGCCCCATCGGGCAATCTCAAGACCGAGCGCAAGACCGGCAACCTGATGCGCTCGCCGTTCACGTTCCATCGCTGCGGACAGAGCGGGATCGAGGTCAGCGAGATATTCCCCCGCATCGGATCGATGATCGACGACTTCGCCGTCATCCGATCGATGTACACCGACCGGCCGAATCACGAGCCGTCGCTACTGATGCTGGCGAGCGGCGATAAGTTCCCGGGCCGCCCGTCGATGGGCTCATGGCTCACCTACGGGCTCGGCACCGAGAACCGCAACCTGCCCGGCTATATCGTGCTGTGTCCGGGGCTGCCGGTGATCGGTCATCAACTGTGGAGTTCGACGTTTCTGCCGGCGGTTCATCAGGGCAC
>CALLYM010000141.1 GCA_937858155.1 uncultured Phycisphaerales bacterium | reverse complement strand
GCACCACACACCCACCCGAGTGGCATGCTTCCCGCTCTGGGGAAGCATGCTCTTGCGTCCCGAGGCAGAAGATCATGCTTCCTCAAAGCAGGAAGCATGCCACACAAGACAGACCGTGAGTGCCCCCCTCCTTCTCCCCGCTCTGCTCTGAGAGCGGGGAGAAGTACCCCATCGGCTTTGCGATGGGGGGATGAGGGGTCTTCTGCCTTTCCCGTGGCACAGGCCTCTGGCCTGGGCGTCTGCTCCTTCTCCCTGCCCTGCCGTCGCACCGCCCACCCCCTCAAAAACACACGGACCCCGCCCGTCGGCGAGGTCCGCGTCACACTTCATCAAAGGGCCCCGGCATACCGGAGCCTCACGCCTCTTCAGGCCTTGGTGGCCCGGCGACGAACCGCCCGGAACCCGGCCAGACCCGCGAGCGTCGCGCCGCCCGCCAGCGCCGCCGGGGGCAGCGGGACCATCGTCAGCCCGTACACGCCCTGCGAGAAGTCGGCCTCGTTGCCAAGGATGTTCGGCATCGTGTCGTAGTAGCTGTTGAAGAACGTGGAGCGGAAGAACGCGTTTCCGTTGGCGATCGGAGTGCCGACGCTGTTCGCGCCGCCCGTGGTCGCAAGGAACGCCCGGCCGGAATCGTCGAAGATCGGGTGCACCGCGAGGAAGTAGGTCCCCGCCGCAAGGTTGAAGTCCGAAACGTCGAGCACACCCGTGTACTGGGCAAGTCCGAAGCCGCCTGCGCCCGTCACGCCCCAGGTGAAGGAGCCGCCACCGGAGGCCACCAGTGTACCGCCGTTGCCCGCCGAAACCCCGGAGCGGATCTCGAACTCCATGCCCGTGATCGTCGCGACATTCGACAGGTAGTTGCCGAACACCTTCGTCAGCGTCCCGCCCGCCCAGTTGAAGTCATCAAACACCCAGGCGTCGTTGACCGGGTTGCCCCGCTCATCCGAGAGGCCGTTCTGCCCGTCGAAATCCCCGCCGTAGAACTTCACCGAATCCGCCATCGCGACGCCGGACAGCATCGCCATGACCCCCGCCGCCAGCAAACCAGTACGAGTCCTCATGGATCTTCTCCCTTCACGAGACGCGAAAGCCGCTCACCGCGGAGCGGCGTGACAGATACGCCGGGGTCGAGACTAACCACGAACACTCAATTGACAAAGCGTTTCATGGCGTCATAACCCGAATTCCGATAAGCACTTACGGACGCGCCATCCGCCCAAAAGAGACGGATGTTTCACTCATTGTGGTACCGTTTTGCCTCAGATCGCCCCCCGAGGTCGCACACTCCCAAGCAGTTCCCTTGGGTTCTTCCCTGCGATTCCAAGGAAACCCACGGGGTCCGCACGCGCAAGCAACGACCGCCACACGGCTTGGGACGGCCACTCCCAAGTCCCCCAGATTCACACCTCCACGCACACGCCAGTGAATTCCGGCCGCCGCTTCACCGCAGATCATCCAACGGAAACGCCGGGTTCGCGATCGGCCGCAGCGCCAGCGCCAAGAGCGACCGCTCCAGGTCATCCCCCGCCACCCGGTTCGTCTTGATCACCCCGCACCCCGTGCACCGGTGGATGATCGCCCACTCCCCGTCCCGCCGAACCTCGATCCCGATGGGCTCCATCCCCTCGCGGCAGGCGCACCCGCGGTCGCCGGGCTCGTCATCCAGGTGCCTCGACCAGAGGCACCTGGGACAGTGGTTGCGGTGCCGCGTGCCGAACGCCTGCGCCGACACCTCCCACCCGCACGAGATGCAACGGAACGGCGAATCCTCGCGAGACTTGTGTGACATGGTTGAATGCACCCGACTCCGACCGGCGCGCAGCGGCGTCCGGCCGGCGTAACTCCGGCCCAAACAGAAAGCTCCGCCGCAAGACCCGCCGACAACGCACGACCGAACCCGGGCGCCCCGGACGGGGCGCAGCGATCGCGCACGCGTGGATCTT
>CALLYM010000140.1 GCA_937858155.1 uncultured Phycisphaerales bacterium | reverse complement strand
CGACGAGCGCGTTGAGGATGTCGATCTTTGTGGTCCGGTAGTCGGCCACGGCGGCGTGCAGCAGCCGGTAGTTGGCGTCGGTCAGATCACACGACACCCTCACTCGTCGCGCTGTGTCCGCGGCGGCTCGTTCATCCAGCCGCTTGGTGCTCCGGCTGGCGGCCGCCGAGAGACGGTTGGGGCGGGACCTGCTCACGCTGATGCAGCTCACCTCGAGCTGCGTACGTGAATTATTTGCGACGGCGGCCTCCCTGAAGGCGAACCGACGCCTGCACGAGCGTGCATTGGAGGGCGTCAACGCTGTACTGATCTTTGAGAAGGCGTCGCTGCGCACGCGGATCACGTTCGAGACGGGCGTGGGCATGCTGGGCGGCAAAGCTATTTACATGGACCACAGCGTGCAGCGCCTCGGAGACCGCGAGGCAGTGAAGGACTACGCGAAGAACCTGGAGCGGTGGATGGACTGCATCATCGCGCGGGTGTACAGCCAGCAGATCATCGAAGAACTCGCGTTCCACACACGCGTGCCCGTGATCAATGCCCTTTCGGACCGCTTCCACCCCTGTCAGGGGTTGGCGGACCTTTTTACTCTCTGGGAATACGCCGGGGCGTCGATGCAACACCAGGGACGACGGCTCCGCGTGGCGTACGTGGGCGACGGGAACAACGTCTGTCATTCACTCATGCACTGCGCAACCATGCTCGGCGCAGACATGACGGTCGTTACTCCGAAGGGCTATGAGCCCGAGCCCACTGTCGTGGACGAGTGCCGGGCATTCTGCGCACCCAGCGGCGCCACGCTGACGGTCTCGAACACACTCTCGGCTGCGGAAGGGCACCACGCCGTATACACCGATGTGTGGGTGAGCATGGGTCAGGCAGACACGGCGGGCAAGCGGCGTCACGTATTCAACGATTACCAGGTGGACATGGACCTCATGAACTTGGCGAGCAACGGGCTGGCCTCATCCTGGGGTGCGCCGGGCGCGCCGGGGCGGGCGCTCTTCATGCACTGCCTGCCGGCCCAGCGGGGCGTCGAAGTGACCGACGATGTGATGGACGCACCATTCAGCGTGGTGTACGACCAGGCGGAGAACCGCCTGCACGCGCAGAACGCGCTGATGTACCACATCTTGGCCCGTCCGAGCGCGTGAATGCGGACTTTACCATGGGCGACGTGCAGACACTCCTCCACTTCCGCGGTCAGGCCCTCACCCAGTTCCTGCTGGTGGCCACCATCTTCGGCGCGTTCGCGATGGGGGGTGTCATTGCCCTGATTGCCCACCACGAAAAGCAGCGGCTGCGTTCCCTCCTGTTTATCGTCCTTTCGCTCGCGTCCATCGCCTTCGTACTGGCATCGGCCGTTTCGGTGTTGGTGATCCCGTTCGCGACCTCCTCCATGACCCTCAGCGACAAGGCCGCGGGCGGCCTGATGGTGCTCTACCGAATCGCCATTGACACGATGATGGTCGGGATGGCGCTCCTCGCCGCGGGGCTGGGCGCCCTGGGCTTCATGGTTTCTCGCCGAGCGGGGGTGTGGACTTTGTGCGCGACCGTCGTTGCCACAATTGTGTTCATATGGTGTGCCGCATACCTCTCGCACGTTCTGCACTGACCTCAATCAATCGTTTTTTCTCTGTGTTGAAAGGCTCTTGACCTCATGACAAAGCGCATCGCACTGGCATACTCGGGTGGGCTGGACACTTCCTGCATCGTTCCCTGGCTTCGTGAGAACATTCCGGGGAGCGAGGTGGTGTGTGTCGTAGGCGACGTCGGGCAGGGAGCCGACGAACTGAAAGGCGTCGAAAAGAAGGCGAAGAACAGCGGCGCCAAGGAATGCCACGTTGTTGACCTCAAGAAGGAGTTCGTCGACGACTTCGTCATGCCCACCATGATCGCCGGCGCGGTGTACGAACGGCGGTACCTCCTGGGCACCGCCATCGCCCGCCCCATCCTCGCCGCGGGGCAGGTGCGAATCGCGAAGAAGACCGGCTGCACCGCCCTCGCCCACGGCTGCACGGGCAAGGGCAATGACCAGGTGCGTTTCGAGAGCGCGTACGCGGCCCTCGCCCCTGAAATGGAGATCATCGCCCCCTGGCGCCACCCCGCGTGGAATCTCTCGGGTCGCCTCGCGATGCTTGAATACCTGAAGAAACGCAAGATCCCCACGACCGCGAGCGCCACAAAGATCTATTCGCGCGACCGCAACCTCTGGCACATCAGCCACGAGGGCGGCACGATCGAGAACCCGTGGAATGCCCCGCCCCAGGACGCGTACATGCTGAGCGCGGCGCCCGCGAAGGCACCGACGAAGCACCAGGATGTGACCATCGCATTCCGATCGGGCCGCCCTACTGCCCTTGACGGCGTAAAGATGCCCGCGTGGCAGATCATTGAAAAGCTGAACGTCGTCGCGGGCAAACACGGCGTCGGGCGCGTGGACCTCGTCGAGAACCGGCGCGTGGGCATGAAGAGCCGCGGCCTGTATGAAACGCCCGGCGGCACCACGATCGTGGAGGGCCTGCGGGCGCTCGAAGAACTCGTCCTCGACCGCGAGACGCTGCACTACCGCGAGCACCTGGGCCTGACGTTCGCGGAACTGGTCTACGACGGACGCTGGTTCACGCCGCTGCGCGAGGCGCTGTGGACGTGCGCTCAGAAGATCGCCGAGCCGGTTTCCGGGCAGGTCGTCGTGCGTCTCTACAAGGGCACGGCGACGGCGGTGCAGCGCAAGAGCCCCAACTCGCTCTACGCGGAGAAGATGGTGAGTTTCGAGGGCGAGGATGTCTACAGCCAGAAGGACGCGGGCGGGTTTATCAGGCTGCTGAGTTTGCCCGAACGCATCCGCGCTCTCAAACAGAGAGGCCGAGCCAACTAGTCACTTTGACCGTCTCATTCCTCACCGTCTCATTCTTTCAAGGACTCCACCATGGCCCTCTGGGGCGGCAGATTTCAAGGCGGGCCCGACCCGCTCTTCCAGGAACTCAACGACTCACTGCCGTTCGACTATCGCCTCGCGCTCGAGGACATCGACGGGAGCGCGGGCTGGGCGAAGGCGATCCACCGCGCGGGGGTGATCACCTCCGAAGAACTGTCCTCGCTCACGGGAGCACTGGCGGTCTTGCGGGCGGAAGTGGAGAAGCACCCGAATGCACCGCTGCGGGGCTCAGACGGCGCGCCCAAGGACGAAGACATCCACTCCTGGGTCGAACGCCGCCTCATCGAGATGGTCGGCGCGCTGGGCAAGAAACTGCACACGGGCCGCAGCCGAAACGACCAGGTCGCGACTGATCTTCGCATGTGGACGCGCCGCGCCATCGACGCCCGCCTCGCGGAGATCACCGCCGCCCGCCGCGCACTCGTGGACTTTGCCGACGCCCAACTCAAGGCTGGCGTCATCATCCCGGGCTACACGCACCTGCAGCGTGGACAGCCGATCTTGCTTGCACACTGGGCGATGGCGTACGACGCGATGCTCGCGCGTGACGCCGCGCGCCTGCGCGACTGCCGCACGCGCGTCAATATCTGCCCGTTGGGCTCGGGGGCACTCGCGGGCACGGCATATCAGGTGGACCGTGTCCAACTCGCCCGCGATCTGGGCTTTGACTCCCCCACCGCCAACTCCCTCGACGCTGTTGGCGACCGCGACTTCGTCATCGAGACGCTCGCCTGCCTCGCCACGCTCAGCGTGCACCTCTCACGCCTGGGCGAGGACCTCATCCTCTACGGCAGCGGTGAGTTCGCGTTCTTTGAGTACGACGATGCATTCAGTTCCGGCTCGTCCCTCATGCCGCAGAAGAAGAACCCAGACGCCGCCGAACTGCTCCGCGGCAAGTCGGGGCGCATCACCGGCTCGCTTGTTTCCATCCTCACCACAATGAAGGGCCTGCCACTCGCGTACAACAAGGACTTGCAGGAGGACAAGGAGCCGCTCTTTGACGCGATGAATCAGGTGAGCGCATGCCTACGGGCTGTATCCCGCATCTTCTCCGGCATCAACGTCCGAAAAGAGGCATGCGAACGAGCGGCCCGTGGCGGGTACACCAACGCTACGGAACTTGCAGACTACCTCGTTTCCAAGGGAGTTGCTTTCCGCGATGCCCACGAGCAGGTGGGGCGACTTGTACGCGTCGCGATGGAGTTAAGAAAAGCCCTCGAAGAATTGCCTCTTGAGGTCCTTCGCCAGCACGCCCCCTCCTGCAACCAGGACGTCTTCGCAAGCCTGACTCCCCAAGCGGCGTTGGAAAAGCGGGAGGTGCAAGGCGGCACCGGTCCCTCGGCGGTCGCAGCGGCTATTGCCTCATCGCGGCGATCAATTGCATCCAATGACGGAATGGGGTAAGGCCCGGCGATGAAGGATCGACCTCCTGACATCGCACGAACAAAGTTTGCAAAATTCCCTCCACTTTGCTGGCGTCTCGCAAAATCTGACGCATGATATTGTGGCGCCAACCACCACGGCCCACGCCGCGCGCCCTGGGATTGAGGGAATACTTCTCTATGGGATTGCACCGGATAGCTATCGCGCTCACCGCCATCTGTGGCGCGGGTGCGTTCGCGCATATCGGCCGCGCGGACATCATCTACACCTTGCAGGAACGAACCATTACGGCGGCGACATCCGCGAACGGGCAGACGCTCACGCTCAGCGCCCCCGACTTTGGCCCCTTTGTCCAATCCCTTCTCACGTCCACACCGTTCAACCAACCCGGCGGGACGACCGGAACAAACTCCGGTGGTTCCACAATCGACTGCCTCCTGAACCCCAACACGGTACGTGCGACCGGCCACCTTGAGGGTGAGGGCGGGACTGATGACAACGGGAATGACGTCTTCGGAGAGGGCAGCGTGCTGATTGACGTGACTTTCCAGATCACTCAGGCGACGCCCTTCTCGCTGCACGCTCTTGCACGCCCGGGAACGAGCCTGCTTGAGGAGTTCGAACTCCGACTTCGCGACGTCACGAACAATGACGACCTTTTCGAACTCGACACCACAACGCCCCCACAGATCGTGGATTTTTCGGGGAATCTCCAGCCCGGAATCTACCGCCTGAAGTACAAGGTCGAGACGATCATCACCGGCCCGGTCCAAAGCAGCGACTTTGCCCTGGACTTTACTGTCCCGACACCCGGTGTCATGTCCGTTCTGGTGTGCGTGCCGTGGCTGTGCCGCCGGAAGCGGTAACCGACCGGAAAGCCATGCACAGGCGAGGATTCGTGTTCAAGGCGCCTTTATCTTCTTCGCGTCATCAGGGCGGCCGGCGCGAGCGTACACGCCGGCCAGGGCCTCCCTTACCCGCCCCGCGAGCGTCTTGAAGTTCGCCTTTTCCACCACAGGCAGAGTCCGTTCCAGAATTGCCTGGGCTTCTGCATCCTTGCCCGACTCCGCAAAGGTCACGCCGATGTTCGCCTCCGTGGCCGCGAGGTTGGTCGTGTCGTCCGGCGTGTGCTCTTTCTGCCACTCAAGGGTAGTGGAGAGCACGCGGACCGCGTCCTCGTGCCTTCCCAGATTGCGTTGAGCTTCAGCGAGCGAAGTCGCCACCGACACTCGCCCCGCGTGCAGATGACCAAACGCCTTCTCCCACGAGTTCAACGCTTCCCCGAGCGGCGCTAATGCCTCTTCGCTCTTGCCGCTGCGAACGAGCGCAAGCCCCAGGTTGCCCTTGACCCGCACAATGAGCGGATGATCGGGCGGCAGCACCGCACCCCGGATCGAGATGGCGGTGCGGAATTCTTCCACGGCGCCCGGAAGGTCGCCCTTCATGAACAATGCGGACCCTATGTTGTTGTGCGATTCGGCGGCCTGGAGGCTTGCAAACCCGTGCAATGCCTCACGCACCGCCAACGCCTCACGCTGCACCGCGAGAGCCTCGTCGCTCTTCCGCTGATCACGCAGGCAGGCTCCCAGGTTGTTCAGCAGGTCGCTTTCACGGGCGGTGTGCAATCCTCCCGCTCGCGCACGCTCCTCCGCGAGCAGCGTCCGCATTTGCGCCTCTGCGTGGGCCGCATCGCCCTCAAAGAACGCGAGGACCGCAAGCTCCTGGCGAGTGTCGATGTTGGCGTCCGCTTCCGCCGGCAACTCCGCGCGGAAGGTCGCCGCCGCCGCGTTCAGCTGCTCCCTCGCTTCCTTTAACATCCCAAGGTGCATGGCGCAGCGCCCGACAGCCTGTTCAAAGGACGCTCTCGTGACTGGATCCCGCGGAGGTGATTCGCGCAGTCGCGTGAGCGCGTTGGTCATGACCTCAGAGAGCGGAGCGCTCGGACCCAGCTTGCCCGTTTCGCCCTGAGAGATCATGGCGACGAGAAAGTCTCGCGTCTCCGCCAGCCTGGTATTTCCCGCAATCAGCTCGGCGCGTTGCACCCTCAACTCCTGGCGCTGCTGATAAAGCACCAGGGTCGCGCCCGCCAGCAGCATCGCTGCGACCGCTGTAAGGGCCGTGGCGACCGCGTTCCGACGGACAAACTTGGCTGCCCTGTACGGGAGTGTGTCCTTCCTCGCTGTAATGGGCATGCCCGCCAAAAACCTCCCGATGTCGGCGGAGAACTGCTCCGCACTGGCATATCTGCGCGGCGGCTCCTTGCGGAGGGCGGTCATCACAATGGTGTCAAGGTCCCCGCGGAGCAGCCCCCGCAGCCGCGTGGACGACACACCCCGTGTGCTCGGCGCGTCGGCCGCCGCCTTTTCCGGCTGGTTCGGAGCGCCCGCGTGCGTGCCGAACCGCTCGGGCTTTGTCCCGGTGCCCACGCGCATCACCCGCACAGTGACCGCTTGGCTTGGCGCGGGGGGCACCTCGACGCACACCACGCGCCGTACCTCATCGGTCGACCTTGTCTCAAAGCGGTACGGCCGGAGCCCCGTCAGCAATTCGTACAGCACTACGCCCAGCGAGTACACGTCGCTCGCCGTCGTCACATGGTCACCACGCACCTGCTCCGGGCTGGCATACTCGGGCGTCAGCCGTCGGTCGCTCTCCATCGTCTGATGAACCGCGGGCCCGTCCGTCAAAAGCTTGGCGATGCCAAAGTCAAGCAGCTTGGGCACGCCCTCGCGGGTCACCAGGATGTTGGTCGGCTTGAGGTCCCGGTGGATGATGAGCGCCTGGTGCGCCGCGTGCACTGCGTCGCAGACAGTCCGGAATAGCCGCAGACGGTCCTTGACGTTTTTCCGCTGCACGTCGCAGAACTCGTCAATCGGCACCCCGTCCACGTACTCCATGACCAGGTACGGCCGACCATCCTCCGTGATCCCCGCATCAAACATCCTCGCAACGTTCGGGTGGTCGAGGGCGGCCAGTGTCTGCCGTTCGGCTGCAAAGCGGCGCAGCACTTCCTCGCTATCCATCCCGCGCTTGACCACCTTGATGGCGACCTGCTGCTGGAACTGCCCGTCCGCACGCACCGCGAGGTACACGGTGCCCATGCCTCCGCTCGCAATGCGCCGCTCCACGCGGTATGAACCAAGCGTGCGGCCAAGCATCTCATCAGTGAACCCCGCGACCTCCGCGAGCTTGCCGATCTGTCCTCCCAGTGCGGGGCGCTCGAGGAACCCCCCGATCTGATCGCCGGCCCGCAGGAGCGCGTGGACGTCGGACGCGAGAGCGGTGTCCATGCCGCACGCGTTCGCAACGGCTGCGTCCCGTTCATGGGGGAGCAGCGACGCGACCTCAAAGTAGACACGTTCGGCGCGCTTCAGGCGTTCGGCGGCCGAGGTGGGTGGGGGCTTGTCTTGTGGAGGAACACTCACCGGTCACCACCCCGGCGCCGCTCCTCCCCACCACCTTGCGACGCATCATCCTGCATGCTCTCCAGCTCGCGATGCAGCCACACCCGCGCAAACTGCCAGTCCCGCGCGATCGTGCTGGGCGAAACGCCCAGGGCCGCCGCCGTCTGATCCACCGTCAGCCCCGCGAAGAACCGAAGTTCGACAACCCGTGCCTTCTGCTCATCAATCGCCGCGAGCCTGGTGAGCACCGTATCCAATGCCGCAACATCCACCCCTCCTGTGTCCGGCGCGACGACGGCCTGATCATCCAGCGCCGCGGGCTTCATTCCTGCGCCCCGTTTCAGGCGGTTGCGCTCACGGGCATGGTCGGTAAGGATGCGCCGGATCGCCCGCGCGGCCGCGCCGAAAAAGTGGGCCCGGTTGTCCCAGGTCACTTCGGTCGGACCCACGAGCCTCATGTAGGCCTCGTGCACGAGCGCGGTGGCCTGCAGCGTCTGCGCACGGCTCTCACCCTTGAGGAACTTCTGGGCGAGCAGTTTGAGCTCGTCGTACACGATCGGGAACAGTTCGTCCGTTGCTCGGGCGTCGCCTGACTGAGCCCGCGCGAGCAGCACCGTGACCAACGCCTGGCCGCCCGCACCGCTACCCTGGTCGCTCCTTGGTTGGGTCATTAACTTCCCTGGTGAGAGCACAACGGTACCTCCGAAAAGGGGCACTCGTTGCCCACCGCTTCCATGCGGTTTTCGGCGATCGGGGATGTCACTCCACGCTTGAGCGGTGCCTTCGCGTATCCAAAAACACACCGACCGGATACGCTGCGTGCGTTCCGGCCGGTCCTCAAACGGTCAAGCTTAACCAAAGCGGGCGAAGGGACTTGAACCCTCGACTTCTACCTTGGCAAGGTAGCGCTCTACCACTGAGCTACGCCCGCATAACCAACTTCCCGGCAAGACCATCGTCCGACCCGGGGAGGAAAGTTAGACCCGTTCCCGCCAAACGTCAAATGGGGGATTGGCGGGGTCAGAAAAGGGCTACTTCGAAACGGTTTGCGGGCCCCGGGCCTGGCCCATGGCCGCCACTACCTGGTCGCCCGTATAGGCGTTGGCCAACCATGGGCCCGACGTGCCGGGCCCGAACACCGCCAGCAGCGGGATCCCGGTGCGGTTCAGCGTGCGCTGGAAGTCCTCGCCCGATGGGTTCTCACCGGTGTAGTCCACGACGAGCAGGACGACGTCCTTGGCGTTAAACGCGGTCCGAGCCGGGTCCTTCGAGAGCACCCGCGATTCAAGTCCCTTGCAATTGATGCACCATTCTGCGGTGAAGTCGACCACGACGACCTTCCCTTCGCTTCGCGCCTGCTCGAACGCCGCGGGAGTCCAGGGCACCCAGCGTGACGCCTTGGCGCTCTCCGTCAGGTCGTTCACAAACCACACGCCCCCGACCGCGATACCCAGCCCGAGAACCGAAAATACGGCGCGACGCGCGGTGCTCTTTGTAATCGTGTAGGTCCGCCACACCAGCCACAACGACGCGATTACGCCGCAGAGAGCCGCCGCCCACCAGTGGAGCAGGCGGCCCAAGTACGGCTTGTCCGCAACCAGACCAACAAGTCCAGACCCGACAAAGTAAAGTCCGGCGGCAACAAGCAACAACCCCATGACCTGCTTGACCAGGTCGCTCGCCGGACCGGTACGCGGGATCTTGTTGATCCACGCGGGCCGCAATGCCAGAACCAGGTACGGCAGCGCCATGCCCGCCCCGATGCCGGCGAACACGATGAGTGTCACAAGCTTCGGGAGCGTTGCGGCGGCCGCGAGCAGGGCACCCGCCACGAAGCCAAAACATGGCAGGCCGAGAACGGCCGTCATCATGCCGAACAGGAAACTCCCGGGCGCCGTGTCGGCCTTCGGGTTCAGCATATAGACAGTTTGCGGCAGAGAAAGCGAGAAAAGGCCCATCAGCCCCAGGGCGAGCAGCGTGATGATCACACCAAGCCCAAATGTCACCCACCAGATGCCGAAGATGCGGGAGGGATCGCCGAAAGAACTCCACACGATCACGGGAATTCCGATGCCCACCCAGAACGCGATGACCCCCGCCGCCATCCATGCGCCCAAGTACAGCGTGCGTCCCGGCGAGCCGGCATGTTGGGAGAGCGCCATGACCTTGAGGGGGATCACAGGCAGCACGCAGGGCGTGAGGTTCAGGATCAGCCCGCCCGCCGCAGCGAGCAGGAACAAGATGAGCACAGCGAGAAGCCCTGCGCCGCGCGGAAGCGGGATACCGAAGAACGTCCCGGGCGCTGCCTGGGCGACCGCTGGTTTGGGGGGCGTCGCATCGCGGGTCTCGGGAACACCCGTGAAAGTACCTGTCGCAAAGACAGAAGCTTCGAAGCCGGCAAAGTCCGCGACATTCTTCGCTGCAACTGCGGCTGCGCTGATGGGTACATTGACTTGAAGTTCCTGAACGCGCTTTTTCACGCAGGTGGAATCATCGCACGCCTGGAATGCGATGCGGATGTTCAAGTGTGCCTGGCCCGAAGCGGTTGGGTTCACCTTCACGGGGATGAATGCCGTCGCTTTGCCGGCGAAAACGCCGTACTTCTCCGGCCGGCCCGTCCCTGCAAGGTCCATCGAAATGAAGTGAGGCTTCGGCCATTGCAGCGGTCCAACCGATATTCCCGCACCGGAAACGACTTCAATCTCAGTGGGGATGGCTTCAAAGTCGCCCCAACTCCTCGGAATCTTGGGGTCGTTGGTGTGGGTATGCCAGCCTTCCCGGTGGTCCAGCGTGACGGCAACCACGAAGTCACCACCCGGCGCGGCCTCCACTGCGTTTGCGGAGGCGCTCACCGCAACAGGGCCCTCCCCTTGAGCATGAGCGGCGCGTGCCGCCAACATCGTCAAGAAGACGGAAAGGCACATCGTCGTCAGGCGGATGAATCTTTCAATGTTCGGCATTTGTTCGCGCTTTCTCACGGGCGCCTGGTTGTACGCCGACGTCGTCCAGAGCGTTCCTGTACGGTACGCCCCATCCTCACCCAAAAGGACCCCGAAAGCCGATAGTGTTGGCGGATGTCCGACCTTCTGGACCAAAGCGATATCGATGCGCTCCTGGCAAACGCTGCCGCGGGTGACGCCGAGTCGCCGCTCCTCGACGCGGGACCCGCCCACGCGATCTTCAGCCGCAAACCGCGCGACCCCGACTCGACCGAGGTGAAGGCGTACGACTTCAAGCGGCCCGAGCGTGTGTCGAAAGACCAGATGCGGGCACTCCAGACTTTGCACGAGGCATTCGCCCGTAACTTCGGCGTCGCACTCTCGGCGTATCTCCGCACCATCGTCGAAATCAAGGTCGCCACGTGCGAACAGATGACCTACAGCGAGTTCACCAGCGGGCTGCCGAACCCCACATCGTTCAACCTTGTATCAGCGGAGGGGCTGGAAGGGCAGATGTGCCTTGAAATCAGCCCGCTCATTATCTATCCGATCATCGATCGCCTGCTCGGCGGCGGTAACCAGGAACTCTTCATCCCGCAGCGGCCGATGACGCTGATCGAGGCGCGCCTGATCAACAACGTCACGAACCGCGGCCTGGCTGCGCTGTCGGAGGCTTGGGCGAAGATCCGCGAGATGCAGTTCGCCGTGTCCGCCAGTGAGAGCAACCCGCAACTGGTGCAGATCGTCCCCCCCAACGAGGTCGTGGTGGTGATCGCGTTCGAGCTCAAGCTGGGGAGCCGCGCCGGCACGATGAACCTCTGCATCCCGTACAACGTCATCGAACCGTTCATGGATCACCTGTCCAGTCAGAACTGGTTTTCCGCCGCGAAAAACCAGCGCAGCAAGGAGACGGAAGACACCATCTCCAAGAACCTGCACCGGGCACCTATGAACGTCACCGGCATGCTCGCTGAGACGACCATGACGGTCAAGGAGCTCCTGGCACTCACCCCCGGCGACATCGTCGTGACCGAGAAAATGGGCACGAGCCCCGTTGTGATCTGCGTGGAGGGTGAGAAGAAGTACCTCGCACAGATCGGGCAGTACCGCGGGCACCGGGCGCTCAAAGTCCTCCGCGCCATCGCCGAGGGTGACAGGGTGTGAACGCACGCACAGCGACAACCGCCTTTATCGCGGCGCTCCTGCTGGGCGGAATCACCTACGTCGCTCTCCGACAGCGCCCGGCGCCCTCCGTCACTTCCATCAACTCCCGCTTGCCCCTTGCAACAAACGCGACCGGATTCACCATTGGACAGCGTGGTGAGTCCGTGACGTTTGTGCTTGATCCCTCCCTTGATGCATGGCTTATCACGGGCGGCGCAGGTGAGACAGCGTGGCCCGCGGAACCGGGCGCTGTCCAGGGCGCGCTCCGGATGATCCGCGACCTCTCACGGCTGCCGGGCACGCCCACCCTCCCTCCACCCGCGGACACAACCACCGACCTCTTGCTCACGATCCCAAACTCGCCCGACCTCACGCTGCGCATCGCTTCTCAGTCCCTGGGCGGGACAACACGGGTGTACGAAGTCCTGCAGGACGGAAACGCGATCGAGGTTTCCGCACCAACTGCCACCACCGACCTCTTCCAGCCCCGCAGCACGCTTCTCTGGCGTCGGGCCGATCTGCTCGCCGCGCCGGGCACGCCCACGGACATCCGGGTGCAGACAAACTCCGCGACGCTCGCGTTTAAACAGGTAGACGGAAAGTGGACCCTGATGCTCCCGGTCCCCGCACCAGTGGACCCGGCGGCCATGAAGGAACTGCTGAGCGCAAGCCTGCCAGCCAAAAAGTTTGTGTCGAAGCAGGAACCAGCCGCCCCGCTCACGAACCTTCGCGATCCAGTGGCCACCATCACGCGGACCTCTCGCCTCGCGGCGTCCGGCCCCGGCGGCACGTCGGTGCGGCTCATCACCGAGGTGACGATAGGTTCCGCGGCCGACACAGCGCAAGAGACCTTCTATGCGTCGGCGATCGCTCGCAAGGAAACACTCGCCGTAAACCGGCCAGATGGGGCAGGAGGTGTTGCGTGGGGACCGGTGCAGGCAGCCGTTGACGGCTCCTCCGTCACCGCTATCGCAAAGACCCCTGACTTCTACGTCTCGAAGCGTGCGGTGCAAAGCCCCAGCGCGGACGTGTCGCGCCTCCGTGTGCTGCCAGCCGACGGCGCATTCGACTTCGCGACACCTCTCGCTGGGTCGGGCGTGCCCGCAGCGGAATTCACCCGCACCATCGACGGATGGACCAACGCCGACAAGCCGCTCAGCCCGCAAGAATCAGACAGGATTGCGGGAGTCCTTGCGCTCTTGTGCGATACCCCCTGCGCCCGAGTTCACTTGCAGGGCCTTGGGACGCCCATCGTTCCGGTCTGCACGCTCGCGGTGACGAGCGTCTCAGGCGGGCTGCTTGACAACGTGGGTGTAGGCATCGACGAATCCGCCAGCACCATCTACATTCGCAGCGGACGTGTCATCCGCGAATACACAAGCGACAAGGCAGGAACCGCGCTGGAGACCCTCCGCGGCTGGACACGTTGACCGCCCACCCCAACGAAAAACCCGGGCAGAACGCCCGGGTTGGTGAGATTCGTGGTCCGTGAAAGGCAGATCAGCCTGCGAAGTGAGCGAACGCGCGGTTCGCCTCAGCCATGCGGTGCGTCTGATCGCGGGTCGTCATCGCCTTGCCTTCCTTCTTCGCGGCAGAATACAGCTCGTCCGCAAGCTTATTGGCGAGGGGACGGCCCTTCTCGCCGCGGACCGCCTCGATGATCCAGCGGTAGGCGAGCGATTGCTGGCGCTTGCGGTTCACGGGCATGGGCACCTGGTAGTTGGCGCCACCGATGCGCTTGCTGCGGACTTCCACGAATGGCTTGACGTTGTCGATCGCGAGGCGGAAGACCTCGATCGCTTCCTTGGGAGCGTTGGGGTCGGTCTCCTTGCCGAGCTTGTCCTGGATGATGTCCATCGCGTCGTAGATCACGCGCTGGGCGACAGACTTCTTCCCGTCGTACATGATGCAGTTGACGAATCGGGCCAACGCACGGTCGCCGTAACGCGGGTCCGGGCGGAGCTGGGATTCTGCCGATGTGAACTTCTTGCCGCCCATATTGGAACTCCTTCTGGCTGGGGGAGCCGGTAGACTGCTCCCGAACGTTCACCCGCGGGGGCTGGGTGACCACTCCGCGGATTACTGCCTTGCTCAATTGTCGGCACCCGTGGCACGCACCCCGGGTGCAAAGACAAAGCCCACGGGCTCTCACCCGCGGGCTGTCGATTACTTCTTCGCGCGCTTCGCGCCGTACTTGGAGCGGCCCTGCTTGCGGTTCTCAACACCCAGGCAGTCAAGGGTGCCGCGGACGATGTGGTACCGCACGCCGGGAAGGTCGCGCACACGTCCACCGCGAACCAGCACGATGCTGTGCTCCTGCAGGTTGTGCCCCTCGCCACCGATGTACGCGGTGACTTCCTTGCCGTTGGACAGTCGCACGCGGGCGATCTTGCGCAACGCCGAGTTGGGCTTCTTCGGGGTGGTCGTCTTCACGATGAGGCACACGCCGCGCTTCTGAGGGCAGCCAACAAGGTCCTTGACCTTGTTGATCTTCGCGAGGGAACGGCGGGGTTTGCGGACAAGCTGGTTGATCGTCGGCATGGTGGCAAAGGTCCTGATAGCAACGCCCACCGGCCGGAAGGCCCGGAGGGCAAGGGGGGAATATTAGCCGGACGCCGCTCGTAGGCAACACAGTGGGCACCCCCTGCCTTACTCTAACTTTCCCCTACCACGCATCCCTCAAAGCTGCAGGCGGGCTCCACCTAGCCTCCTCCATGCAATCTCCCCTTACGTTCCGCGCGTTCCAGTCCACTATCCGTGAGCGGTATCTCTCGACCGACGCCGCCCGGGGCACACCCGGCACGTTCATGTGGTTTATGGAAGAGGTCGGGGAGCTTGCCACCGCGCTCCAGAACAACGCTCCAGGCAAGACCCCCACCGCCGAAGAACGCGCCAACCTCGCAGAGGAATTTGCCGACGTCATCGCGTGGCTCACCACCCTCGCCAACATCAATGGCGTGGACCTGGAACAGGCCATGCGGAAGTACACGGACAAGGACGGAGTCGAAGGTGTGAAGGACTGAGAGAAACGGGCCCTGCGGCGCAGGGATTATCCACGCGCCGCCGCAAACCTGCCGGTGCCGCTCAGGGCACGCTTCGCAGCTTCGGTCGCGCGGAAGATCCCACTCTTGGAGCTTTCGTCGTTGGCACGGAGAGGACGCCAGACTTCCACAACCAGCGTGTCGTCCTCTGCAGGGCCCAATCGGTGCTTCTCAACCTGCTTGATGAGCGAGTC
>CALLYM010000139.1 GCA_937858155.1 uncultured Phycisphaerales bacterium | reverse complement strand
GATCAAGGTGAACCAAGCCGTAGGCCAAGGGACGGCGCCCGCGCAAGGGAAGAGCGCGCCGCGCCCTGGATTGGGCACGAGATAGGGCATTCGCTCAGTTGCAGAGAGTCGCGCCAGAGTGTCCATTACAGTACGGCGTGTTTTTTGAAATATGTCGTCCACCTGAGGATACTAAATTACGCGAAGTGATTGATGTACTACATCGCGTGGCAGGGCTCAAAGAGCATGTGTACGGCACCGACAGTAAAAAGTCAGGAGGGAAAGAGTATCGCGTCCACAAATATTACATTAAAGAAGACTCCGACTTCGACAGCTCCCGCTGCATCGAACTGCAACCAATCAAAGATCTCAAGTGGGTGCTCCGTGAGCATATCGACACCGGCACGATCCTGGTGCCCATCAACAGCCTTGGAAACAAGGCTCGCTTTGTAGGCGCGGACAAGAGCGTCATCGTCTCCAGCAAGACGCGCGACGAGCTGCTCGCGCAGGGGTTTCTACACCTTACTTTCCGCCCAACCAAGCCCGCACAGTATTCAGATGTGGGGCCACCTGAGGTGCTTTCATGGGAGCACCACAGCCCGCAGTGGTGGGAGTTGTGGAGCGACCTGACGCTGCCACCTCTGTCGCCCACCATGAAACACACCGACGGCAACGGCAACGTCGTCGCACGTGACTGGAAGGGCTGGAAGTGGTTCAGCAACCCAACAGAAGACGATGATCGCCTGCACTACCTCGACAGCGAGCTCAAAGGGGTCGAACCGTTCGACATCGCGGTGACCTTCGAACACCAAGCATCACCCTGGCAGCGGTACTTGGTCGTATCTCAGAAGTTCTACCAGTTCTGCAAGTCAAAGAAGTGGGCGGCGGACTGGGAGCCGGTGGCCATTGACGTGGGCTAGATTTTGGGATTCAGCGGTGCGTGCGAAGTCCTGTCATCTGGTGCTGCGACGTCGTGTAGGCAATGGGACGGCAAGCGCGGGTGAGAAACCGTGCAACCGTCTTTGGTGTTCGAAAACACTGGCCGCATGGACGTTTTGAGGCATTTGCGTCGATTCACGCGGCCTTCCTCTCGTATTGCTTGAGCACACCACCGAGCCGCTGCTTGCAGGCGACCCGCGGCGCGTGTTCGGGATCGGCACCTGGATGTCGCTCGGGTCCGGCCTTCGACGAGCATTTCTTTGATCTCGCCGTCGGTTTCCTCGGGTTTGTCGGTAGCAGTGCGTTGCCCAGCCGTTGGTGCGGCCTCTCCCTGTGGTAGTACGCCACGTACTGCCTGAGGAGGTACCCCAGGTGCCGCTCACCGAACGCCACGAAGTAGTCCAGACTCGGCTGGCGCCCGAGCCTCTATGGGAAAGCGCGTGAGTGGGAGGGGGCTTGTGGTGTGCCGCGTACGATTTGGCGTGGCACGGGACACCTGCTATTACGACGGCCAGTGCGGCATGTGCCAGCGGACGCGGCGGGTGCTGATGGCCCTGGACTGGCTGGGCAGGCTGGAGTTCCAGGACATGACGCGGGTAGCGTCCGGGACTTTGCCTGTGGCGATGGACGTCGCGATGCGGGGCATGCCGATGCGGACGCGCGGGGGCGCTGTGCTGGTGGGCTTTCCCGCGGTGCGGCGGGCGCTGCTGCAGACGCCGGTGGGGTGTGCGCCGGCGTTGCTGCTGTACGTGCCGGGGATATCGCACGTTGCTACGGTGGTGTACCGGCACCTTGCGGAGAACCGTGCCCGCGCGGGGTGCGCGGTGGGCGCTCACCAGTCATGAACTCTTCGGCCACTCCCATGATCCTGTTTGTGTGCACCGGCAACACGTGCCGGAGCCCGATGGCGCAGGCGATTGCGCGGGATGAGTTCATCAAGGACGCGTCGCGCGGAAAGGGGCGCGCGGTGCGGGTGGAGTCAGCGGGTGTGTCGGCGGGGACTGGGCATGGGATGACGCCCGAGGCGCGGCAGGCGCTGGAAGAGCTGGGCGTGGACCCGGGGCGGCACCGGTCGCAGGCGTTGACGCGGGAATTGGTTGAGGCGGCCGTCGCGGTGTACACGATGACGGCGGCGCACCGGGCGCGGGTGCTGGAGGTTGCGCCTGGAGCGGCGGCGAAGGTGCAGGTGCTGGACCCTTCGGGGAAGGACATTCCGGACCCGATCGGGGGGCCTCTGGAGGCGTACCGGGCGTGTGCGGAGCGGCTCCGTACGCTCGTGCGGGAGCGGCTGGCGGGGTTGCAGGCTTTGGTGAAGTAGGAAGGAGTTTCGATGCGCATCGTTCTTTCCGCCGACCATCGCGGGTACACGGGGATCAAGCAGTTGCAGGAGAAGCTGTCCCGCGAGGGGCACGAGGCGACGGTGCTGGGCGACATTTCAGGCCCACCCGCGGACTACCCGGACCGCGCGTACCTGGTGGGCAAGGCGGTGGCGGAGCACAAAGCGGACGTGGGGATTCTGCTGTGCGGGACGGGCATCGGCATGAGCATCGCGGCGAACAAGATCCCCGGGGTGCGTGCCGCGGTGGTGCATGATGAGCTGACGGCGCAGCTGTCTCGGAGCCACAACGCGGCGAACGTGCTGTGCTTGTCCGCGGACCTCTTGGGTCAGCGGATCATCGAGAAGATTGCGGACATTTTCATTGCCACGCCGTTTGAGGGCGGGCGGCATGCGCGGCGCATCCACAAGGTGGAGGCGATGGAGCAGGGGAAGGACCCGCGGACGGTGACGGAATAAAAACACTTCACCACAGAGAACACAGAGAGCACGGAGAGGAAGCGGGTGAAAGACGGTGCGGGGGCGGGGGTTTGGGCTGGGCTGTTGTGTGCAGGTCGGTTGAGCATCGGAACAGCGGCTTGGGGATTAGGCTTCCTCCGCGCGGGTTGAGCGGCTCGCGGCGACGATGGAGCGGGCGAAGTCGGCGGCTTCGGCGAGGCGGGCGGTGTCGACGCCCGTGGTGTAGCCCGCGTTGTGGATGGTCTGGACGAGCAGTTCGGTGCTGATGTTGCCGGGGGCACGCTTGCCGGGTGTGCTGGCGTAGGGGCAGCCGCCGAGGCCGGCGACCGAGCCATCGAAGGAGCGGACGCCAAAGTCGAGGGCGGCATTGACGCAGTCGGCGGCGCGCCCGAAGGTGTCGTGGAGGTGGAGGGTGAGGCGGTGGGCGGGCAGCCACGAGTCGCCCAGTTCTGCGCGGACGGCGGCGAGCATGGCGCGGATGGTGTCGGGCGTGCCGGCGCCGATGGTGTCGCCGAGATCGATCTCGTCGGCACCCAGGTCCACGAGTTGGCGGGCGACGTGCGCGACGGCGGCGGGGGAGATCGGGCCTTCAAAAGGGCAGGCGATGACGCAGGAGATGTAGGCGCGGACCGGGAGCGATTCGTCGTGTGCGACTTCCATCACCGGCACGAAACGCTCGAGTGTTTCGGCGATGGTCGCATTGGTGTTCTTCTTTGAAAACGTTTCACTGGCGGCGGTGAAGACGGACACTTTGGATAGCACGTGCCGTCGCGCGTTCACATCGAGCGCCGAGGCCATGCCCTTCTCGTTGGGCACGAGCACCGAGAACACGGGGTGCCCTCCGATGCGCCCTCCCGGAGGGAGGGGGGAAAGAGATGCACAAACCTCCTGGGCGTCCGCGAGTTGGGGCACCCACTTGGGGCTCACGAAGCTAGTGACTTCGACTTCGTCGACGCCGGTCAGGCAGAGGCGGCGGATGAGTTCGACTTTGTCTGTGGTGGGGATGATGCCCGGCTCGTTCTGCAGGCCGTCGCGGGGGGAGACGTCGGTGATGCGGACACGTTCCATGGGAAGTAGATTAGATCACGCCGCGGAGGATGGTGACGAGTATGGCGGCGACGACGAGGATCGCGACGATGAGGACCCACTTGGGCATGGGCTTTGGGTCGTTGCTGAAGGCGTGGCCGCACTTCCAGCAGAGTTCGGCCTCGTCGTAGACCTCGGCGCTGCACTCGGGGCAGGTGCGTGTGACGCCGGAGAACTGGTCGAGGTCTTCGGCGCGCGGGTCGTTGGGGTCGTCGTCCATCGGGCGTTTGCGTCGTGCGTCGCTCACACGGAATCGTAGAGGCTCATACTGTGGGCCACGCATGGCACAAGGACCGGCCCAGCAGCAGGACCTCATCCAAAAGGCGGACGCCCACCTGACGCGGGGCGAGCCTGGTCAGGCTGAGGTTTTGATGCGCCGGTACCTGACGCGGAACCCCAACGACGCGCGGGCGAACTTTTTCCTGGCGGTGGCGCTGTGGTTCCAGGGGAAGGTGGCACAGTGCGACTTTTTCATCCGCAAGGCGGTGGCGCTGGCGCCGGATGTCTCGAAGCACCAGAACCTGCTCGGGCAGGTGTGCATGAAGACGGGGAAGCCTGAGGAGTCGGTCGAACGCTGCCGTCTTGCGTGCGAGCTGGACCCCAGGGACGCGACGGCGTGGAACGCGCTGGGGGCGATGTACATGCTGCTGGAGCGGGCGGAGGAGGCTGCGGAGCCGCTGCGTCGGGCGTATGAGCTGGACCGGACGGACATGACGGCGGTGTGCAACTACGCGGGGTGCCTGGCGGACAACGCGAGGACGGAAGAGTCGTGCAACGTGCTCGCGGAGGGGCTGGCGCGGTCGCCCAACGACATGGCGGCGCTGATCACGTTCGCGGGGATGTTGAACTATCCGTATGGGATCGGGCCGGAGGCGAAGTTTGCGTTGCTCACGCGGCTGGGCGCGATTCTTGACTCGTTCGCGAGGGGCGAGGTGGTGCACAGGGTGACGGACTATGACCCGGAACGGGCGCTGCGGGTGGGGGTGGTGTCGGCGGACCTGCGGACGCACTCATGCTCGTTTTTCCTGAGCTCGTTGTTCAGGCACTTGCTCACGAGCAGGGGTGGCGGGGAGATCGAGCTCTTTGTGTACGACAGCACGGCGCACCCTGACGCGACGACGAGCCCGCGGCTGCGGGCGATGGTGGGGCAGGAACGGTGGCGCGTGGTGAACGGGTTGTCGGACGAGGAAGTGGCGAAGGCGGCGGCGCGGGACGGCATCGACATCATGATCGAGACGGGCGGGCACACGGGGAGCTCTCGGGTGGGGGCGATGGCGTGGAAGCCCGCGCCGGTGGGCGTGACGTGGCTGGGGTACCCGTGCACGACGGGGCTGAAGACGATTGACTGGCGCATCGTGGACGGCGTGACGGACCCGGCAGCCGCCGGGAGCGAGCGGTGGCACACGGAGCGGCTGGCGCGGCTGGACGAATATGGAGCGGGGCCGTTTTTGTGCTTTGATCCGGGCGAGAACCTGCCGGAGGTGCGGTGGCAGGGCCTGGCGGGGGATCGGCCGATCGTGTTCGGGTCGTTCAACGCGACGAAGAAGGTGTGCCAGAAGACGCTGGACCTGTGGGCGGCGGTGCTGCGCGAAGTACCCGGGTCGCGCCTGCTCTTGAAGGGGCACGCGACACCGGGGGGCATCGGCGACCGTGAGCTGCGGGCGGGGTTTGAGAAGCGGGGCGTGGACCCTTCGCGTATCGAGATCGTTGCGCGAACGAAGACACTCGACGAGCACCTGCGGGTGTACGAGCGGGTGGATATCGCGCTCGACACGTTTCCTTACAACGGCACGACGACAACCTGCGAGGCGATGCTGATGGGCGTGCCGGTGGTGACGATGGCCGGGGACCTGCACGTGTCGCGGGTGAGCGCCAGCCTGCTTGGGGCGGTGGGACTTGCGGACCTTGTGGCGGAGAGCGAAGCTGAGTTTGCGCGGCAGGCGGGGAGGTTGGCGGCGGACCGGGGCCGGCTAACGGAACTGCATGGAGGGCTTCGGGCGAGGCTGCTCGCCTCTCCGCTGTGCGATCAGGCCGCGTTTGCGGACCGGTTCGCGCGTGTGGTGCGGATGATGTGGCGGGACGCGTGTCGGAAGCGGGCGGGGGTGTAGGGGATGGACGCGATCACCTCCAAGATCATGCAGGCGCACCAGCAGGTGGAGCGGGGCCAGGCGGAGCAGGCGCTGGCGTCGCTTCAGCGGGTGGCGGCCAAGGCATCGACGAGCCCGCAGTTCGCGAGCACGATGGCGTATGCGCTGCTGAAGCTGGGGCGGGAGGAGCAGGCGCTGTACTACGCGCGGCGGGCGGTCGAGTTGTCGCCGCCTCCGGGCGATGCGCGGATGATCTGCAACCTCGCGCTGCTGGTGGCGAACAACCGGGCGGGCGCGGCGCGGGAGGAGGCGTTTGCGCTGTTCGAGCGGGCGATGGCGATGAACCCCGGCGACGCCAACGCGCGGATCGGCGTGACGAACATCCTGATGGAGCGGAAGCAGTGGGCGCGGGCGGAGGAGGTCTGCCGGGAGGGGCTTGCTTTCGGGCTGCACGATCAGTTGATCCTGACGCACGCGGCGGCGCTGGTGAACCTGGGGAGGCTGCGCGACGCTATGGAGCTGCTCGCGAAGGGGTCCAAGCAGTACCCGGGGCATGCGCGCATCCGGTCCGGGCTTGCGAGCACGGCGATCAGCCTGTCTCAGGCGCACCCGGCGGAGGTCGCGAAGCTGTTCCGGGATTACGGCGCGGTGATGGAAGGACAGACAGCGCGGATGGAGGAGCGGGTAGTGGTTCCAGGCGCGGGCGGGCGGCCGCTGCGCGTGGGTGTCATGTCGCCGGACCTGCGGACGCATTCGGTCGCGTTCTTCATCGAGCCTTTCCTGGAGCACCATGATCGGTCACGGGTAAGCGTGCACGCGTACATGACGATGCGTGAGGAGGACAGGACCAGCGAACGCCTACGCACCCACTGTGCGCAGTGGCGGAACGTGGGGGGGAAGAAGGATGACGAGGTCGCGCAACGGATCCGTGCCGACGGCATCGATGTGCTGCTGGATCTTGCCGGGCACACGCAGGGGCACAGGCTGGGCGTGCTTGCGCGCCGGCCCGCGCCGGTGCAGGCGACGTATCTGGGGTTTCCGGATACGACGGGGCTGCGGACGATCGACTGGCGGATCGTGGACAGCCTGACGGACCCGGTCGGGCCGGTGCCGGCGGTGGATGGAGAGCCGCAGCCGACGTTTGACGAGCGGGCAACGGAGAAGTTGTGGCGGCTGGACCCGTGCTTTCTTTGTTACCGGCCGCGCGAGGGGGCGCCCGTGCCGGCGCGGGACGGGCACACAGGGCTTGTGTTTGCGTCGTTCAACGCGGCGAGGAAGATCAGTGCGGACTGTCTGGACATGTGGTCGCGGTTGTTGCACACAGTGCCGGAGGCGGCGCTCGTGCTGAAGGCGGTGGAGTTTGCAGACCCCGAGGGGTCGCGCGTGCTGCGGGCGGAGTTTGAGGCGCGGGGTATCCCGGCGGGGGACGGCGGGCGGGTGCGGTTCATGCCGCCTCAGGAGTCGCTCGATGAGCACATGGCGATGTACAGCGGGGTGGACGTGGCGCTGGACACATTCCCGTACCACGGGACGACGACAACGTGCGAGACGCTGTGGATGGGGGTGCCGGTGGTGACGCTGGCGGGCAACCGGCACGCGTCGCGGGTGGGGGTGAGCCTGCTGACCAATATCGGGGCGGAGGAGTGGATCGCGCGGACACCGGAGGAATACGTGGAGAAGGCGGCGGCTTTGGCGCGGGATCCCGCGGCGCTCGCCGGGCACCGGGGCACGCTGCGCGGGCGATTGGCGGCGTCGGTGATCTGCGATCAGCGGGCGTTTGCCGAGAGGCTGACAGCGGCGCTTGTGGGGATGGTGGAGAAGTCGGGCAGCGACACGCGGGGTCGCGTGGGGGGGTAGGGGCGCCGCGTCCGAGGCCCACGCTTCTCGGCGGTGTTATGCGGCCCTTGCGGGGTCGTGTATGCTTTGGGTATGACGCGTGCCACTCCAGCGGCTTCTTCCCAGGCCCCCGCACCCGGCTGTATGGGCGGGACACCCCCGCGTGAGAAGTTCCCGGCGCTCGCGACACTCATTGGGTACCTGGACGGGCTTCAAGATCGGGCGTGCCTGGAGACGCTGGCGAAGTTGCTGGGCGAATTGCGGGTGGCGCGTGCGGATATTGCGGCGTCGTGCGTGTTCGGGGTGAAGGGGTACCGGCGGAACACGATCTCGCGCAGCCCGTGGTATGAACTCCTCGCCAACTGCTGGCACAGCGGGCACCGGACGCCCATCCACGACCACCGCGGCGTTTCGTGCGCGTTCAAGGTGGTGGAGGGGACGGGGACGGAGATCCGCTTCCGCGAAACCCCCAGCGGTCTTGTCTGTCCGAGTGAGACAGTAACGATGCCGGTGGGCTACGTGTGTGCCGCGGCGGACAACGACATCCACCAGGTGGCGAACATGGAGGCGGCGGACCAGGACCTGGTGACGCTGCACATCTACTCGCCCCCCATTACGAAGATGCACACGTACGAGTGGGGGGCGTGCAGCACGGCGGAGGCGGGGGATTGCTATGACGGGCCGTGTTGAGTTCGTTCCAAAACAGTGTGGCTCAGATGTTCAATGTGCGGAAAGGGAAAAGCAGGAGAAGCCACGTGTCGCGGCAACGACCAATCATCCTTGCTGTGTTGGCCTTGTGCGGCATGGTCGCGGCCGTTGCGTTCGTTACGAGGGGATCGGCGTTCCGGAGCGCGCCAAGCGATAAGCCGGACTCAAGGCGGTCTACCGCCACGGGCGGAGCGACCGCCGTAAGTCAGCGGGTGTACGTCAACGAGTTTGGCAAGCTGGTCCTAGCCGAGATGGGCCCGGACGGGAAAGTGCGTGTCACGGAGACGGCGGGGCGGCGTGTTCGGAACGAAGCGGTGGGAAAAGCGAATTCTGGCGATCTTGCCGACGCGATCGATCTGCTCCGGGGGTACTTGGCCACTCCATGTTCCGCCGAAGACCGCGCCGACACGCTGAGGATTCTGGCGCAGTTTCTCGAAGACGACGGCAAGCGTGACGACGCGGCGAAAGCGTTCGAGGACGCTTTCGCAGCCTTTGAGTCCGACCCCGATGCGAAGCAGAAGTTGGCCTGGTCGTACTGGAGCGTCGTCAACCAACTTAGCATCGCGCGATTGGTGCGGGGCGACGTCGCCGGCGCCCGCGAAGTGAATGCACGGATGTTTGACCCGAACTTTCGTTTTGAGGCGGATTCGGTATCGGCAGCGTACATCCACGAGTCCAACTGGGCGGAACGGGTAGGCGACCGGGCAGGCGCGATTGACGCGCTGCGAACGCTGCGGGAACGAAATCCCGACTATGGGCGCAAGGACGGGCGGATTGCCAACGTCCTTCTGCGCGAAGCGCAGTTGTCAGGGCCTTCGTGGAAATCCCTGGAAGTTGTCACCGCGTTGACAGAGGTCTGGAACGAACCCGACACAACACGTTTTCCGCAGGTGATTGACACGGGGGAACAGCTGGTGGACGCGCTGCACCGCGTCGAGCAGCACGAAGCGGCGCTCGTGATTCAAGAAGGGGTCGTCGAGCGCATCGACGCGTTACTTGATGCGCGGGGTTTGTCCGCACGCGTGCTCAATGATTCCGAGCGTCAACTGCTCCAGGAGCGGCGCGTCTCGGCGCTCTCTTCGCTTTGCGGGGCGGACACACAGGGGCGCCCGGACATCGCCGTGCGGGCCATCGCACGGCTGCGCCAGATGCCGCTGTTGCCAGAACAACAACAGGCTCTCACCACCATCGAGCGGCGTGTGCTGGAGGCGATTGCGAAAAAGTAGCGATCGGAACGCTCACTCCGTCACTTCTTCCCAATCCGGCTCTGGCATGTTCAGCAGGGCGCACGCCCGGCTGGTCGCGGCGTCGATGGATTCGTGGTGATGTTTGATCTGCTCGCGCAGTTCTTTGGGCGTGCCGCGCGGGGAGTTGGCGAAGATCGCCATGTCGCCGACGGCTTTGTCGAAGGAGCGGAGGGCGGCGATGATGTCGTAACCAAGGCCCTCCTTTTCCAGCTGGTCGATATCCGCGCCGATAGCGTCGTCGCGGGAGCGGTCGCGGAGTTCCTGGACCCAGGCTTCTTTTTCCATGTCCGCGCGGGATGCGCCCAGGGCGTGGCCGACGTACTCGGACTGGCTGGGGATCGTGTCGACGATCTCGTCCCAGTGGTGGAGGAGGGCGAACTCAAAGCCGCGGGCGTAGACCAGGCGGTAGATGAGGGCCGCCGCGGCGTGGCGCTGGTCGGTGGTGGCACGGGACTCGGGCGTGGCGTGGTCGCTGCCGTCCATGGCCTCGCGGATATCGGCGGGCAGCACGGCGAAGGCGATGCCGTCCTTGTCGCGGGCCTTGGCGGTGATCATGCCGACGACAGCGCCGGAGCGGTTGAGCAGGGGCCCGCCGCTGTTGCCGGGGTTGACCGAGCCGTTGAGTTGGAGCATGGTGGTGCGGTTGATGGCGACGGGCTTGGCGGCGAGGAGGCGCGAGACGGAGTTTTCGAGCGTGGTGCCGTTGTCCAGCCCCGGGCTGCCGATCGCCATGAGCGCTTCGCCCACCGGCGGGGTGACCTGCGCGACATCAAGCACCGGGAAGGGCTTGTCAACCGCGACCATCGCGATGTCGTGGTACGCGTCAAAGTGGATGACGCCGATGACGTTGGCGGTGGTGCCGGTTTCGGGCTGCACGACGGTGAGCGTGCGGCGGGAGTCACCGCGCACGACGTGAGCGTTGGTGCAGATGAGGTAAGGCTTGACAGCAAAGCCCGAGCCGTTGCCGAAGCGGGTGCGGATGGTGACGCACGAGGGGCTCGCGGACTCAAAGAGCGGCGCGTACCAGTTGTCTGCGGTGTTGGCGATGCCCGGCGCGTTCTGGCCCGTGTAGGGCCGGCGCGACGGGGCGCGCTGGAGGAGGAGCGCGAGGATCGTCGCGCCCATGACGAGGACGAGGAGGCCCAGGACGACGCCGCCGGCGATGAAGGGCCAGCGTGGGCGGGAAGAGGACGCGGGCGGCGGCGGTGCGGCGGCGGCCTGAGACTGGCGGACAGCGTTCTGGATGGAGTGGAGGCCGGGGTTGGCGGGGGCGGGTGATGCCGAGGTACTCGGTGTGGGCGGCGAGTGGCGGCGGAGCGGGCCGCCGCCGGGCGCGAGGGAGTAGGTGTCGTCGGCGGGGGGCTGGGGAGTCGCGGGCTGCGCGGCCGCTTCCTGCGCGGGCGGTTCAAGCCGGAACTCGATGACGATCAGCCCCTGCTTTTTGGCGATGGCCACGGCGTGCTCAGCATCCGCGGCAGAGACGCGGAAACGGTGCGGTGCCGCTTCGCCCGGGCGCGTGCAGGTGAGGAGGAAGACCGGTTTGTTGGACTGAGGGGATGACATGACGCCGCGAATATACTACCCGAGCAAGTGGTGGTGTGCAATTGTTCTGTGAACGCTTCAGGGGTGTGTGGGCGTGAACACCATCCTCAGGAAGTTGTGCTGGCACTGCGGGTATTCACTTGGAAACCTGGTGTGGTCGCGTTGTCGAGGGGTGTGCCCGGAATGCGGCAGAACGAATCGCGGCGTGGTGAAGCGGTACCGACGCCTGAAGCAGTTGCGGACATCGTTCTCGACGATTGTGCTGATCCCACTCGTGCTGCTCTGTGTGAACGTGGTGTGTACCGCGCTCTATTCATGGCTCGCGCCGGCGAAGGCTGGGGGCGCGTCGGAGTATGACGTCGAGCAATGGCGGCGCGCGAACTCGTACTTCCACGCGGCCATGTACGCGTTTCTCGCGTGCTTTGCGTACGCGGCGGTGGTGCCGGCACTGTGCACGGTCCTTGTGGCGGCGGTCGTGCCCAAGGGTGTCCGGTCGAGGTACGTGTTTGTGTGGGCGGCATGGATTCCACTCCCGCTTGTTTTGACCGCCGTGCAACCCGTGATCCTCTTTGTTGTCGACCAGCTTTTCAAAGAACCGTGGGATTGAGGGGCGTTGTACTTGGCGTTGGGATTCTCCCAACAATCTTCCATGTTCCAGGTCACCACCATCCGCACCCTGCCCTCCGGGCAGCGAGGCCCGAACAGCGATGCCGCAGGGCCTCGCGTCGAGGTTTCAACCCGCCGGCTGGGGTTGGTCGGGCGGCTTGTCGCCGGGTTGATCGGGCTGGTGGTGGTCGCTGCGCTGGTCGTGCTGGCGATCATCGCGATCCCGCTGCTGCTCATCGGACTGGCGGTGCTCGCCGTCGTGGGCGGCCTGTGGCTGCTGCGGGTATGGTGGCGTGTGCGCGGGCTGCGCAAAAAGATGGTGCAGGCGCAGAGTGGCGCGGGTGAGGGGCGGGAGAATGTGCGTGTGCGAGGCGGAGATGGAGCAGGCGTGTGACCAGGCAGCAACCCATCCGCCCATGTCCGTCCTGCGGGTATGAGACCTCGGGGTGCACCATTGAAGCCGGGGGTGTGAAGTGTCCAGAGTGTGGTGGTGCGTTTGAGTGGACGGGCGAGCCAGCGACGAGTCCTCGAGTCGCGAAGCGAACGGCATTAATCTGGTGCGTCGCAGGAAACATCTTGTGGACTGCGCTGCTTTGGGTCCTCCGGCGCTATGTGGGGCCGACGATTTCGTTTCAGGTTTGTACAATCGTGCGCATCTGGTGGTTGGTGCTCGGCCCACCGCTCGTGTTGTTCTGCACGGCCCAAGGGGTTGCCCCCGTGTATCGGAAGAGCGTCACGGGATTTGCAGTGGTCTGCTGGATCGTCAATCTGTTGTTTGCACCTGTGGTCATCGTGCTCTTCCCTGGCTTGTAGCGCATGTGGTGCAATATGGCCCTCACCACCCTCTTCATCGACTTCAACTCCTACTTCGCCTCTGTCGAGCAGCAGGTAACGCCCGCCCTGCGCGGCAGGCCCGTCGCCGTCACGCCCGTCCTCGCCCCCACCGGCTGCTGCATCGCGGCCAGTTACGAGGCCAAGAAGTTTGGGGTCAAGACCGGCACGCGCGTGGGTGAGGCGAAGGCGTTATGCCCGGACATCCAGTTCGTCCGCGGCCGGCCCCGCCTCTACGTCATCATGCACAACCGCCTGCTGAAAGCGATCGACACGTGCATCCCGGTGCACGCCGTGCACTCGATCGACGAGATGTCCTGCCGCCTCAGCCGCACTGAGCGCAGCCCCGAGGCCGCGCACGACCTGGCACTGCGAATCAAGAAGGCGATCAAAGAACGCTGCGGCGTGTGCATGCGGTGCTCCATCGGCATCGCGCCCAGCCGGGTGCTCGCGAAACTCGGCACCGACATGCACAAGCCCGATGGCCTGGTGATCCTGACCGAAGAAACACTCCGCGACACCATTGGGCACCTGGGGGTGCAGGAACTCTCGGGTATCGGGCCCCAGATGACCAAGCGGCTGGAGCGGGGCGGCATCCGCACCATCGGGGAACTCATGGACAAGAGCGAGCGCGAGATGACCGCGCTGTGGGGGGGCGTCCTGGGCAGCCGCTGGCACCACTGGCTTCTGGGGCACGAGGTGCACGAGCCGAGAACGCACAAGAGCAGCATTGGGCACCAGCACGTGCTCGCGCCCGACGTCCGGCACAGCGACGCCGCGCGGGCCGTCGCGTTCCGCCTGATGCTCAAGGCCGCGGCGCGCATGCGCCACGACAACTACGCCGCGAAAAAACTCACGCTGGGCATCAACTTCCTGGGCAGGCCCGACGCGCTCACGACCTGGAGCAGCGGCACGCACTGGACGCGCACGGTGAGCCTGGGAACCGCCTGCACCGACACGCCCACGATGCTTGATGCGGTAAGCGCGATGTGGAAGGACATCCCCAAGGAGACGCCGATCCTGGTCTCGGTCACGTTGCACGACCTGGTGACACCCACGAGCCAGACGCTGCCGCTGTTCAGGGAAGAAGCCAAGCGCGCGGACCTCTCCAAGGCCATGGACAAGGTCAACGCGAAGTTCGGCGCCAACACGGTGTACCCCGCGAACATCCACGGCGCGAAAAAACACGCCGGCGGCGGCATCGCATTCAACTACGTGCCCAACCTGGAAGTGACGGACAGCGTGGGCGAGTTCATGACCGGCGAGGAGCGGCGGATGAGCGACGAGGAGTTGGAGGGGTTGATTGAGGGGAGTTTGGGGTAGGGTGAATGCGCGGGTAGATCGATTTCCAAGCTAGGAGAATCACGGCAATCACGTCTTCTTGACGAGAACCGTTTCCCACCCGTCATACTCCCCACCAAGCGAATCCGCGATGTCTCCCAGTCGTGCGCGCCATGTGGCAACCTCGTCCGGCGTGACGGCGTGAGCGAGGGTCAGGATGAGGCCGACCGGATCGTCGTCATCCATCGTGCCGGTCAAAGCGAAACCCGCGGCCTTGGCACGCGCCTTCGCTTCTTCGACTTTGGCGCGGGGCACGAAGATGCAGTGATCCACGGGTCGGGGCTTCTCGTTCTGATCACCGTTCTCCTGGAGGACTTGGATCAGTTGCATGTCCGCGATCGCCGCAGCGGCCTCCGGGCTCGGGAGTATATTCTTGTACTGCTCCCACTGAGGGTCGGGCTCGTCTCCACACTCGATCTGATATCCGACAAAGCACTTCTTCGCAGCGGCGGCAACCTTCTCGCCTGCGCCCGCTGGTACGTACACATGCACACCGATGTTCCCGCAGCCGCGAATCGAGGCGACATAGACCCCGCCGCACTTGCTTACCAGTTCTGCATACCGGTCTTCCATTTCAAAGATTGTGTTGCGCTCCGCGTCTGAACCAAACCCATTGTCGCCCGGCTTTTTGAGAGGCACCTGGACCATGCACCACAGCGGCCTTCTGCGGTCGGGCATGGATTCGGCGTGCGCCACGTCGACGAGAATCGCGTACACGCCTCCGTCTTCTCCTTCCACCATGTGGCTCATCCAGTTCTCGGCCATGGAGCTTCTCCCCATCAGAATACGAGAGTCCTCTTCCCCCACCCCAGCCCCATCTTCTCCTTGGCGAGGTAGAGCGTCTCCTCCGCCACCGCATTCGCCTTCTTCGTGTGCGTCCTGAGCAGGTCCCTCACCACCGCGTCGCCCGCTTCGCCCTCCAACTTTGCGCGCCGCGCCCGCATCGGCTCCAGGATCGCGTTGATCGCCGCGCCCACTTCGGCTTTGAGGTGACCGTCAAAAACTTCCTTGCCGGCGGCGCACTGGGCGACGATCTCGTCGGCCCGTTCCTGCGGCAGGAACGCGCGGATGTATTGGAGGAGCGGGCTGTCCTCGCTGAACGGCGCCGTCGTGCTCGCCCGCCCCGCCGCGATGCCGTTGACCTTTTTCTGCACCGCTTTTTCGGTTTCCGCGAGGAAGATCGCGTTGTTGAGGCTCTTGCTCATCTTGGCCTTGCCGTCGGTGCCGACGAGCCTGCCCACGCGCCCGATGAGCGCCTTGGGCACCGGGAACAGCCCACCCTGCGCCGCGTGGTCCTTGTCCTCGGTCCGCACGCTCACGCCGCAGTAGGTGTGGTTGAACTTGCGGGCGGCCTTCCTGCACATCTCGATGTGGGGCTCCTGGTCTTCGCCTACGGGGACCAGTTCGGGCCGGAACGTGAGGATGTCCGAGCACTGGCCGACGGTGTACATCGGGAAGCCAAAGGAGTAGGAGTCCTTCAGGCCCTTGGTCTCGAGCTCGTGGATGAGCGTGGGGTTGCCCATCACGTCGTTGAACGTCAGCAGCATCGCGAAGAACCAGGAGAGCTCGGCGATGGCGGGGATCTCACTCTGGATGACGATGGTGCTGCGGTCGGGATCGATCCCCGCCGCGAGCCAGTCCTTGATGATGCCCAGGGTGTTGGCGCGGACTTGCTCGGGCTTCTCGGCGAGGGTGGTGAAGGCGTGGATGTTGGCGATGAGGAAGTAGCAGTCGTAGGAGTCCTGCAGCGAGACGCGGCGTTCGAGCGAGCCGACCCAGTGGCCCAGGTGCAGGCCGGTGTTGGTGGGCGTGTCGCCGGTCAGGATGCGGGGTTTGGCGAAGTGGGCGGTGGTCATAGAGGAGCGAGGGTAGGAACTTGTGATGACGTGGCTGGCGGCGGAGCAACCCGGCCGAGTTCACGGCGGGTCTCGCGAAAGCGTCGGACCACCATAAAGCGGTCACGAAACCATGCCCAACGGAGATATGCCGATGCGCCAACGACCAGAAAGGCAATCACGAGAGTGAGTGTTCGTTCGCGATGGAAGACCGAGGGAACCCCCGACAAAGGTGCTACAAGCCATTGGCAGAGAACGATCGCTCCAAACGCAAGAAGACCCAGGCCAATGACCAAGAACGTTCCCCGGGCCTTCGACATGCGCCACCGTTGTCGCCGGTGAGCAATCGAACCGATGCGGACTTCCAGAGCGATGCGGGTGGACCGCCGCAGTAGGCCGAGCGGGATGTTCACGCCGTTCACACAGAGCATCAATGTCCGGAACAGTCCCGATTCCAGACGCACGTTCCTCCAATCCGCAAAGGTCGTCATTCCGTTTGGCAAAACAACTTCTACGACATCCCTCGACAGATTCAGTCTGCTTGCGCGACTCGCCCGCCACATCCACAGGAAGAAAGCCATAGTCCGCAGCGCCCACGCCAACACGAGCACGGCAAGTGCTCCAAGTGCCATGACCACACCGTCGTAACCGCGAACGTGCTCCCTGTGAAGCATCGCGAGAAAGGAAATCAAGAACCACAGCGCCCAGCCCGATCCAACAATCACGCCGAGACACGCGAACGCGCCGTCGATCATCTTCCCCGCTTGGCTCGACAGTGGATCACTGACCCGCCAGCCGCCACCCCGACACAGCTGTCTGACAGCGATGAGTTGCAAGAGCCAGAGCCGGCGGTTCTGTGGCGCACGAATCGCATGCTTTCGGTCGCCTTGCTGGCAAACCCACTGGTTGTTCTTGAACTCAAGGTCAGTCCACTCCCAGCACTCGGTTTCTTGGCCGGGAGGCTCCACCAAGAGACCAGACGGTGAGACTCGCGCGGTGCCGCCGCCCCGGATCTTCCAAGGCCTCCGCACCCAACAAACCCCTTCGTTTGGCCTTTTCATCTCGTGAGTGTATTGGGAAAACCTGTGGGTAGGTTGTCGAATCTGTGACTTGGCCAGTGCGGGGCCGGGCTGGCGCGTTCCACCGTTTATACTCCGCCGTGCGCCCCATCGATGGCCCAACCCGCCTCAGCCCTTCCCGGCCTTGTCGTCGCCCAGGATGCCGAGGCTCTTCAGCAGCCAGGCGCCGATCAGGATCAGGATCGGCGACACCGGCGCCACGTCGAAGGAGAGCAGCTGGACGATCAGCGTGGTGCCGACATTGGCGCCGAGCATGACGGCCAGCGCCGGCACCAGCTCGACGAAGCCGCCGGC
>CALLYM010000138.1 GCA_937858155.1 uncultured Phycisphaerales bacterium | reverse complement strand
GATGCCCTTCATCTCGCCCGACGAGATTGCCGATGCCGTCGTGGGTCTGATTCGCGACCGCGACGCCGCTGGCCGGGCGCTCCGCATCGGCCCCAACATGCCCACCGAGTACGCGCCGTAGCGGGGCCGCCTACCCCGCCCGCCCGCCCGGATCGTCCGCGCGAGCGCTATTATCTCTGTTCCCTCCCTGCTCGGGCTTCTTGAGTTTCAGAGTCTGGGAGGCAACTTCACGACGGTTTGCACGGGGATAGCGGAAGGAAGCTGGTTTGCCCACAGCCATCATCAGTGACGTTCACGCCAACGCCGCGGCCTTGAAGGCTGTGCTCGCTGATATTGATCAGCGAGGAATCCAACGCATTATTTGCCTTGGTGACACCGTGGGCTACGGCCCCGATCCGCTCGAATGCGTCGATCTTGTCAAGGCCCGGTGCGCATGGTCGCTCATGGGCAACCACGACTACGGCGTGCTGTACGAGCCCACAAACTTCAACCCCGGGGCGGAGTCTGCGGCGTTCTGGACGCGGGAGCAGTTTGACAGGGAGCCCGACGCCGCGAAACGCGAGGAGCGGTACAAGTTCCTGAATCATCTTAAGGTCCGCGTGCAGGAACGCATTGGGGAGGGCGGCGCCGAGCCTATCCAGAACGGCACCGCCAACGGAGCTTCGATGCAGTTGCTCGCCGTGCATGGGTCGCCGCGCAAGCCCATCAATGAGTACATATTCCCTGACGATGTTGTCAACAACCCCGACAAGCTCGAAGGCCTCTTTGATCGAGTGGAGAATGTCTGCATCGTCGGTCACACGCACGTGCCCGGCGTATTCACCAACGAGGTTGACTTTTACCCTCCCGTGGAACTCGGGGGCGACGGCTACCGCTTCCGCCCGGGTGAGAAAGCGATTATCAACGTTGGTTCGGTCGGGCAGCCCCGCGACCTTGATCCCCGGGCCAGCTACGTGATCCTCCACGCCACTCACGCGGAGTTCGTCCGCCTGCCCTACGACATAGACGCGACCGCGAACAAGATCCGCGCAGTCCCCCAACTGCCTGGCTGGCTGGCTGACCGCCTGTACGAGGGCAAGTAGTACCATCACATACGAAGCCCCGCACAGGACGCTGGCATCGCCGCCCCTTCCCCGGGCCATTCCTATCGTTGCCGCCGAATTCCCGCGAACGGTCCCGCGTCAGGACGCACGCACAGGGTCCCCCCATGCCCAAGCAGACCAACCCCTTCCTCCGCACGTTTATCCCGACGCTCCTGGTCCTGGGCGGTGTCGCTATCGCGTGGGCAATTTACAACCAGAGCAAGGCCAAGACACCGGCCCCAGTCGCCCCCGCGGCCGCCACAGCCCCGTCTCCCACCCAGCCATCAGTGCAGCCGGGCACCACGACGCCCGCCACCAACACAGAACCGAGTGCACAGGCGGCGTCCCAGCCCGCCGCGGCAGCGACGTCAATCCCCCTCCCCCCGCCGGGATGGACGCTGAACCCGCTGGTATATGTGACAGACACTGGATTGACGCCGGCGCCACTGGGCGACGACACCAAGGGCGGACCGTACCGGCTCAAGGTCGAATTCTCCAACGGCGGCGCGGGTGTGAAGGGCGTGACGCTTGCTGACCACTTCACGAACATCCGGGAGGGTGAGCACATCCAGGTGCAGGGCCAACTGCCAATCAGCGAGGGCCAGCAATTTAGTTCCCTCGTTCCCATGTCGGCGCTCGCCATCGATGTGGTGCCGCCTCCCCCGCCGGGCGGGTCGGCCGCGACGATCTCCGTCAATCTGTACGCCAATACCGCCGGGCCCATTTGGCGGACCACTGCTCCCGGCGTGTTCGAGGCCACGGTGATCGACCAGGCCCAGAAGCCGGTGCTGAAGGTGACTCGCCGCTACCTGCTGGACCAGAACTCGTACACACTCCGGCTGGTGCAATCGATCGACAATGTCTCGGAATATCCGCTTGTGGTCCGTGCGTATCAAATGGGCCCGGTGGAACTCCCCGCGGGAGACCTTTCGTACGGCGGCGACAAACGCCGCTTCCGCTTTGGCTACCTGCTGCCGGTGGAGAAGGATCCATCGCAGGCGCAGGTTGTATCCGATTCGTTCGTGCTGAACCACCGGGATGTGCTCGGGTCTCGGGAGAAGGACGGCTACTTCCACGACAAGCCGATTTGGCCCAACGATGAATCGCGCGACAAGTCGCTGTCGCTTGTCTGGACCGGTGTGTCCAACCGCTACTACAGCGTTGCGGTGCACCCGATCGCAAGCCCGGACGCGACGGGCCAGGAGAAAACACTTCGGTGGGTGGAGAGCGTCACGCGGGTCGTTGCGGACGGGGGGAAGGGTCTGGAGAGCGTTGGCGTGCGTTTGGACAGTGCGCAGCAGGGTCTGGGGCCGGCTGGCTCTGCGACCTCACGCACGGAAATGTCCTTCGCCCTGTACGCGGGGCCTACCGACAGGACAATCATCAACGCCGACCCGATGTCCAAGAGCCTTGGCTTGTCCGGGCTCAACATCTACAACTTCGGCGGGCCGTGCGGCATCTGCACCTTCCCCTTCATGACGCAGGGCATCCTGGGCCTGCTGCATGTCCTTCACGACTATGTCTTCAAGGACTGGTCGCTCGCGATCATCTTTCTCGTGGTCATCGTCCGTTCGATTCTGCACCCTATTACCAAGTGGAGCCAGGTGAAGATCGCGCGGTTCGGCAAGCAGATGCAGGGCCTCGCACCCAAGCAGAAGGAAATCAACGAGAAGTACAAGGACGACCCCAAGAAGATGCAGGCGGAGATGGCCCGCCTCTGGCGCGACGAGGGCGTGAGCCCCACCGGCATGCTGGGATGCGTGCCGATGTTCCTGCAAATGCCGATCTGGATTGCGCTGTCGGCCACGCTGTACTTTGCCGTGGAGCTGCGCCAGCAGCACGCGTTCTACGGGCTGTTCCAGGCCATCCAGCCCAAGACCAGCCCCGCGTGGCAGTTCCTGGGCGACCTTGCCGAGCCCGACCGCCTGCTCTACGCCGGTCGCACACTGTTCACGGCGCCCATCCTGGGGCCGATCTCGTCGCTCAACATCCTGCCCCTGCTGCTCGGCATCGTGTTCTACCTCCAGCAGAAGTACACGCCGCAGCCCACAACTGCGCAGACGCCCGAGCAGGAAATGCAGATGAAGATGATGAAGTGGATGAGCGTGTTCATGTTCCCGCTGTTCATGTACAACGCGCCGGCGGGCCTGTCGCTCTACTTCACCGTCAATAGCACCTTCGCCATCCTGGAGTCCAAGTGGATCCGCCACCACATGGACAAGCACGGACTGCTCGACCTGGACAAGATGAAAGCGCAACGCAACGCCGCGAAGAAGGGCGGCGGGGCGGGCGGCGGTTTCATGGAGCGCATCCAGAAAGCCATCGAAGAACGCGAAAAAGCGGCCGCCCGCGGTCAGCTCAAGAACCGCAAGTGACCGGCATCAAGATCAGACGTGCATGCTGCTGACTTAGCCGGTGCCGCCGCCCCCGGAGGGCCCGGGCAGCGCAAAGATCCTGTCGATGGCGACGCCCAACGTCGTCCAGCCGCCGGGTTGGAACAGGTCCCAGTGCGTCATCGATGCCACGATCTGCGTGCTGCTGGTGACGACCGTCGAATACCAGTCCAGCCCCGGCTTGTTGGCGAGGGACGCGAGCTGGTCGAGCCGGATGTCACGCGTGCCGAAGGCGGGCACCGTGAAGTTCTCGGTGATGGTGGCCTCGTTGGGATCAAACAGGAAGCGCAGGTCCACCGACGCGGCTGTGTCGGTCGGGTTGTACAGCGTGATGCTGGCGAACGAATTTACGCCCAACGAGTTGGGGTCGAGCCAGCCGTCGCCGAAGGCCCACTTGGTGGATGAGTACGTTGCCGGGTTGGTCGCGAGGGAGTCATGCCGGATGAAGTCCACGGTTTCGGTGGAGACCAGCACGGGGGACGTCGCGTGGATGGCGAAGTTTCCGGTCAGTGCGCCGCTGGGAACGCCATCGGTCAGTTCAATCGTGGTGCGCTGCTTAGGCTGGAGGACGACGGTCGACGATGTCACATCGGTCGTGCCCTCGTACGTCCCGGTGATGGTGAACGAAAGTGCCGTTGTTCCTGGGTTGAAGAACACCGCGGGGCTGTTGACGCCCGCCCGCACGTCGATGCCCGTGATGACCAGGTTGCTCGCCCCGCCAGGGGTGGGCTCCGCGTTGATGTCCTGCCCGATGGCGGCCATCCCCTTGTGCTGGCTGGGTGTATACCTGCTCTCGGAAACGGCGATGGGCTGGTCGGACGTAATGACGACGGAGAACTCCTGGTTCGCGGGCAGCTCGGTCATCTCCTGGATGGCAATGCCGCTGCGCCGGAACCCCGTGATCACCCGGTGGATCGTGACCGGCTGCCCGCCGTTGGCGGGGTAGAAGGTCGCGTCCACGTTGGCCGTGGTGGCGAATGGGTTGAAGAAAAGGATGAAGTCGAGGGTCGAGTTGGTGACGTTGGCAAAGCCCCACTGGGTAGTGGAGCGGTTGGTGAAACTCTCGCCCTGGCCCGAGATACCGATGTTGAAAGTGTCGTACCGCGCAAGCTGCGCGGCGATGGGCGCGCTGGTGAGCACCTCGAAGGCGTAGGCCGTGTCCGGGCGCACCGGGATGGACGTGTCGCCACGCAACGCTGTGGTGATACCCCAACGCGTGTGCGCAGGGATGGTCCCGGTCTCAAAGGTGTAGTCGCGTTCGAAGGCCGGGTTCTCGTAGTGGAGGATCACCTGGTACTGCACGCCAAAGTCGTGTGGGTTGGCCATCGGCACGTGCTCGTTCACGTTCGCGATGTTGCGCCACCCTTCCGGGAAGAAGAGGCGTGTCCAGAGCGTGCTCGTGTCTTCCGCGACGGTGCTGACGGCCCCGATGCTGTCATTGGCTACCGCGAAGTACTTGGTGACGCCCCAGGGCCGGCGGTCCCCAAACACAGCGGTCAGTGTCGCGTCGATGCCGCTCGGGGCTGCGCTGCCGACAAGCAGGTCATCCCGGTCCAGACGCCCGTTCTGGTTCGTGTCCTCGTAGAAGTCAACGCGGGACGTCGTTCGCCCCGTGACGTTGCCGATGCCGGTGGCGCTCAGCGTGAAGTCGCGCCCGGGGAGGATGGCCGATGTCGGCGAGTTGAACGCGGCGATGGTGGGGCCGGCTGTGGCGCGGAACGTGCTGATGGACGTGTCAAAGTGGCGGAGCACATCGGCGCGCCCATCGCCCGTGAAGTCGCCCGCGACAACCGTTCCGTTGCCGGTGAGGTCAGGCAGCGTCAGCACCTTGACCTCAATCGGTGAATCGAAGTTGCCGAGCCCGTCCCCCGGCGTCACCGCCCACTCGTTCACGGAGTTGCTCTGGCGGCGCACAAGCAGATCGAGCTTGCTATCGCCGTCAAAGTCCGCAAGGCCCGAGATCTGCGGGTACCCAAAGCCGCGGTGCTGGCGCAGCGTCACATCGCTGCCGAAGCCACCGCTGCCCGTGTTGAACGCGCCCTGAATATCCGCGCTCGCGCCATTCCCCTCGGACCAAATCACGTCCAGGAACGCGTCGTTGTTGATCCGGGCGGCGATGGGCATCGTGGGCACGCTGGAGATTTCCGGGCCGACGACAAACCCCGCGTCCGTCAAAAGCTGCGACCGCACCTTCTGGTCGGCCGGGGTCCAATACACAAGGTCGTCCTGGGTGTCGCCGTCGACTCTGCCGGGCGTCAGGAACCTGCTGTTGGGCTCGATCAAGCCCTGGAAGCCGCTGGTCGTGAAGTTGACGCCCGAGTTGTTCTGAAGAACTTTCAGGATGCCCGTGGGTTGTACCAGCGCGAGGTCGGGCAGGTTGTCGTTGTTGAGGTTATAGACAACAAGGTCGGTCGCGAGAATGCCGAACGAGATGAGCGTCGGTGCCGCGAACGTGCCGTCACCGTTGTTGAGCCACAGCACCGGTCCATTGGAGATCAGGTCCTGATCTCCGTCATGGTCCATATCGAGAACTCTTAGACGGTCGGCGAAAGGGGTGAGAACCGCACCGCCCCAGTCGTACGAATGGGCGAGCGTGAAGTTCCCCGCATTGTCGCCCAGGAAGATATTGACCATGCCCACGTTGGTGCCGCTGCTGGTCGCCATGTCGGCTTTGCCGTCGCCGCTGAAGTCGGCGATGATCGCGGCAGGGTTGGCCTGGCTTGTGAGCACCGGCCCGGCCTGAAAACCGACCGAAAGCATCGCGCGAGGTTCCAGCGCTTCGACCGCGCTGCGGCCTGTGCAGAAGGAACGTATCGCGTTTTCGACGGCGTGGCGTGCAGGCCTCGAGGCGATCGTGTCGCCAGGGCCCGCACAGCCCATCAGCCTCCGGACAGACGACTGGGGGGAGCGTCGGGTTGTCATGGTAAATAGTGTAACCGACTTGGCAACAGTGTGCTTGGGGCCCGATTTTCAGGAGCGGCGTGCGGTGCGCGTTACCACCGCAGCCGGTTCTGCATGTGGAAGTATCCGCCCGTGGGACCGTCCGCGGGGAGGGTCCCGAGCCAAACGCTTGTCAGGGCTCCATCCACGACGTGCAGCGGGGCGTTTTCGCCGCCCATGTCCGTCTTGACCCAGCCGGGGTGCGCCGCGTTGACCTTGATCGCGGTGTCCTTGAGCTCGTGGGCAAGGTTGACGGTGAACATGTTGACCGCGGCCTTGCTGGCGTTGTACCCCACGCCCAGCATCCCATAAATCGGGCTCTTGGGGTCGCTGTGCTCGGCGAGCGAACCCAGTATGCTGGTGAGGTTGACAATCCTCCCTGCAGGACTCTTCCTCAGGAGCGGAAGAAACGCCTGCGTCACCGCGATCATCGCAAAGAAGTTGGTGTCGAAGGTCTCCCGGATCGCGGGAAGGCTTGCAACGCTGGGACCCTCACCCCACTTGCCGGCGTTGATGCCCGCATTATTGATAAGAATGTCCAACTTACCGAACCGGCGTTCGATCTGCTCCGCTGCCGCGCGGATGGAAGCCGCATTGGTCACGTCCAGCTGGAGGTAGTGGACATGCAGGGAAGGGACGGCACTCTTGAGTTTGTCCACGGCCGCCCGCCCGCGGGCTTCGTCCCGGGAAGCCGCGAAAACAGTGATGCCCTTCTGGGCAAGCTGGCTGGCAGTCTCGAGCCCAATTCCCTTGTTGGCGCCCGTCACGAGGGCGATGGTGGGGGAGGAAGAATGGCTCTGCTGGGGGGTCGTGGAGGTCGTCATGGCGGGGTTGGATGCACCCCCGGGGGGTTGGTGACATGGAGCATGGCAGCCTCGGAAACATCAGGGCGGCGGCGGCGTATACACTCTTGTCGCGCTCGGCGAGTGGTCGCCCTGCGCAGATCCAGGCACTTCCTTTCAGGAGTTCAATTCATGCGCAAGACTGCACTCGTTCTCGCGGGTATCGCCCTCGTCGCCCTCGCCGGCTGCCACAACAACAAGTCCTCTGGCAGCATGGGCTCCACGAGCGGCTGCTGCAAAGAAGGCGCTGCGGGCCAGTGCACCGAAACCAGCAAGGGCAACATGGGCTCCGTCAGCGGCCAGAAGGCCGGCTGCTGCTCTGGCAAGGACAAGGGCGCGATGGGCGCGGTGAGCGGCGAGTGCTCCCAGTCCAAGGGCGCCTGCACGGGGAAGTAATCAGCTCTTCCTTATGATAAAGAAAGCCCGCGCACTCGCGCGGGTTTTTTCATGGACATGACGGCGCCCTGCACGCCCTGCAGGTCTGTTCAAAGGAGCCCCAGCCTTTGCAGGTCCTCCACCGGCTCGTCGAACGAGCAGCTGCCGTACGACAGGGCGAAGGTCTCGCGAGCCTTGGCCGCCTGCGCGGTCTCGACCAGGAAGTTCTTCCAGCCCAAGACCCCCTCGCTGAACTTGAAGTTTGACGCGTCCTCTTCGTGCAGGATGGACCTTGTCGCATGCATATCGACGCCCTTGACGCACAGCAGCGCTGCCGCGACGAACACGTTGAGGAACCCGTGCATGTTGTGGCACGCACTGTCCGGCTCGTACGTCAGCCGGTAGGAACCCCGCACCGGGTGGTGCAGGCCGGCGGTCGCCTTAAAGGGCACACCGGCGGCGTGGCAGGCGTGCAGGAACGCTGCAACTTCTGCCGCAGTGGGGAAGGCGTCGCCCACGATGCCCCCCGTTCGGATTTTCGCGCCCGCCGCGCTCCCCGAGAGCGACGCGACCAGCCCGCGGCAATCCGTGGTCACAGGGAATTCAAAGAAGGGGAAGAGGTCCTCCGGCATCGCATCCAGCACCGCATCCACGGTCGCGGGGTTTGTCACCTTCATCTCAACCATGTCGATGGACGCCAGCCCGTTCTCTTCGCGAGAGTGGTGCTCGTTGAACGCGTCGATGGTGCTGAGCGCCTGCTCGAACGCAGCCGTGGCATCGTCCACCTCGCCCGGCACGTCCACCAGCACCGACAGCCGCCACGGGTCGCCCGCGTCCACCATCTCGCGGTACCCGCTGGTTCCCGCCGTACCCGGGAGCAGCACGCTTGCTTCCCGCGTGAACTCCCGCAAACGGCCCAATGGGCAGATAAACCGACCCAGCATCCATTCGCGGTCGCTCACGCGGCAGCGGTTGTAAGCCTCTACCGACTTCGCCATGTCGAGTTTCGCGGGCGGGAACAGGCCCGCGTAATCGATGAGGTCGGTCATCAGGGTGCGGAGCGACTGCGTCATCGGGTAATGATAGGGGTGGGGGGGAGTGCCGCAGCGATAGGAAAACTCCCCGCGCGCTCGAGCACTTCGCACGCCGCATGAATCCGGCGTGAAGAAAAACCCCCGGTATTCGCCGTTCCCCCTCGTTTGCTCAAACCACGTCCACTTCATCCACCTTGGGGCACAGCCCGGCTTCCGCACCCGCTCGCAGTAGCCATTCAATCGCGGTTCGTCCCCGCTGCCCCATATCGACTGTGAGGTCGGTCACGTACATGTCGATGTACCGTTCGACAGTCTCGCGTGTGGGCGCGGGTGTGCCGCTGGTCTTTGCATTCACCACCGCGAAGGGCATGGTGTAGTCGATGCTCTCGTCTCGGTGCGCGATTGCGTAGTCCAGCGACTGTTCCAGCAGGCGCGCGACCACCGACACCGTGCCCGCTCCAAGTCGGGCATCCAGGTCGCGCTTGATTGCGTTGACGCCCAGCGGCAGGGGCAAACCCTTGTGTTTCTTCCACCACCGGCCCAGGTCCGTGACTTCCCGCAGCCCCGCTTCCGCGAACGTCACCTGCCCCTCGTGGATCACAAGCCCCGCCTCCACGGCACCGTCCCGCACCATCGGGATGATCCGGTCAAAGGGTGCTTCCACAAACGCACCGCTCGCCATCTTCGCCTCTGTCACGTCCTTGCCAAGCACAAGCCCCAGCGTGAGGAACGCGCTGGTGCGCACGCCCGGCACCGCGATCTTGACTTCCTTCTTCCGCAGGCACAACTCGCATGCCACCGCTTCGCTTTCGGCTTTGACCACAACCTTGGGCCCGTACCCATCGCCAAACGACGAGCCGGCATTGGTGATCACGTACCGGTCCGCCACGTTCGCCCACGCCCGCACCGACAATGCTGTGATGTCGTAAGGCGGGCCGCCCTCCGCGTCCGCGCGCGCGGCGAGCCGGTTGAACTCTGCGATATCCCCCGGCACCGCGCGGAAACGGAACCTGTGCGACGAGACGCGTGCCTCGCCGTCCCGCCCCGTCCACGCGGAGCCGTCCGGGTGCACTTTGCCGGTGAGCGGCCACCACATGAAGGCGTCGTCGGGGTCGCCGGAATGTGCGAGGGTGAGGGTGTGCATGGGCATTCCTAGAACACTCTCATCTGCCCCGGCTCCAGCACCACTTCCGTCGTCGGGTGCGCGGGGTCCAGGCGGTACTCGCCGCTGTAGCACGCGGTGCAGTAGTGCTCGCCCGGCATGCGCATCGTGGAGAGCAGCCCCTCCAGCGAGAGGTAGTGCAGGCTGTCGACGCCCAGGAACTCGCGGATCGCCTCGACGCTCCCCTTCTGGTACGCGATAAGCTGGCTGCGTTCCGCGAAGTCCACGCCGAAGTAGCAGGGGTGCCGGATGGGCGGGCACGAAATCCTCAGGTGGATCTCCTTCGCGCCCGCGCCACGCAACTGGTCCATCTTCGCGCGCGTCGTGGTGCCGCGCACGATCGAATCGTCCACGATCACCAACTTCTTCCCGCGCACCAACTCGTCGATGATGTTCAGTTTGAGCCGCACCGCCATCGTCCGCTCGTGCTGCGTGGGCTTGATGAACGTCCGCCCCACGTACCGGTTCGGCACGATCGCCTCGCGGTACGCGACGCCCGAGGTCCGCGCGTACCCCAACGCCGCGCTGCGCCCGCTGTCGGGCATCGGCACCACGTAGTCAATACCAGCCGGCGGCGGCGCCTCGCGCGCGAGCACCTCGCCCATGTGCTCACGCGCCGTCTGCACGTTCTGCCCGAACACCACGCTCGCAGGGTTCGCGAAGTACACGTGCTCGAACACACAGTGCGCCCGGCGCGACGCCGCTGGAGAGAAACGCCGACTCGAAAGCCCCCGGTCGCTGATCGTCACCACCTCGCCGGGTTCCACCTCCCGCAGCACCCGCGCGCCCACCACATCCAACGCCACCGTCTCGCTGGCCACTACGTACTCACCCGCCTCCGTCTGCCCCAGCACCAATGGCCGCCACCCCCACGGGTCGCGGCACGCCTCGATGCGGTCCGGGAAGAGCAACAGAAGCGAGTACGCCCCCTGCAGGTGCCTCAGCGTCGCCGCCACCGGGTCGCTGCTCCGCTGCTGACCGGGGCTCGCGAGCAGGTGGACGACGACTTCTGTATCACTTGTCGTGTGGAACAGGTGCCCGGCTTCCTCGAACATCCGGCGCAGAGCGTCGGCGTTGATCAGGTTCCCGTTGTGCGCAACCGCCACCTGACCCGCGACATAATTCTCCAGCAGCGGTTGTGCGTTGCACGAGACGCTCCCGCCCGCCGTCGAGTACCGGTTGTGCGCGATCGCACCGCGCCCTCCCGCAAGGTCGAGTTTCAGCAGGTCCTCGCCCCGGAAGATCTCCGGCACCAGCCCCATGCCCGTCTGGGCGGAGAGCACTTTGCCGTTGGTCACCGCGATACCCGCCGACTCCTGCCCCCGGTGCTGCTGGGCGTACAGCCCCATGTAGGCCATCCGCGCGCTCTGAGCATGTCCCCACACGCCGAACACCCCGCACTTTTCCTTTTTCTCGTACCCGGTGAGCGCGGTGGGGGGGCTGGGTAACTGCGGCAGAGGGATGGTGTACTTGGTCGCAGTCACGGCGGGCAACGATAGCGCAACTCGGCCCCGTTCCGCACGAGCAGATACCGAAAAAACGCGCCGCTTCAGCCGGCGCGTTCCCCTCGAAGCGAGCGGCGAGGGCAGCTACCCGCACGGCCCCCCGCTGAACACCCGCAGCAGGGCATCGATGTCCGCCGTATCCGGGAACAGCCCGTCGTTGTTGAAGTCGATGTCCCC
>CALLYM010000137.1 GCA_937858155.1 uncultured Phycisphaerales bacterium | reverse complement strand
GGCGTCGATCCGACGCCGAACACGGCCGACGCCGCGCCGACGCTGATCGCCTCGACCGCCGGCGCGGTGACGACGCCGCTCGTGATCGCGGATCCGACGATCACGAACCGGGACACCGTCCGCGTGCTCGTCGCCTGGGCCGAGCAGCGGGTCGGCGGCTGGTACGTCGCGGCACGTCGCTGCGCGCACGACGCGCAGAGCGACGCCTGGGCGTGCGACCCGGTCGGGAACGCGATCGGGCCGTTCGCGTCACCGACCGGCGACACGCCGATCCGCTTGTCCGTCGCCGCGGGCCTCCGGGAGGACGGAGCGGATCCCAAGGACGTGCCGGCGCTCCATCTCGCCGTCGGCGACTCGGCCGGCGGGGGCGACGTGGTCGTCCTCCGCGCCGCGCCGGCGGGGCCCCGCTCGCCGCGGTCGTGAGAGATCGACTCCGCCCGTCCCTGCACGATCGTGACGTTCTTCAATCCCAGCCACTCCGTCACTGCGCGCAGGAACTCGATTTTCTTCCCCGTCGCCTCCAGCAGCGTGAAACGCAGGTGCGGCATGCAGATAGCGAGGGGAATGCCCGGCAGCCCGCCGCCGGTGCCGACGTCGATCGCACGCGCCCCGTCGGGCAGGTCCGCCAGCACGCCCATGAGCGACAGGGAATCCAGGATGTGCCTGCCCCACGCCTGCGCGGGCTCGGTGATTGCGGTGAGATTGATCTGCTCATTGGCCGCTAGCAGCGCCGCGAGGTAACGGGCCAGTTGCGGTACGTCCGCCTCATCAAACTCCACGCCAAGGGAGGAGGCCTTTGCGAGAAGGTCGGGCGGCGTCGGCAGCGGCGCGAGCGTGCGGAAGTCAAAGGAGAGCGCAGCACGCGGAACGGGGGGGAGAGCGGGGGCGAGAGCTGGGGCGAGAGCTGGGGGTGGAGAGAGAGCGGGCGTGGAGGCGCGCCGGGCAGGGCGGGGGTGGGGCTTGCTGGACGGTCCCGGCGGACGGCGCTTGTGAGGGGGCTGGGGCATGTGGAGGATCATTGGTCGCATGGCGCCCATGGAGCGATTGGTCCGTGGTGCGCCGGGCATAATGTCGGTCTTGATTGTCGCCCGGAGCAACACCGAATGGGAGCGCGTGCGGCTGGGCATGGGCCGCGGGCATGTCTTCGTGCCCACCATGGGCGCGCTGCACGCGGGGCACGCGGTGCTGGTCAACCGTGGAGTGAAGGAGGCCCGCGAGCGTGGGCTTGCCGGCTGCACCGTCAGCATCTTCGTCAACCCCACCCAGTTCAACGAGAAGAGCGACTACGACCGCTACCCGCGGACGATCGACGCGGACCTCGCAGTGTGCGAAAAGGCCGGCGCGGCGGCGGTGTTTGTGCCGCGGGCGGAGGATGTGTACCCGGCGGGGGTGGACATCCGTGTGCCGCGTCTGCCCGGTGTTGCGACACGCCCGGGCCTGGAGGACGCGCGCCGCCCCGGGCACTTCGCGGGCGTGTGCCAGGTGGTCGCGAGGTTGTTCGAATTAGTCCAGCCAGCGGCCGCGGTGTTCGGCGAGAAGGACTGGCAACAGCTTGCGGTGGTGCGTGCGATGGTCGCGCAGGAAGCGATGAAGATCGAGATCATCGGCGCGCCCACCGTGCGCGAGTGCGACGGCCTGGCGATGTCCAGTCGCAACCGATTCCTTGCCGCGGACGATCGGCTCCGTGCGTTGGCGATCTCCCGGGCGCTGTGCGCGGCGTGTGGAGAAAACGCGCCGGACAACGCCGAGGCCGCGATGCGGCGTGTGCTGCAGGATGCCGGCGTCGAGCCCGAGTATGCCGTGGTGCGGGACGCGGCGACGCTGGAACGCCCGGAGATCGGGCGGTCCGTCGACAGCGTGCGGTGGCGTGCGCTGATTGCAGCGCGTGTGGGCAGCGTCCGGCTGATCGACAACTGCGCGTGGGGTAGTACAGTCGCACGGTGAACCATGAGCCACAAGGTGCGGGTCAATCTCGGGGTGCGCGGGTACGACGTGCTGATCGGCGACGGCGTGTTCGGGCGGATCGGGCCGGTGCTGGACGGGTTGTTTGGCAAGCCGCGCAGTGACCGGCTGTTCATCGGTGAGAAAGGCAATGACACCGCTGCGTGGATTCAGGACGAAACACAACGTGTATTGTGGGAAGGCGGTTGGGGCGCACTGTCGGCGTGTGTGGAAGCAAATGAGCGGCACAAGTCGCTTTCGACATTGGACTACCTGACGCGGTTCTACTCAGCCTACCCGCGATTCGGGCGGGATTCCATCCTCTTTGCGGTGGGCGGCGGCATCATCGGCGATATCGGCGGCTTTGTCGCCGCGACGTACAAGCGCGGCCTCCGCTGGGTCAACATCCCCACGACGCTCCTAGCGATGGTCGATGCGAGTGTGGGGGGGAAGACCGGCGTCAACATCATCGGGCAGGACGGCACGATCCACAAGAACATGGTCGGCGTATTCCACCAGCCCTCGCTGGTGGTCATCGATACACGCTGGCTTGCCACGCTCCCACCCCGCCAAGTCCGCTGCGGCATGGCCGAGTGCCTCAAGCACGCGCTCTTGTGCCGGAGCGTACCGGGGTTTGACGACACCGCACTGTTCGAGTTCACGCGAGGCCTGATCCGGCGCGCCGTGGATGTGACGAAGGACGCGAATGCCGCGGCGGAACTCATCGCACGCAATGTCGCGCTCAAGGCCCGCGTTGTCGAGCGGGACGAGTTCGAGACCGCCCCGGACGATGAAGGCGGGCGAGCCCTTCTCAACCTCGGGCACACGTTCGCCCATGTGCTCGAAGGTCTGCCCGACCTTGACCTGTTGCATGGGGAGGCGGTTGGGCTGGGCCTGGTTGCAGCGGCCCACACCGCGCGAGCGCTGGGCCGCGTGAGCGCGGGTTATGTTGCCGGTGTCGAAGAGCTGGTGGCGGGCGTGGGGCTGGAGACGCGCATTTCAGGGCTTCCGCACGCGGAACTGCTCATCGAACGCATGCGGGCGGACAAGAAGTCCGTCGCGGGTACGCTGCGCCTCATCGTGCCGCAGGAGCCGTCCCCCGGGCAATTCGGGCACGCGGCGGTGGTGCGCGGCCCCGATGCCGCCGCCGTCGCCGCGGGGTGGGATGCCCTGCGTGCGTCACCCACGGTGTGATGACGACCCCACTTCGGCACGCAGCACGTCCAGCAGCGAGGGGGCGCTGTGCCGCTGGGCGGTCGGAAGCCACCGCCGGGCCTTGGAGTCAAAGTCCAGCATGATCGGCAGCATCGCGCGCGCCACTTCCGTGGGCGTGGCGGCATTCGACCGCACCATCAGCGGAGCATCGCCAGATGCTTCCACACTGCCTTTGGAGTCCGGGGCCGAAGCAAACCACACGTCCGCCCAGGCGTCGGGCAACACCACGGTTGTGCCGGCCCTCGCCGCGGCACGAGCGATGGACGACAGCGACGCATGATGACCCAGCGCTCCCGCGCTGGCCGGGCAGCACACAGCGATGTCCGCACCCTGTGCCACAAAGGAAGCGGGCAGGTCGGTCACTATCACCCGCCGCGCATAGGTGCCCTCGCGCACGCGGCGTTCCGCGCGGGCGAGTTCGGCGCACGCTGCCGGGATGATGTACGTCGCGGCCACCCCGGCCACCTGCAGCATCGCCGCGGTCCCCAGGAAGTCCGTTGCCGAGCCCGGGCACGCCGCGTCGGTCAGCAGCACGATGGCCGCTTCGCCGTCCGCCAGCCCAAGCCGTGCGCGAGCGGTCGCGCGCGTATCGGCGGATCCCCGCTCACCCCATCCATGCGGCAGCACCGATGCGCAGGGCGTCGAGACCTCGCCCCGGCCAGGCCGCAGGAAGCGAGCATCCCCGCTCTGCATGTCCACTTCCAGCCACCGCGGCGCGGCGTAGGCGGTGCGTCGCGCCAGCCGCCGCAGGTTGGTGCCCCAGCACACCACCGCGTCCAGCGGGCCGCTGCGCGAGACCAGCCTCCGCATGGCGGGTGCGCACCGGTGCGCCTGCCCCAGCGGGGGGGACACGAACGACACACCCCGCAGCGGCAGGTGACGGCACAGCGCGCGGGCACCGGCGGATCCCAGTACGGCCACGTGGTGCTGTTCGTCGGGGTTGGATGCGGCGGATTCCGCTACCAGGTCCGCTGCTGCAAGCAGCCCGCCCTCTCCCGCGCAGTGCCCGTCGATGCGAGAGAACGCGAACCACGGCGCGGGTGTTGACAAGGGTTGGGCGATGTGCAGCACACGCAACGCAGGAACTCCCGGGAACGCATGAACTCCCAGATAGGAAGGCGTTCAGTCGCGCTCGCGCGAGGGGTGCGTCACCACCTCGTGCTTGTAGAAAAGCTGCGCGATGTTGTCGCCCAGCACCTTCGCCACTGTTTCCTGCTCGGACGCGAGCGCGGATGCCGTCTTGGGCATGTCGCCCCGGCGCTGCGGCATGATTAGGCTCACGCTGTGGCCCTCGCGGTCGTCGGGCCATACGCGCGGCTGCGGCTTGGTCACGTCCAGCACCTTGACGCGTGCATCGGCGAACGGCTGGTTCACCTGCCCGTCGGGGCTGATGCCGAACCGGTCCAGCGATACATAAATCACGATCTCGGCCGACACCGCCTTGCCGAGCGTGCTGATGTCGCTGGGTTTGTCGGCGGGGTCCCGTGCCGCGAGGGCGGCGATGGACTTGGAATCAATCACAGTCTTCACGACGCTCTGCCCCAGAAGGTCGTTCTGGATCTGCTGGGCAATGGTCTGCCGCAGCGATCTGCGGGGCAGCACGCTCGCACGGTCGTCGATGAACACCACGGTGGGGCGCTCGCGGTCCAGCGGGTAGAGGGCGGCCTGCGTCGGCGGGCCCGCCGCGATCGATGCCACGGGGCCGATGATGTTGCAGCCTGCCAGCGTCAAGGTGGCGGCGGCAAGGCAGGTGGCAAGGGGCTGGCGGAGGGTGCGTCGCATGGGTGGCAGAATATGCGGCGGGGGCCGCCGGTGGCTCCCTCCAGGGGCGTCAATACTCAGGCTCGACCGGCTCTTCGTGCTCGTAGAAGTTCCAACTGGCGCGGTCGATGAACCGCAGGGCCAGCATGCTGGTCATGGCGGAGCGGGAGATCTGGTCGGACGTCACGCCCTTCTTCCCCGGGTAAACGACCGTGACGAGCTTGTCGAACGCGAACGTGTCGAGCGAGCCCGAGTCCACCTCCACCACGCGCACGCTGCCTGTCGCCGCTCCGTCCCATTCGTAGGCATTGCCAGGCTCGTTGAGCCGGTATTCGGATACCTCCACGAGGAGCAGGCGTTGCACGCCGCCCAGTTCCTCGGCGAGCTTGTCGTAGGGCTTGCTGGGCCAGTCCGGGTGGCGGGATTGGTACTGCAGCACGTCGCCCGTGGGCACCACGCCCGAGGGGCAGGGCTTGTTGCTGGCCGCGGAGAGCCGCTCGGTGATGCGGTCCGTCAGGTGCTCCACCAGCCCGGGGTGCTCGCCCTGGATGGCCCTGTCGGCCGACACCAGCACGGCGAACGACTTGCCGCCGAGCCCTTCGTACTCGGCCTGCACCTGGTGCGTGGAGTTTCGGCGTGCGTTCGCCATCATGCCGCCGATGAGCTGGCAGCCGGGCAGCATGATCGCCAATCCCAGAAAAATCGGCAGGGTCCACTTCATCAGCGCACCAATCTCCTCTTGTGGTTCGGTCTGTCCTAGTTCCACGTGGCAATCTTGTACGCCCACGCGGCCAGGAGGATGCCGGCACTTGTCCATAACCAGCGTGGTTGCACGAGCGGCAGGACCAGCCTGTCCACGCGTGATGCGAAGATAGCCCCGTGCAGGGCGGCCCAGAATGTCACGCAGGTGGCGATGGCGATTAGAAAACCGGCAGGCTGCGTGCGGAAGGAGTCCCAGAAGCGCCCCCGTGCGGCAAGTGCGAACGAGGTGGTCATGCCGCAGGTCGGGCACGGCTTGTGGAAGAACGTGGCCCACCCGCAGGGTGGCAGGCCCAGCTGCGTGTGCGTGGCGTGGCCTTGCGCGTTGGGCTTCAGGATGAACGCCGTCACCATCACCGAAAGGCACAGCAGGGCGATCAGCGCCGATACGACCCGCGCGGACGTCGGCATGCGGTTGGTGGGCTGCGTGGGGCGCTGGTCGGCGGCGGGGATGGGGAGTGCTGCGTCCAAAGGGAGCGGCTCAGTCGAACTTGAACACGCCCTTGCGGTAGCCATAGACGTACGCGATCACCGTCGTGAACAGGAAGAACAGGATGCGGCACAGCCACACCAGCCCTTCGTGGCTGCCCGCCTGCAGGTTCGGGAACGTCACGGCCCAGGGGTAGAGGAACACCACTTCCACATCGAAAACCAGGAAGACCATCGCGATGAGATAGAACCGCACATTGAAGCGTTTGCGGGCGGTGCCGATGGGGTTCATCCCGCTCTCAACCGACTGGCCCTTGACCTTGCCCGCGCGCCGGGGCCCGATGACGTAGCTCGCGACCACGTTGAGCACGCCGAAGGAGATCGCCATGAGGCAGATGATGAACACCGGCAGGTAGGACTTGAGGTCGGTCGTGGCGAGGGTCATGCGGGCGATGGTAGTCGCGTGTGAGTATCGAAAAGAAAAACCCCCGGGCTTGCGCCCAGGGGTCTTGTCGTCACCTTTGCTCAGGCCCGTGCCCGAGTCTTCGGTTCTTTAGTCGAACCAGAAGTTGAGGGTGCTGAACCCGCGGGAGGCGGAGCCGGTCTCGAGCGTGCCGCCCGACCAGTTACGCATGAAGTTGTTGGTGAAGGTCCAGTCCGCGGTGGTGTTGGCCACGCTGACCTGGGCGGTCGGAGCGGGGCCGACGCGGTTGTTGTCGTTCTCGATCACGAACAGGTTGTCGGGCTGGGTCTTGTTGACGCCCGTGCCGCCGGTCAGGCCGGAGAAGTTGAAGGGAGTGCTGTCCGGGTCGGCCTTGGTCTCGAAGTTGACGTGGTTGTCGTTGTAGGCCACGTTGCCTTCCCAGGTGCTGCGGCCGCCGTGGATGAGCAGCGTGAAGGAGTTGGTGCCCAGGGGGGTGTTGCCGTTGACGGCGGTGTCAGTGGCGGTGTCCTGGTCGAGCTGCCAGGTGAGGGTGGCGCCGGTACCGGAGCCGGAGTACACCGGGCCGCGGTTGCCGATGACGGCTTCCGTGGACTGGAAGGAGTTGGACCACTTCGCCTTGCGGCCGGACATGGGGAAGGGGTTGTAGGCGTAGGAGAAGTTGCCGGCGTTGGTGCTGGCGCTGGTCAGGCCGGCGGGGGCCTGGGTGCCGGCGGTGGTCATGACGGGGTCGTGCGGGGTGGCGCGGAACGCGGGGTCCCACAGGGCCTGCGCGGTCTGGGCGGACATCGGGGGAGCGGACTGGGCGTAGTTCGTCATCTGGACGATCGAGCCGTTCTGCTCGGCCGGGGTCACGCACAGTTCGGTGCTGAAGAAGCCGTTGTAGATGAGGATGGAGGTGACGTTGTTGGGGCGGTCCTTGCCGGAGGCGGCGAGGAGGGTGGTGTTGTTCTTGTCGTAGGAGGAGGGGATGGGGTAGGTATCGCCGTTGTTCTGGGCGAAGAGCACCAGACCCTGGTGGATGCCGCGGACCTGCGTGCCGCACTTGATCTGGCGGGCCGTCGCACGGGCCTTGCCGAGCGCGGGGAGCAGGATGCCGATGAGCAGGGCGATGATCGCGATCACGACCAGCAACTCGATCAGCGTGAATGCCTTCTTCGTCGTCTTCATGAACAGACTCCTGAAGCCCTCAGGGTCGGCGGACCAGAAACACCTGAACCGTGCCGCCCAGCGGGCAAACATGCAAACTCTTTGATGACCGGGGGCCCGGCTGCCAAGGATTCGAGCGGGCACACACCCGCACGGCCCCAAGCAGGCCGACAACATTCGCGACGCGGCGGCTTCCAAAGCCTGAACCGCACTGAACTTCCTTCTCCGCCGGCGCGCCCGGTCATCAGGCCGCACGCCTTTGGCGTCGGGAGTTCATCCAGGTTGTCGGCAGGAGGGAGAGACGCCCGTGCGGGCATCAGGAGGCGGGTCGAATCACCCGCATGAGAACGGCTTCGAGCAAAGGCACAGATCGCTCACGCCGCCTGCCAAGGAACATGTTCCGGAACAACTATACCACACAACTATTCGGACCGCAAGGGGAAAGGTTGCGGGCTAACTAGCATGGGCTCGGGGCGCAAACCTGAGCGGGAGCAACCCCGTGTACCCGTGCTCGGGCTTGCGCCCGAGCCTCTATCATGAGGCATGACACCAGAATCCCGCCTGACCGACCTTGGAATCACGCTGCCGGAGCCACCTAATCCGGTGGCTGCGTACATCCCCTTCCGGCGTGCGGGCAACCTGTTATTTGTCTCTGGACAGATCCCTGTATCTGGGGGGCAATTGATGTGGAAGGGAGCGGTGCCCGGGCAGGTCGGCGTTGAGCAGGCTCAGCAATGTGCCCGGCAGTGCGCGATCAACGCCTTGGCCGTCATCAAGTCGGCGGTAGGGGAGTTGTCGCGGGTGAAGCAGATTGTGCGGCTGGGAGTGTTCGTGTGCTCGGAGCCGGGGTTCCAGGAGCAGCCGAAGGTGGCGAACGCGGCGAGCGAGTTGATGGTCGCGGTGTTTGGTGACGCGGGGCGGCACGCACGGGCGGCCGTGGGTTCGGTCGCGCTGCCGCTGGGCGCGCCGGTGGAGGTCGAGGTGGTGGTGGAGGTGGAGTAAGGCAGTTCACCGCGGAGCACGCGGAGACCGCGGAGGAGAATGGAGGACATCAAGACGCGTTCCCTTGGTCTTTTTGTTCTCTCTTCTCAGTGTTCTCTGCGTTCTCCGCGGTGAAGATTCCTGCATAACGTGACGCATGTCCGCGAAGCGAAGCACCGCAAAGAACGAGGACGGGCTGTCGTTTGAGGCTGCGCTGGAGCGGCTGGAGGGGATCGTTCAGCGCATCGAGTCCGGCGACGTGGGGCTGGAGCAGGCGATCACGGAATACGAGCAGGGCATGGCCCTGATTCGCCGATGCAAGGAGGTCCTTGCCCGCGCCGAGCAGCGGGTGGAGGAGCTCAAGCGGCAGCAGGCCGAGGGAGATGGCGGAGACGACGAGGAGTAGGACGCCCGCGTGCCAAGCCAAGGTGGAGACAGTCACGGATGGCTGACCCTCGCCCAGAGTTTCTGGACGAGCGACAGTTATCTTTCGTTTCAGATGTGGGTGTTCGACGCGGTGAAGCTGGTGTTCGCTGCGGCGTTTGGTGCGTGCATCGGCAGCCTGGCGAACGTGCTGGTGTACCGCATCCCGCGCGGGCTGGACTATGTGACGCCCACGTCGCGGTGTACGTCGTGCGACACGCCGCTGACGTGGCGGGAGAACATTCCGATCTTCGGCTGGCTGCTGCTTCGGGGGCGGTGCCGGTTCTGCCGCAGCACGATCTCGCCGGAGTATGTGCTTGTCGAGACGTTTGTGGCGCTGCTATGGGCCTTCACGTTCGCGGCGTTGTACATGGGGCGGGGGAGCGCGATCGGGGTGAGTTTCCACGCCATCCAGCCCGAGTGGGGCGTCAACGGCTTCGCGCTGACGTGGCCGCTGTACGTGATGCTGGTGCTGCTCTTCTCCTGCCTCACCGCGATGACGCTTGTGGACGCCAAGACGTTCACGATCCCGCCCGAACTGACCAATGCGCCGACAGTGATCGGGCTGGTGGCGCACGTGGGCTTTGCCGTGCACATGCAGTTCTGGGGGCGTGGGGAGTTGGTCCACGTGGCGAAGGGCTGGCGGTGGGCCATCGCCACGCCCGGGCCCAACGGCTGGCCCTGGGTGGGTGCGGCGGTGGGGGGCGTGCTGGGCCTTGTGATCGCCAACCTCATGCTGCGGTTCAAGGTGCTCCGCCGGAGTTTCGAGGACTACGCGGCTTGGGAAGAGCAAGCGCTCAAGGACGCGCAGGCCCAAGCACCCATGGACGCCTCGAAGACCGCCGCCCCTGAAGCGTCTTCGCCCGCCGGCCCGGTCCCGACCTCCGAACTGGACAATGTTCACCCGCACCTGTGGGTGCAGTACCCGCACGCGCGGCGCGAGGTGTTCAAAGAGCTGCTGTTCCTCACGCCGGCGATAGCGCTGGCGTACCTGGGCGCTTGGCTGGCGATGAAGTGGGCCGGGCCGTTCACGATCAGCGACACCGCGACACTCGCACGCGAGTATGTCCACCACGTGCCGCTGTGGCTGGACGTGCTTTCGGGCGTGCTGCTGGGCTACCTCATCGGCGGCGGCGTGGTGTGGTTCGTGCGCATCGCCGGGACGTTGGGCTTTGGAAAAGAAGCGTTGGGGCTGGGCGATGTCCACATGATGGCCGCGGTCGGCGCGTGCCTGGGGTGGATCGACCCGGTGCTGGCGTTCTTTGGCGCGGCGTTTCTGGGAGTGGCGTGGTACGTGCTGGGCCGGGTGTCCAAGGGCGTGGCGAGCAAGGTGATGCCGTTCGGGCCGTTCCTGGCGATGGGCACGGTGCTGGTGTTCTTCACCAAGCCGCTGTTTGAGATGTTCTTTGCAAGGCTGATGAGCCTGGCGCAGCCGGTGAGCCTGCCGTGAATTCGATCGGCATTACCGCCGCCGGCGGCGGAGCGCGAGGGCGAGTGTGCCGGCGGCCAGCCCACCCACGCCCGGCGCGGGCACGAGCGTCACTTCCCGCACTTCGGCGAGCGTGACGCGCGTGGTGTTGCTGCCGTCGCCCCAGAGCATGTGGTTGCGGACGGTCTGGCCCGTGCCCAGGGGGAGCGTGGCCTGCAGCGTGCCGTCGAGGAAGAGTTTGGCGCCCGTGGGGCCGGCCTCGACGGTGACGGTGCGGAACGCGGCGTTCATGGCGGCGGAGACGGAGGGGTCGCCGGTGCCGATGGCGTCGTTGCGGAGGCCGATGGTGCTGCTGCCGAGTTCGGCGATGATCCAGCGGCCGGCGTCGTCGCTGATGAAGATGTGGTAGCCCGCGCGGCGCGTGCCCGAGTAGGTGCCAAAGTCCGAGCCTGTGAGGCGGACATTCATGGTGGCGGACCATGTGCTCGTGGCGAAGTTCATCGTGCCCGAGGGGAACTGCTTCTCCCACGCGCTGATGTCGGACGCGGTCGTGGGGCCGTGCGCGAGCGTGATGCCGCTGGTGTCGAGCGGGCCGGCCATGCTCCCGGTGTATGTGAAGCCCTGATCGGTGGGCAGGGAGCCCTGCGACGCGTCGTAGCGGATGATGGCGCCAAACGATGCGGACGCGGAAAGTCCCGCGGCGCACGCCGCGGCCAGAACAACTCGGGTTGTCATGACTGCCCCCAGGTCTTCGGTTGTCGGGAGCGCCGGGTGAACGCACCGGCACGCCCGCCACGCGAACGGTCACGTCGAATGTGCACCAGGGGCAACGGAAGTCGAGCAAACGCGCCGGAATATGTGGTGAATGTGGTCTGCGCGGGTCCAAGAACGCGGCCCGCGTGCGGTTCTCAGACCGCGGGAGGCCCCGCTAGACTTTGACTCGCCCGTCGGGGGCGGGCCAACACGAAAGGTGTACACGCATGGCAGGCGGCAGAATGAAACTTGGGATCGCGTTTCTGACGGCGGGCACGCTGCTGTTCGCGGCGGTCGGCATGCAGAACGAGAAGTCGCAGCCGGAGAAGAAGCCCGAGCAGAAGCAGGAGCACCGGGACGGCCCGGGCGGCCCGCGCGAGGGGCAGGGCGATGGCCAGCGGCGCGGCCCGGGCATGGGTCAGGGCGCCAGCGTCGAGGCGGGGATGAAGGGCATGAACCGGGCCCTGCGAACCCTGAAGGGGCAGGTGACGGACGCCGCCAAACGTGACGACAACCTCCAGCTCGTCAGCCAGATGCAGATCGCGTGCGTCTCGGCCAAGGGCGGCAAGCTGGACGAGAAGCTCAAGGACCTGAAGCCCGAGGAGGCGGCGGCGAAGAAGAAGGAGTTCCGCTCCGAGATGATTTCGCTCATGCGGACGCTGCTGGACGTGGAGGCCGCGCTGCTCAACGAGAAGTATGACGACGCGCAGAAGGCCCTGGAGAAGGCCGAGGCCACCCGCGACCACGGGCACAAGGAAATGGGCGTGAAGGACGACTAAGCCGCACGGGCGGGCCCATCAGGCATTGATCGACGAACCCGCTCGGATTCGAGCGGGTTTTTTCTGCGCCGCGCCTGGCGCCATGGTGTGTTCTACCCGCGGTGTTTCACCATCCACTGTGCGTACTCGACCATCGCCCGTTTGGGCGTGTGCGCGGGCGTCCATGAAAGGCCTGCCTTGGTCGCGGTCATGTCCGCCAGCGTGAAGTCCTGGTAGAACTTCCGGACGCTGTCGGGCATGTGGAAGTAGTCCACGGGCAGTTTGCTTGCCGGGATCCCCAGCCCCTCGTGGAGCGACTCTACGATCTGGTTGTAGGTGGTGAGGACGCCCGAGCCGAGGTTGTACACGCCCGATTGCACCTTTCGGTCGAGCCCCGCGGCGGCGATGGTGCAGTCCACCACGTCGTCCACGCTGACCTGGTCACGGGCCTGAGAGCCGTCGGTAAAGAGGCGTGGGCGCTGGCCGGCGAGCATCTGCTGGGCGAGCTGGTGCACCATGCTGGCCATCTTGCCCTTGTGCGCTTCGCCCGGCCCGAACACGTTGAAGTACCGCAGCCCGACGATGCTGGGCGCCGCGGCGTGGGCGGCGGCGACCTGGGAAACGCGTGCGTGCACCTGCTCCATCATCCACTTGGAGAAGCCGTAGACGTTGTTGGGGCGGCCGGCGGCGGACTCGGGGAAGGCCTTGCGCTGGGCGGCGATTGCGGGCGAGCCGTACACCGCGGCGGATGATGCGTAGACCACGGGGATGGCCTGGTGCTGCGGGGAGCCAAAGCACGCCTCGAGCATGCGGCGGAAGCCGCCGATATTCTCGCGGATCATTTCGCGCTCGTCGTGCTTGGTCGTGTCGGTGATGGCGCCCAGGTGGAACACCGCGCGGGGCATGGTTTTGGCGATGAGCCTGTCCCATGCGACTTCGTTCGCGCCCGACGCGATGACCTTTCCTGTGAATGGAGCACCCGCGCGGCGCTCGTGCGTTTCCACGATGTTCGCGAAGGAACCGGTGCGGAAGTTGTCCACGATGATGGTGTACGAGCCCGTGTGACGCTTGGCGAGTTCCGCCGCGAGGTTTGCCCCGACGAAGCCTGCGCCGCCAGTCACGATGAAGGTTGCACGCTCGGGCATCAGTTTCCTCCGCTGGTGGTGCTGGACCCCTTCGGGTTGGGCTGCGGCGCCGGCCCGTCGATGGGCTTTGGCGGGATGCGCAGACGCTGCCCCACGCGCAGGGCGTTGGGGCTCTTCATGGTGTCCTTGTTCGCTTCGAAGATGGTGCTCGCGTACTTCGCGGAGCCGTAGACCTTGGTGGAGATCCGGCCCAGCATGTCCCCCTGCTGCACGACGTACTCGCCCGCGGGTGGCGCGTTGGTGACCGGCAGCTGCGCGGTGGGCGTGTCGCCCCGCACTGGGATGCCCTGCACGTTGCCCGGGTCTCTTGGGATGTTGATCACGCGGCCCGGGCGGAGGTCGGGCGGGTTCTTTGTCGGGTTGGCGGCGAGGATGGCTGCGGCGTGGTCGGGCGAGCCGTAATACACCTTGGAGATCGTTTCGAGGGTTTCGCCCACGCCGATGGTGTGTTCCACAAAGACGGGCGCGATGACGCCCTGCTGCTGCGGGGCCTGGGGGGGCGTGACCTCCCGGACTTGCTGCTGGGCGAGCGTGGGCGCGGGGCTGCCTACGACCGGCGCCGGGTGTGACTCGTGCGTGGGCACTTGGGTGGCGGGCTGCGATTGGGCGAACGAGACGGGTGGGTCGACAGGCCACCACCAGTACACGCCAATCCAGACGCCCACCATGGCCAAGAGGCCAACGACGACTTTGCCTGTGCTGTCCTGCATCACGGCCTCCTTGCCGACGGCGTGGACTGCCGGATCATACACCATCGGCGCGGGCCCGGGGGTCGGGCTACGGCTGATGCGCCTGCCGCGATTCGGGGAGGGGGCTTAGGCCTGCTGGGCTGCGGTGTGGTCCTGCTCTTCGTGCTTGCGCGACCAGACGATGGGTGCGGCGACGCCAATGGACGAGTAGGTGCCGACGATGAGGCCGGTGGCCAGGGCGAACGCGAAGGCGCGCATGCCCTCCCCCCCGATGAGATAGAGCACGAAGCACGAGAAGAGCGTGGTGCCGCCGGTGATGAGCGTGCGGGAGAAGGTCTGGTTGATGGAAGCGTTGATGATGTCGCGCGTGGCGTGGGGGAGCTTGCCGCGGTTCTCGCGGATGCGGTCCATGATGACCACGGTGTCGTTGAGCGAGTAGCCTGCGATCGTGAGGAGCGCGGCGACGAGGTTCAGGTCCACCTTGAAGGGGAGCAGGTTCAGTGAGAGAGCCAAGCTGTGCGTGCCGGGGCGCTCGTACAGGATCTCTGCGAGGGCGACCAGCCCGATGACCACCAGCACATCGTGCACGAGGGCAACGACCGCTGCGATGGAGTAGCGGGGCGTCTTGAACCGCACCCAGATGTACACACCGATGAGGAGGAACGAGACCACGGTGGCGACAGTGGCGTTGGCGCGGAAGGTCTCGGCGATCGCGGCGCCGAACACCTGGACGCTCGCGGGAGTGCTCTCCTTGCTCAGCGCGTCCTTCACGAGCTTCCATTCACGGTCGCGGAGTTCGGTCTCCCACGTGGCCTCGTTCTCGAAGACACTCGCGGTCTCGTCCGCGACGAGGATGACGGCTCCCTTGACGGCGGACTCGTCGCCCGCGGTGACAAGCACCTCATGATGCCGGGCGAGGGTGGCGGAGTATTCCGCGGATTCGCGGGTGGCGTCCAGGCGTTCACGCAGGGAATCCAGTGTGGGGGCGGGATTAAGCTTGTCGAGCACGATCGCGACACCGCCCTGGTAGCCGCTGACGTCCTGGCGGAAGTCCGGGCGGTCCACGCATGCGCCGAGCACGGGCTTGTCGATCGGGAATGCGGGCACGGCGCGGAGGTTGGCCTCGTCCTCGCCCGTGAAGTCGAGGCTGGGCTTGGTCTCCAGCTTGTCGGCGAAGGCCTCGATGATCGGACGCAGGAGGACGCCGCTGTCCTCGCTCTTGGCAAGGGTCTTGATAGTGAAGCGGTCGCTGGTGACGCCGTCGGGGCCTGGGTCGATGGGGTAGACGTCGGCGTTCTTGAGCTTGGAGAGCTCGTCGGCGTCGGGGCGTCCTTCGGCGATCTTGTGGACGCGTGCCTCCACGTCCGCGCGGGACATGGTGAGGCGGGCGGGGCGTGCGAGCGGGTCGTTCGCAGGTGCGGTCCATGCCGGGTCGTGCTTGAGCGTGAGCGTGACGGCGGTTCCGCCCACGAACTCGTTGTCGAGCATCTTCTTCCCTTGGAAGAAGCACATGCCCAGGCCGACCGCGACGAACACGAACGAGAACCCGAAGCACAGGAAGCGGTACTTCATCCAGTCCACGTTGGGTGTGAGCCAGGACTGCAGCTGGGGGATCGCCATCGGCAGCATGGACCCTTTCCGCCAGCCCATGGCCACCATCGCCTCGAAGATGAATCTGCTCACCACCAGCGCGGCAAAGAGGGTCGCGACGACGCCTATGCCCATGGTGATGGCGAAGCCCTTGATTTCCGGCGTGCCGGTGTAGTACAGGACGACGCACACAATCAGGTTGGTCACGTTGCCATCGACGATCGCCGACAGGGCTTTGTCAAAGCCCAGGCGTACCGCGGTCTTCATGTCGGCGCCGCGGTTGAACTCCTCGCGCATGCGCTCGAAGATCAGCACGTTGCTGTCCACGGCGGTGCCGAACGTGAGGATGATGCCGGCGATGCCCGGCATGGTGAATGACGCCTTGGAGAGCGCCATCGCCCCCATGATGAGCACCGCGTTGGCGATGAGGGAAAGCACCGCCACGAATCCAAAGATGAAGTAGTACCCGATCATGAACACCGCGACGATGATCATGCTGATCACGCCGGAGCGGAAGCCCTTGTCCAGGTTGTCCTGCCCGAGCTCGGGGCCGACGCTGGACATGCTGATGGGTTCCTGGCTCAGTTTCGCCTGGAGCGAACCGCCGGACAGCACCCGCACGATGTACTCGATTTCCTGGGGGCTGAAGTCGCCCATGATCTGGCCGTTGGCGCTGATCTCGCTCATCAGGTTCGGTGCCGTGTAGACCTCGTCGTCCAGCAGCACCGCCATGGGCTCACCCTTGTGCTCTCGGGTCAGGTTGCCCAGCTTGATCGCACCCGCGGCGTTCATCTCGAACGCGATCGACATCCGGCCCTTCTCGTCGAAGGACTGGCGCGCGGCCGCGACACCCCAGCCGCCCTCGTCCTTGGTCAGGCGTGCCCCGCGGGTGTCGAAGCAGAGCATGTAGGCATCGCCGTTGTACACCTCCGCGATGTAGCCCATGCGGTTCAGGACCACCGCCGCGTGCGCGGGGTCCTGCGCGAGCGCGTCTGCGTCGGCCTTCGTATCGATCCAGTTCTCGATCTGGTTAATGCGGTAGAAGCGGGCGTCGCTGCTCTTGACCGCCTTGGGCCCGCCCACTCTCATCTCGGACCGCAGACGGGCCTCGTCGGGGTACGTGCCGGTGCGGGGCGCGATGCGGAAGCTGAGCACGCCCGCGCCCTTGAGCATGCGGATCAGGTCCTGTGGGTCGTCGAGCGTGGTCCGCAGCTTCTGGTAGTCCGCGTGCAGCTTCAGCAGCTCGTCGATCTCGCCCTTTGCCTCCGGGTACTTCGCGCGGAGCTGTGACTCCGCCACTTCTCGCGGTGACGGCAACGCCACCTTCTGGCCGGTCGTCTGGTCTTCGACAAACCGAACGCGGATGGGAGACTGGATCACCTTCCGCACATCCGCCGCCGAAAGGCTCGATGCGAGGGCCGCGTCGCTCGCTTGTTCGTAGTCCAGCTCGGCTTTGCCGACGGACTCCAGCATCGCTTCCTGAGCTTTCGGGTCCGTCTCCGCGCGGTACTTGGCGTCCAGGGCTGTCGCCGCGTCGTACGCGTCGGCGGCCGCCTTCAGCCGGGTCATGCGCAGCTGCGAGCCGGCCGCGAACAGCTCAAGCTGCTTCGCGCGCTCTTCGGACGGACCGCGGAGGGCGCTGGTCAGCCGGTCCTTGGTCAGGCGTGCCCGCCCGAGCTGGGCGAGACGGTCCTCAAAGGCCTTTCTTGCGTCCTTCACTTCCTCCCGCGGCAGGGGCATCGAAATCTCGATGCGGTCGTTGCCCTGCGCGACCATCGAGATTTCCATCAGCCCGTCAGGGTCGACGCGGTTCTTGAGGTTGTCGATCGTGCGGCTGATGACAGCCTTGGCGTCGTCGTTGGGGTCGATGCGGACCGAGTACACCATGCTCACGCCGCCGGCGAGGTCCTTGCCCTTGCGCAGCTTGGTCTGCGGCGGCAGGAATGCCCAAACGAACAGCACGAGCACAGCGGCGATGAGAAACCCGTTGCGGAGGAGGTGACGCATAGAAGTGTGGACCAGTGTGCGGGGAGAAGAAGGCTGCCGGAATTCCGACCGATCAGGCGTTCACCGCCTCGGATTCTGTCTTGACATTCTTTGCGTCCTTGGGCTCGATGCTGGTGCCACCGGAGCGGGACGACAGGACCGCCTGGATCGCGGAACGGGCGACGCGGATGCGGCCTTCCTCCACGCGGAGCACGGCCTCATGATCACCCAGTTCGGTCAGCGTGCCGATGATCCCGGAAAACGTCTGCACCTTGTCGCCCTTCTTCATGGAACCCATAATCTCATCGCGCTTCTTCTTCTCCTTCCGCTGCGTCCAGAAGGACATCAGCATCACCACCACCACCACAAGCACGAAGGGCAGCATGAGGCCCATGCTCCCGAGCGGGTTGGCGGATGGAGTCGCGCCACCGGTGGTGCCGGCGGGGGGCGTCCCGGGGGTTGCCTGCACCGGTGCGGGTTGGCTGCCGGGCATGCCAGCGGGCTGAACTGGAGCACCCGCCTGAGCCAGAACGGTCAGAGCGGGGTCAAAAAAGTGGTCGGTCATTGTGCGTAAGTCCTTGCGGTGTCAGACATTCACGGCTCGTGCAGCCCACCTGACGCGACAGGCCAACGGGCCACCAGGCCCGCCCAATCGTCGGTGACGATTGTCCCACGAACATCCAACATAAACCGTTGGAAGTGACGCAGGTTATGCAGGCTGACCAGCATCGGCCCGAGCATTTCATCGGCCAGAAAAAGGTGCCGCAGGTACGCACGGCTGAACGCGGACGCGTGACCCTGCGGCGAGAACCCGGGACACCTCTGTTCCCCCGCGCAGGCCACGCAATCGCACCCTTCTTCGATCGGGCGGTCATCAAGCGAGTACTTCGCGTTCCTCAACCGGATCTGGCCGTGGCTTGTGAACGCATTGGCGTTCCTCCCATTTCTGGTCGGGAGCACGCAGTCGAACATATCTACGCCAGCCCGCACCGCGGCGAGAAGGTCCCGCTCGTAGCCCACCCCCATCAGGTACCTCGGCTTCGCGTCGGGAAGGAGCGGTGCGGTGTGACGAACGACCCGGGCGATTTCTCCCGGCGGTTCGCCCACCGCCACGCCACCGATAGCGTAACCGGGCAGGTCAATGTTACAGATCTGCTCTGCGCACCAGGATCGCTGCACCAGGTCGGTCCCGCCCTGCACGATGCCGAACAGGGACTGGTCCGCGCTTCGCGCGTGCGCGGCCTTGCAGCGTTCCAGCCAGCGCACGGTCCGCTCGTTCGCCTCCGCGAGGCGTCGTGCGTGGTCGTACGTTCCTTTCCTGGAGTCTCGGCGCTGCGCAGAAGCCAATCGTGGGTCGACACGGCGTGCCCGTACGCCTGTCGCGTCGGTGTCGGGCTCGCCCGCTTCCCCCTCTCTCTGGGATGGGGGGCAGTCGTCCAGGGCCATGATGATGTCCGGCCCCAGCAGGTTCTGTACTTCCATCGCGCGCTCGGGCGACAGGTGCACCATCGATCCGTCCACGATGCTCTTGAACGTCACTCCGTCGTCGGTCACCTTGTTTGTGTCGGCAAGCGAGTACGCCTGGTACCCGCCGCTGTCGGTCAGGATCGGCCCTTGCCAGTTCATGAACCGGTGCACGCCGCCCATTTCGCGCACGGTCTCCGGGCCGGGGCGGAGAAGGAGGTGGTAGGTGTTGTTCAGGATGATCTGCGCGCCGGTGCTCTTCACCAGCCCCGGCAGGAGCCCTTTCACGCTCGCCTTGGTGCCTACCGGCATGAACGCGGGAGTATCGAACGACCCGTGCGGCGTCGCGACGCGCCCAAGGCGGGCGTTCGTGAAGGCCGAGCGTGCGCGGATGTCGAAGGAGAGTGGGGCCATGGTGTGTGGAGCCACCATTCTTGGAGGCTTTGGAACCCTGCACTGCCGCTACGATACCCCAATGCCCGACCCTACCCGAGTCACCACAGTCTGGCACGAGCACACCGGCAAGCGCACACTCATTGCCACCGTCCAGACCGAGAAAATCACCGACTTTGACACCCAGGCGCTGGAGACCGAGTTCAAGGAGGTCACGCCGACCTGCGGGCACCGGCTCGCGGTGGACATGAGCAAGGTCCAGCTCCTGGGCTCAAGCGGGCTTGCGTTTCTCATCTGGCTCAAGAAGCGTTGCGCCAGCAGTCACGGTGCGGGCGGGGCGGCCGGCAGGGTCGTGTTCTTTGGTTTCACGGACGAGATCCTTGGCATGCTCAAGGTGACGCGTCTGCACAGCATGCTCGAAATCGCCGGCGACAGGAAGTCGGCGTTGGCTCTTCTTTAGAAGGTTCTGCCGACCGGATCACAACTCCGGTGCGAACCCGCGACGCATTGTGTTCTCCGCGCAACTCCTCGGCTCCACGAAGTGCAGGAGGTAGTCCTTGCCGCCGGCCTTGGTCCCGCCGCCGGACATCGCGAAGCCGCCGAACGGGTGGCGTGCCACCAGTGCGCCGGTGATGCCGCGGTTGACGTAAAGGTTTCCGACGCGGAACTCCCGTTTGGCCTGCTCGACGTGGCTGGGCTTGCGGCTGAATATGCCGCCCGTGAGCTTGTAGGCCAGGCTGTTTGCGATCCGGAGCGCGTCGTCAAAGTTCTTCGCGTGCATCACGGCCAGCACAGGGCCGAACACTTCTTCCCGCGCCAGTTCGTGCGTCTCTGGCACCTGGAGGAAGATATGGGGCGCAACAAACCGTGATGCGTGCTGCGCAACGAACGGGTTGTTCATGGGCAGGTTCAGTGCCGAGCACCTGAGCCCGGACGCCTTAGCCCGCGCGATGAACCCGTTGACTTTCTTGGCGGCGTCCTCGTCGATGACAGGGCCGATGTCGGTGCCGGGATGCAGCGGGTCGCCGATGGCAAGGGCCTTGGTCGCTTCCACGAGCCGGCGGGAGAACACGGAAATAGCGGGCCCTTCCGGCCCTTGCTCGTCGACCACGATGAGCCGAGAACAGGCGGAGCACTTCTGGCCCTGAAAACCGAACGCGGATTGCCTCGCCGCAAGAACCGCCTCGTCAAAGTCCGCGCTGGTGTCGATGATGAGGGCGTTCTTTCCCCCCATCTCGCATACCACGTGCTTGAGGTGTGATGGTGGAGCGGATCCGCCGGTACCGCCGTTTGCATTGAAGGGAGATGAAGGGGCCGCCGCGTGCAGGATGTCGAGCCCCACATCGCGTGAGCCCGTGAACGCGATGAGCGACACGCGCGAGTCGCGCACCATCGCTGCGCCGGTCGTTTCTCCGGGCGCGGGGCAGAAGTGCAGCACGTCGCGGGCGAGGGATGCCGGAACGCCCGCGGCGGCGAGCGCCTGCTGCAGGATGTCGAACATGATGCTCGCGATGCCGGGCGTCTGCTCCGCGGGTTTCACGATGACGGTGTTGCCGGTCACGAGCGCGGCCACGGTCATGCCGCAGCAGATGGCGAGCGGGAAGTTCCACGGGCTGATGACCACCGCCACGCCCCTGGGCTGGTACCACTGCTCGTCGAGCTCGCCGATAAAGCGTCCGAGGCGTTGGCGCTCGAACATCGGGGGGGCGCACCGCGCGTAGTACTCACAGAAGTCGATGGCCTCGCACACGTCGGCGTCGGCCTCTTTCCATGTCTTTCCGGCTTCGCGGATCATGACGCCCGCCAGGCCGTCGCGCTGTTGGCGCATGAGCGCAGCGGCGCGCACCAGCACATCTGCGCGAATTCTTGCGTCGGTGTCGCGCCACGTGGGGAACGCGGCGTGCGCCCGGGCGACCATCTCGGCTGCCTGGGCGGGGGTGCGGTCGTTGGGGACTCTCGGTACTGTCGCGCGGGCGATGGCCGCGGTGAATGCAGCGCGTTTGGAGGCCTCGGAGAAGTCGTGGGAGGACTCGGTGAAGAACGGGAGGTTGTTGGCGACGCCCTGAGGCGCGGGAGAAAGCTGATGGCGTTGGGCGAGGGTGTTGAGGAGCGACGCGGCGTCCTGTGGCGACTGAGAGGCGCCGCCCCGGGCGTCCGTTGGAGAAGGGGCGCGGAGCAGCGACCCGACATCGGCGTTGTCCATGAACCCGGCCTTGAGCCAGGACTCGTTGCTCGTGTTTTCCAGCAGCCGTCGCACGAGGTAGGCCATCCCGGGGATCATCTCGCCCACCGGCACGTATTCGCGCATGCGCAGGTCCAGGCTGGCCGCGGCGTGCTTCAGCTGGTCGGCCATGCCGTGGAGCATCTGAAGTTCGATGGCGTTGCGTGGAAGACCGCGAGCGTCCAGCCCCGCGAGAGCGGCCGCGATGGACCGCACGTTGTGGCTCCCCAGCGCCAGTTTGACCCCGCTGTCGGCCTTCGTGCGTGGCATGGAGTCCAGGAAGACCTCGGTCATCTGTTCAAAGCACTTGTCCGTCTGCCACTTCTGGGCCCAGACAGGGCATGGCCAGCCGTTGAGCTCGCTCTTGATGGTTTCGGCATCCCAGTACGCGCCCTTGACGAGGCGGACCACGAAGCGTTTCTTCGCGCGGGCGGCCCACTCGCACATCGCGCGCGCGTCCGCGGGACCGCTGCGCAGGTATGCCTGCATCGCAAGACCGGCCTGGAAGTCCACGCGGTCCACGCAGCGTCGGAACAACTCCAGCGTGAAGTCCTTCAGTTCGTGGTGCTCCATGTCGAAGTTCACGAACACGCCCTTGTCGCGGGCGGTTTCGAGGATGGGCACCAGGCGTTTCATCAGGTCGCCCATCGCACCCTCGGGGTCGGTTGTGCTCAGCCGCGCGGAAAGGGCCGAAATCTTCACGCTCACGTTGCAGCGCGGGATGGGGCCCAGGTGGTCGCTCTCCAGGCGCGGCACAGCGGGCCAGGACGCCATCGCCGATGGCAGGTTGTTGATGAGGTCCAGGTACTTCGCGGCGTACGCGTCCGCCTCGTCGTCGCTCACGCAGACCTCGCCCAGGAGGTCCACGCTGCTGGCGATGCCCGATTCCCACAGGTCTTTGAGGCCCGGGAGTGCGCTCGCGGCGTCCTGCCCCGCGATGAACTTGCCCGCCATCCCGGTGATCTGTTTGCTGATGACACCTGTAGCGGTCCCTTTCATCAGCGTGCCCGCTTTGAGGGCCGTCGCGATCGCGGTCGGCACCGTTACACCCGACTGGTTCATGTAGTCCTGCAGGTGGTCGTAGATCGCGTCGGGCGTCTTGAGCATGGGGAACGCGTCGGTGAAGCGGAACATCTGCACCTTGAAGTTGGGGTCCTTCATGCTCCACTCCATGAGCCAGTCGGAGTAGAACTTCGCCGAGAGCAGGCTGGTCTTGTGGCCCCGTGCTCGGGCCAGAAAGTCTGACCCGATCTCGAAGATGCGGGCCTCGCGGGCGTCGTTGGATGTGGTGGGCGAGGATGGCGAGGCGGCGGCGGGGGACGAGGGGCCGCCGGTCGTGGGGGTCTTTGGCTTGCGTGAGAACAGGGCCATGGTCCCCGATGGTAGTGTCTGGTAACCAAGGTCACTTCGCGCGGGTTGCGAGCGTGCGCTGCCAAGCCGGGTCGTACCTGGGCACATCGACCGCACGCCCCAGAATGTGTGCCCGGCAGCGGCTGCGTCCCGTCTCGCGGCACCAATCTGCCGGATTTGTTGTCACCGGCGGAATCTGTGCCATATTCGTCACTGGTGCACCGCAGGCTTCCCGCACGGGCGCGGGGGCTACGGTCATTCGTGTTTGCCACAGTCCCGGTTCCGGACGCAGGATCGCGCACGTGAACAGCCCCAGGCTCCATCCCGGCATCTTCCAGAGTGGTTCCGACCGCTCGGACGTCGACCGCGTCAAGGACGCGACGGACATCGTTCGTCTCATCGGCGAGCACGTGGCTCTTCGCCCCAAGGGTCGGGAGTACATGGGAGTGTGCCCGTTCCACGACGACCACTCGCCGTCGATGCACGTTGTGCCGCACAAGCAGTTTTACAAGTGCTTTTCCTGCGGCGCGGCGGGCGACTGCTTCAAGTTCGTCCAGGACTTCCTGAAGATGGACTTCCCGGAGGCGCTGGAATTCCTCGCGGACCGTGCGGGGATCACGCTCGAGCGTCGCAAGCGCCAGGAGCAGGGGCACGACGAGGGGTCACAGGGAGACGCGATCTCCAAGAAAGAACTGCTCTCGGCGAACGCCATGGCGGCGGCGTTTTACCGCGCGATGCTGAAACACCCCGAGCACGGCGGGAGCGGGCGGATGGTGGTTGAGAAGCGGGGCATCTCTGCCCTGATGGTCGATGAATTCCAGCTGGGTGTTTCACCTGACCGCTGGGACGGGCTGATTCTGACCGCGCAGAAGCAGGGCGTGTCTACGGGCGTCCTCGCCGGAGCGGGGCTTGTCAAGGCCCGTGAGGGCAGCTCCGGCCACTACGACGCGTTCCGCAACCGGGTGATGTTCCCCATCTGCGACCGCACCGGGCGCGTGATCGCGTTCGGCGCGAGGAAGATCAAAGACGAGGACGAGCCAAAGTACCTCAACAGCCCTGAGACTCGGCTATTCAACAAGAGTGCGACGCTGTACGCCCTGCACCTGGCGTTGCGGGCGATCCAGCAGACGAGAACTGCGATCATCTGCGAGGGGTACACCGATGTCATCGCGTGCCACCAGGCGGGTTTTCGGAACGCCGTCGCCACGCTGGGAACCGCCCTGACCAGGCAGCACGCTGCGGAACTCCGCCTTGCATGCGACCGCGTCCTGCTCTTGTTTGACAGCGACGAGGCCGGCCAGCGTGCCGCTGACCGCGCGGCCGAAGTGTTCTTCAGCCAGCCTATCGACGTGAATGTCGTGACGCTCAGGCCGTTCACGGATGCCAAGGACCCCGACGAACTGCTCAAGCGGGACGGCGGCGCGGACGTTTTCAAGAAATCCCTGGGGGGTGCCAGAGATCTGCTCGAGTATCGGTTCGCTCGCGTGGAGGAACGGCTGAAAGGGGCCGGGCTCTCCGCAAGGTCCCGCGGCATAACTGAGGAGATCGAGCGGCTCGTCGAGCTTGGGCTGGCGGACGTGGAACCCGTGCGTCGCGCACTCATCATCCGGAGCCTTGCCCGTATTGCGGGTGTCAGCGAACAGGTCATTCGAGACGCGGTACCCGCCGGTCGTCAGGCACAGCCGCGGTTGCCCGCAGACCAGCAGGCGCCTCCACGCTCGGAAGAATCGGCGGCGCTCATCAGGCGGCTCAATGCGGGCTCCCTGACGGGCCTGGAACATATTCTGGGGAGCGTGCTCTGCGACGGGTCACTCTGGCAGGGGCTGACCGACGACGACAAGGACGCGGTGTCGCCCGTTCACTTCCGCTTTGATGCGCTCGCCCGCGTGGCACAGGCGGTCCATGATCTGGGAGAGGACGGCGAACCGCCCAACCTGCAGCACACGCTTTCTCGGCTGAGCGGATCACCGGATGCAGGCAGCGCCACGGAAGCGGCAGTCCAGCTCATGAGCCGCGTGTACGAAATGACACTGGGCGACTCCGACCGGATCCGGGCCCACTTTGGTGAGTGCCTCAGGACCATCCGCCGTGACCGTGCGCTCGCTCCGCAGGCCATTGAATCCAAGACAGGCATGGATGACGCGGCGCGTGCACGTGCCGCGGCAGAGAGAATCGCCCTCGTGCGGGCCGACAGGGATGCACACGGGCCAGACCGGAGGAAAGTCCCAAGGCCGCAATGAGTGACGGCCCTTTTGACAGCGGGGCGGCGGCCGCGTTCGGAGATTCGCCCCGGTGCCGGAAGCGACCAACGATTACGCAGGCAGAGACGGTGCAGGACTGTGTTCGAGCGGGGGGGGCGGGCGCACGCCCGGCGACGATTGCAGGAGTGCCATACGTGACCGGTGACCTTCATCCTGCCGTGGAGCAACTCATCAGCGTCGCCTGCCAGCGCGGGTGGCTGTCCTATGAGGAGCTCACCAACACGCTCCCCGACGAAATGGTCGACCCGCCCGGGGTCGACGAGTTGCTGTTTGTCCTGGACCTCCATGATCTTGAGGTGCTCGACGAGCTTGAGTACCGCGCTCGGCTCCACCGACTTTCGTTGGAACAGGGCGGCCCGACGTCCACGCCGAGCACGGCAGGCGCTGTGCTCCCGCGGCTCTTCCGTGCGATGAGCGTTGCGGGAGGCGAGCGGACGGCCGAAGCGGTCACGATCCGGCGTGAGCTGATGGGTCTGGCGGCGTCCTCCGGTTCTACGAACGGTCATAGCGAGCAAGGCGTTGAGGACCCCGAAGAGCAGCAGATCCAGCGGGACCTGGCGGAGGTCGCGGAAGAGGTCCACCAGAAGAGCGTGGACGACCCGATCCGCATGTACCTGTCGCAGATGGGCAACATCCCACTGCTGACCCGCGACGAGGAGCTGCGCCTGGCAAAGAAGATCGAGACGACGCGGATGATTTTCCGTCGGCGTTGCCTTGAGAGCGACTACGTCGTTTCGCAGGTGGTTGAAATCCTGAAAATGGTCCGCGCCGGACAGCTCCCGTTCGACCGGACCATGCGCGTCAGCACGGCCGACCCGCAGAGCAGGGAGAAGATCACCCGACGGATTCCCGTCAACCTGCCCACGCTTGAGAAGCTCCTCGCCGCGAACCGGCGAGATTGGGAAGCGATTCAGGTTGCACGCCGCGAGGGCGACAAGGAGCGGGTGCAGGCCATCCGAACCGGTCTACGCGCCCGGCGCCGGCGTATGGCCCGCCTGGCGGAAGAATGCTGCGTCCGCACGGGCCGGCTGATCCCCCTGTTCCGCAAGCTCCGTTCCATTACGAAGAAGATGGTGGACCTGGACCAGGAGCTCAAGCGTGTGGCCGCGGCCGCGCGGGGTGAGGAGCCGGCCTCTGGCCGCAAGCGTCCGCGCAAGCACTATGACCCCGAGGACCTTGAGGTGATGCGGGAAGAGCTCCAGGGCTTGCGTGGGCTGGTGCTCGATGAGCCCCTGGAGATGCACCGCCGCGTGCGCGACATGGCCACCGTTTTCTGGGAATACGAGCAGGCCAAGCGGGATCTTTCTGGCGGCAATCTGCGGCTGGTCGTTTCCATCGCGAAGAAGTACCGCAACCGCGGCCTTTCGTTCCTGGATGTGATCCAGGAGGGCAATACCGGTCTGATGCGCGCGGTCGATAAGTACGAGTACAAACGCGGCTACAAGTTCTCGACGTACGCCACGTGGTGGATCCGCCAGGCCATCACGCGTGCCATCGCCGACCACTCACGCACTATCCGTATCCCGGTCCACATGATCGAGACCATCGGCAAGATCAGAGCGATCCAGAAGGCCCTCCTTCAGAAGAACGGTGTGGAGCCAACCACGGAAGAGGTCGCCGATTCCGCGGGGCTCACGGGCGTGGAAGTCCGCCGCATTCTGAAGATCGGCCGGTCCCCGGTATCGCTCGACAAGCCCGTCGGCGAAAATGAGGACAGCGCGTTCGGCGACTTCCTCGAAGACGCCTCACACTCGGTCCCCGACGACGCGGCGGCGGGAGAAATGCTCAAGCAGCGCATCGAGGGGGTGCTCAAGACCCTCACCTACCGCGAGCGCGAGATCATCAAGCTCCGCTACGGCATCGGCGACGGCTACACCTACACGCTCGAAGAGGTCGGCCGCATCTTCCGCGTCACGCGCGAGCGCGTGCGCCAGATCGAGGCCAAGGCCGTGCGCAAGCTGCAGCACCCGGTGCGCGCCCGCCGGCTGGGTGGCTTCCTCGACGCGTCGCACGGCGACG
>CALLYM010000136.1 GCA_937858155.1 uncultured Phycisphaerales bacterium | reverse complement strand
AAATCGAAACAACGAAGAATCCGATCAATCCCGCGGTCATGGCTCTCTCCTTTATCCGGGACGGGTAACAGTGGTCTTGGAATGGAGCATCGCCAGCGACCTGAGGTCGCTGGTCATCTGCGAGATGGACTTTGCGGTCGTTTCGTGCAGCGTCCCGCCGTACCAGAGCATGGGGCAGACGTTGACAGACTTGTTGGTCGATAGGCCGCTCCACTCGCCAAATACCAGACGATTGGGCGACCAGCCTTCGCTCGTTTCCAGGTACGCGGTTTCGACCTCGGATTCACGAATGAACACCGGCGGGGTGGCGCGATTTCGAAGCCGCTTTGATTGAGTTGAGCTGCGTCGCGGTGCGTTTGTCATCACATGCAGTCTCGCGCAAGATTGCATCGATGTCAAGGGTAAGTGCCGCATGGATCAGCGTGCGGCGTAGGTGCTTCGGTTTTGAGACGTGACATGCCACAGGTGTCGCCGCTCAAAGCCGTGGCGAAACCTGTGGCACAGACGCGCGGCTTGAAACACACTTACATCTGCCACAGGCTGCTGGCCCACGTCAGGCCGCCGCCGAAGGCGAGGAACATGACCTTGTTGCCTGGCTTGACGCGTCCCTGTTCGCGGCACTCGTCGAGGCAGATGGGGACGCTGGCGGCGACGGTGTTGCCGACGCGGTCGATGTTCACGTAGAGCTTGTCCTCGGGCAGGCCGAAGCGTTCGCGCGCGGCCTGGAGGATGCGCATGTTGCTCTGGTGGCAGATGTACATGTCCACGTGCTCGGCCTTCACGTGGGCCCGTTCCAGGGTCTCGGCGATGAGGTCGGGGAAGGTGCCGACGGCGAACTTGAAGACGCCGCTGCCGTTCATCTGGACGCGGTTGAACTTGGTCGGGTCGCACGCGACGCCCGCGGGGAAGTCGTTCTCATGGCGGGGGACGTAGATGTCCTTCCAGCCCTCGCCGTTGGAGTGCATGCCCTGGGCGAGGATGCCCTTGCTGGTGTCGTCGGTGGCGCGGAGGACGACCGCGCCCGCGCCGTCGCCGAAGATGATGGCGGTGCCGCGGCCGGCGGTCGAGTAGTCCATGAGGTCAGACAGGGTGTCGGCGCCGACGACCGCGATGCGCCGGTAGGCGCCGCCGCGGATGAGGTCGTGGGCCATGTTGAGGGAGTAGACGAAGCCGGAGCAGGCGCCGTTGAGGTCGAACGCGCCCGCGCCCTTCATGCCGATCATGTTGGCGACGAGGCAGGCGGTGGGGGGGCAGGGCATCTCGGGCGTCATCGTGGCGCAGATGAGGAGGTCGAGCTGGTCGGGCTCGACGCGCGCCTGGGCCAGGGCCTTGCGGAGCGCTTCGGCCGCGAGCGACTTGGTGGACTCGCCCTTGCTCTTGTCGATGATGCGGCGCTCGCGGATGCCCGTGCGTTGCACGATCCACTCGTCGCTGGTGTCCATCATCTTTTCGAGGTCGGCGTTGGTGAGGCTCTTGCTGGCGTGGGCGCGGCCGGTGCCGGCGATCTCCACGCCCACGCGCCCGCCGAACGTGCCGGTGCCGGGACCGAACCCAAACCCAGACCTGCGTTCGTGCGGGTCCTTCACGCGCGGGCTCCCTCCGTCAGGCGGGCCTCGGCGATGCGCGCCTCGGCACGCTGCGCCTCCAGGTACTGGTCGAGCACGGGCTGGACTTCCTCCAGGCGGCGGACGACCTCTTCGTTGACACCCGCGTGGACGAACGCGCGGCAGTTGCGGATGGCGGCGCGGATGGTGCGTGCCTCGCTGCTGCCGTGGGCGATGAAGCACGCGCCGTTGACGCCCAGGAGCGGCGCCCCGCCGTGCTCGTGGTAGTCGTTCTTCGCGTAGATCGCCTTGACAATGGGCTCAAACTGGAGCATGAGGTCGGGCTTCTGCTCCAGGATTTCGGCGGCGATGGCCTTGAACAGGCTCTTGGCCATGCCCTCGGCGGCCTTGAGGACGGTGTTGCCGACGAGGCCGTCGGTGACGATGACGTCGGCAACGCCTTCAAAGACATCGCGGCCCTCGATGTAGCCGATGTAGTTGAGGCCGGGCGTGGCCTTCAGGAGGTCGCGGGTCTGCTTGATGATGCCGGTGCCCTTGGCCTCTTCACTGCCGATGTTCATGAGGGCGACACGCGGGTTCTCGAAGCCAAGTTTGCGGCGGGCGTAGACGTCGGCCATCACGCCATACTGCCAGAGGTGCTCGGCCTTGGGCTCGGGGTTGGCGCCGGCGTCCACCAGCACGAGGGGGCCGTGGAAGGCGGGGATGGTGACGTTGATGCCGGGGCGGAGGACGTTGGGCAGGCGGCGCATGTGGAGCATGGCCGCGGCGACGCACGCGCCGGTGTTGCCCGCGGAGAGGACAACGTCGCAGCGCTTGGGGTGGCCCTCGGCGCCCATCTGGTGCATGAGGACGATGGAGGAGTCGGTCTTCTGGCGCACGGCCTTCGCGGCCGAGTCGCCCATGGCGATGACCTCGGGCGCGTGGAGAACCTCGATGCGCGGGTCGTGGTCGCTGATGTTGCGCTCGTCCAGGTATTCGCGGATGAGGCCGCCGGGGCCCACGAGCACGAGCACGTCGCCGGGGCTGAGGTCGTCCAGGGCCAGCAGGCAGCCCTTAAGGATGGCGTCGGGCGCGTGGTCGCCGCCCATGATGTCCACTCCGATGCGGAGCGGACGCTGGTGCGGGCTGTGGGACTTTGAGTGCCCGTTGGGGCTAGACATGGCGGTGACTCTCTCGGAAGAAGGCCGGGTCAAGACTGCCCACGTCCCCCGACGTGCCAACACGGATCGCAAGAATAGGGATGCTGCACGGCGGTCTTTCTACCCGGCACTCGGGAATGTGCCGGGCGGTATTTCCCGGGATTTGTTACCCTCGGGGAAGGGATTCGTCGCTTGATTGAGAGCGGTGCACGCACACACGCACCCAGAACTCCTTTTCCTTTCCCGCACGCGCACCCCCACGGGTGCGTGTGTGGTTTTTGGGGGTGGCTGAACCTTGCGGACAAGGGTGGGGACGGGCCGATCTAACGGGCGGTGCCGGGCTAGCGTTTGGGCACCGCACCCCCTGCTCCCCGATGCCAGAACCCACGTCGCCTGCACCTCGCCCGATGCCGACAAACGAGCACAAGTTGCGCTTGTCGCTTTCGCACGAGGATGTGCCGGAGGACGCTGAGGATGTTCGTTTGATTGAAGCAGCCAAAAACGGGGATCAGTCGGCGTGGTCTGCGATCATTCGACGCCACCAGGATAGGTTATTTTCGACGTGCCTCCGGATGGTTCGCGACCGCGATCTGGCGGCCGACCTGACGCAGGATTCGTTCATCAAGATCATCCAGGGCGTGGAGTCGTTTGATGGGCGGAGCAAACTGACGACCTGGATGATCCGGGTCACGATGAATGTGTGCCTGTCGAAGCTGCGGTCCGAGAAGTTGAGGAGGCACGCGAGCCTGGAATCGCTGGGGGGCGGCGCGGGGGCCGGGTCGCTCAGCAGCCGGCGCCGGGCGGACGGGCGGGAAAGTGGGTCTGGCGGGGAACTGGAGGCGGGCTCACACGTCGAAGCGCATGAGGAACGGGAGCGCGTGCTGCGGGCCTTGGCGGACTTGGACCCGGACCAGCGGGCGATCCTGATTCTCTGTGACTGCCGCGGCCTGCCCTACGAGCAGATCGCCGAGGTGCTGGGCGTGGCGGTGGGGACGGTCAAGAGCCGTGTGTTCCGGGCGCGGACAGCGCTGCGGGACGCGGTGGAAGGGATGGAGCGGAAGGACCGCTCGTAGATTTCTTCGTGGTGCGTGATGAACGAGCGTGGTGAATCAACTCCCGGCAGTGGCCCAAAGGGCACTCCCCTCAGCGAGGAGCAGATCGTCGATTGGATCGACGGGAATGTCTCCGCGGAGGAAGCGGCGGCGCTTGCGAGGGCCTCGGGGCGCCCGGACCTCTCGGCACGCGTCGGGCAGATGCAGCGGCAGAAGGCGGTGCTCGCGTCGTTGCACGACGAGAAGGCGCCGGCGGAGCTGTACGACCGCGTGATGGCGGCGGTGGAGCGCGAGGTGCTGCTGGGCGTGGCGGAGGGGCCTGCGACCGGCATTGTGGAGCCGCGTCTGCGGCTGGCGGGCGGGCGCGAAGGGCTCTCCGGGCGTGCGTCGCGCGTGGTGCAGGGGAACCTGCCCCGCATGGCGCTCGCGGCGGGGCTGCTGTTGATGGTGGGTGGCCTCGCGTACTTTGGGACGGTGGCGTACAAGGCCACGCAGAAGCCCATTGCACCGACGCTCACGGAACACTCGGCGGGCGGGCTGACAGAACTGGCCATCGCTGCGGGCGAGCCCACGGCGGGCAACAAGGAAGCCGCGGGCGGCGTAGCGGAGCGGGCGGGCGATGTTCCCGCGGCGAAGCACGGTGCGCCGGAAACCATGGCGTTGGCGGACGCGCAGCCCCCGTCCCGCGAGGTGCCGGTGGAGCGGGCGGTGGAACTCGCGGGCGAAGGGCGGCTGGCGATACGCGTGCTGGCCACGAAGCCGGAGAATCTCTCCCGCATCGAGCGTGACGTGAGCAAGCCCAAGGGCGACCGTCAGTGGCGGATGACGCGGGACGTGCCGGCGGATGTGGTCGCGGCGGTGGTGCCCGCCCGGAAGGTGGGCAACGGTCCCGTGGTGGCGGGTGAGCGTTCGGCGCTGTCTCTGATCGGGCCGTATATCGGCCCGGGGGCTGCGATCTCGATGATGACCGCGGCGGCGGACCCGCTGGCGCGGGTGAAGGGGACGTTCCTGGTGGACGTGCCTGTGACGCGGGAGCAGCTGAACGTCGTGGCGACGGTCTTCAAGAACCAGCTGAACGCCCGCGTGGTGTTCGAAGAAATGCCCAAGGCGCTCCATGCGCCGGCGAGCCCGCAGCCGCAGGACGTGCTGTGGTGGACGCAGGCGCCGAGCCAGTGGGTACCGCGTGCCACGGTGCCTCTGGTGGTTGAACAGCGGTAAAGCGCCTCACCCCAGCACGAGGTTCACCATCTTGCCGGGTACGGCGATGATCTTTTTGACCTCCTTGCCGGCGATGAGCTTCTGGACTTCGGCGTGGGCCATGGCGGCGGCCTCCAGGGTCTTGGGCTCCTTGGCGGCTTCGGCGGGCAGGAGGATGCGGGTGCGGACCTTGCCCATGATGGAGACGGGGATTTCGACTTCGCTGTCCACGAGCATGGCGGGGTCGAAGGCGGGCCACTTCTGGTGGCAGGCGAAGCCGCGGGCCTTGTTGCCCAGCTTGTCCCAGACTTCTTCGGCGATGTGCGGGGCGAAGGGGCTGAGGACGGTGAGGAACCGCTCGAGCTGGTCGCGCGTGAGCGCGCCGCCGGCCTTCTGCCCCGGGCCCGCGGGCGTGGCGGCGTTTGTGAACTCGATCATGGCGGCGATGGCGGTGTTGAATGCCAGGCGTTCGATATCGGCACCGACCTTCTTGATGAGGCGGTGGAGGTGGCGTTCGAGTTCATTGTCCTTCTGCTCGGCGACGCGGACCGCGCCGGTCGCTTCATCGACACAGACGCGCCAGGCGCGCTGGAGGAAGCGGTAGCAGCCCGCGATGTCGCGCGGGTTCCAGGGCTTGCTGGCGTCCAGGGGGCCCATGTACATTTCGTAGAGGCGGAAGGTGTCGGCGCCGAACTCGGCGATGACGTCGTCGGGGTTGATGACGTTCTTGAGGCTCTTGGACATCTTGGCGACGATCTGGGTGACGACGCCGCCGGTCGCCTTCTCCACGTACTGCCCCTCGGTTTTTTCTTCGACTTCGTCGACCGGCACGAGCGTCTTGTCGGCGCGCTGGTAGGCGAAGGACGTGATCATGCCCTGGTGGAAGAGCTTCTGGAACGGCTCCTTCGTGGGGACGAGGCCCAGGTCGAACAGGACGTTGTTCCAGAAGCGCGAGTAGAGCAGGTGGCCCACGGCGTGCTCGCTGCCGCCGAGGTAGAGGTCGACGTTCATCCAGTAGTCGGTCGCGGCGCGTGAGGCGAAAGCGTCGGTGTTCTGCGCGTCGCAGTACCGCAGGAAGTACCAGGAGGAGCCGGCGCTGCCGGGCATGGTGTTGCACTCACGCGTGACGGGTGTGCCGGGCGGGAGCAGCGTGGGGGAGACCCCCGCGGCGCCGGCGGTCGTGCGGGCCCAGGCGGCGGCCTTGGCGAGGAGCGCGGTGGGGTTGTCGCTCTCGACGGGCGCATAGTCGGCAAGGTCGGGCAGCGTGACGGGCAGGGCGGATTCGCTCACGGGGTAGTGGTTGCCCGCGTCGTCAAAGACGATCGGGAAGGGTTCGCCCCAGTAGCGCTGGCGTGAGAACGTCCAGTCGCGGAGCTTGTAGTTCACGCGCCGGCGGCCGATGCCTTTGCTCTCGATCCACGCTGTGATGCGCTGCTTGGCTTCCGGCGTGGGGAGCTTGTCGAGCGAGACTTCCTTGTTGGAGGAGTTCACGCTCACGCCCTCGCCGACGTAGGGCGCGCCGATGCGCACCGGCAGATTGAAGACGCGCTCGGCGAGGCCGACGACGCCGTCCATCATGACGCTGCCGCCGGTGACCGAGGTGCTCGGTCAGCTGCAGGCCATGCCGGACAAGATCGCCAAGGTATTCCTCCTGCGGGAACTGGACGATCTCTCGACGGAGGAGATTTGCTCCACACTGGCGATCACTCCGGGAAACCTCTGGGTGATGTTGCACCGGGCGCGGATGGCCCTCCGCCGGTGCCTCGAAACGAATTGGTTCGCCAAACACACCGGCGGGCAAGGCGCGGCCTGATACCGGGTTCCTGTAAGGATCTTCGCCTGGCGCCGACTTACCCACAGCGAGCGCTTTGCGCGGAGGCCGGGCAATCCCGGGTCAGCACCTACGCCGCGTGGACGGCGGGTCGCTTGTTCGTCGGCGAGCCGGAGATCCGCGAGATCCTGCGTCTCCGCGACCGACTGCCGGCGCACGCGACGGACGGGCAGGGGATCGGA
>CALLYM010000135.1 GCA_937858155.1 uncultured Phycisphaerales bacterium | reverse complement strand
GAAGGTGGGGATGACGTCAAGTCCTCATGGCCCTTACGCCCAGGGTTGCAAACGTGCTACAATGGTGCGCACAAAGCGAAGCAAGGTCGCGAGACGGAGCAAATCGCAAAAAACGCACCCCAGTTCGGATTGCAGGCTGCAACCCGCCTGCATGAAGTCGGAATCGCTAGTAATCGGAGATCAGCTACGCTCCGGTGAATGTGTTCCTGAGCCTTGTACACACCGCCCGTCACGTCATGGGAGCCCGGAGTGCCCGAAGTCGCCACCTTTCAGTGGTGCCTACGGCAAGACGGGTGACTGGGACGAAGTCGTAACAAGGTAGCCGTAGGAGAACCTGCGGCTGGATCACCTCCTTTCTAAGGGATTTCCTTAGACCGGTTTGGCCCTTTGACAAAGTCATCGGGCCGAGGGGGCAACCCCTCGCCGGTATCAGGTCAACGCACTCTTGTCTCTTCGCAAGAAGGGATACGGACGCGGTAACGCGTCCCCAAGCGGCACCCAATTGTTCTTGTTCTACACCTCGTCACGAGGACAACACCACCGACCCGAAAGGTCGGTGGTTGTGTTTTTGAACTTGTTCTGCTCTCCAGATCTGAGCGGGCGCACAGTTTGAAAAAACTCTACCGCACGTCCTCCCGCTTGAAGTGCGGGTTCTCGATGATGCCGAACACGTTGCCGAAGGGGTCTTTGACGCTGGCGACCCTGATGCCGCCGCCGACGTCCTGGACGGGTTCATGCGGGACGCCGCCTAGGGCGACGATGCGGGCCAGTTCCGCCGCGCAGTCTGTTACGCCCCAGTAGGCAGTACAGCCAACCGCGCCGGGCCCCCCCGGTGCATCGGGCACCATGCCCAGCTCAAAGCCGCCCACGCTGAAGCCGACGTAAAAGGGCTCGTCGAAGTAGGGCGGAACGCCGAGGACCTTGGAGTAGAACTCCTTGCCCTTGGCGAGGTCGGGGGCGGGGTAGAGGATGGTGCGGAGTCCCAGGATCATCGGCTGGTCCTTTGTAGTGACGGGGTCGGTGCGTTGTGTCGGGCTCTGTCAGCGGCAGCGCGGTGGTCCTAGGCGGGCTTGGTGGATCCGGCCGGATTCACCTTGCGCTTCTCGTGACGGATGATCTGGCCCGTCTTGAGGTACACAATGTCCTCCGCGGTGCTGGCCATCAGGTCGCCGATGCGCTCGAGCTCACGCCCCGCGCGGTAGGTGAACATGCCGATCGTGATGGCGCGGTCGTCGCGTCCCATGAGGCGGATCATGTCGCGGACCTCGTCGAACAGGCGTTTCTCGAGCTCGTCGATCACCTTGTCGCCCGAGACCAGACGTCGGGCCGCGTCGGCGTCCTCGTCCATGAGCGCCCGCAGGGTGTCGTGGCACATCGCCGGCACGCGCTGCCCAAGGTCCGTGAGGGCGGTGGGCCACTTCACGGACTGGCCGGCGCCGACGGCGTCGGAGGTCTTCTGCACCACCTTGGCAATGGAGCTGGCATGGTCTGCGACACGCTCGAGGTCGGCATTGACGCGCAGGGTGAAGGTGATCTGGCGGAAGTCGTGGGCGAACGGGCGGTGCAGCGCGAGGAGTTCGTAGCACTCCGACTCGATCGCGACCTCCTCGACGTCCACCTGGTCGTCGGCTCGGCGGACGTTGCGGGCGGCTTCCGCGTCCAGTTTCCACAACGCGCTCAGCGCGCTCTCCAGCATCGACACGGCCATGGTGCCCTCGCGGACGAGGCGGCGTTTGATCTGCTCGATCTTCCGTTCCGTGGAATCGGAGGGGATCGCCCTGAAGTCATCCCCGCGTGCTACGTCCGTGCTTGACATGTGTGATCCCCTGTGCGCCCCGGGCACTCGGCCCGTGCGGACAAGTCTAGAGAGGCGCGGTCCCGGCGTCACACCCGGCGTGCCCGCGTCCCCGCGGGCGGCGGCGGACGCCCGGCGGGTTTCTGCACCGTCGCGGTGGCCGGGGGTACTTGCGGAGCCTCCACGATCCCCAGCCTCCTCCTGAGCACGGCGAGCAGCGTGCCCGCTTCCATGTAGGATTCAGGAGGGCGGAAGTAGACCTCGCCCAACGCTCCCTCCGACGCTTTGGGCAGGGCCCGGACGCTGGCCATCGCCGCGGCGGCGGAGGAAGTGTTCCGCAGGAGCACCTCGGCGAACTGCTGTTCGTGCCTGCAGACGAACACGACGTCCTTCTCGCGGATGGTGACGCCCCGTACATCGTGCTTGGAGAGCGCGAGGCGGAGCTCCGCGATGTCGAACAGCCGCTGCGCCGGGCTGGGCAAAGGGCCGTAGGCGTCGACCAGGTCCGCGCGGGCCTGCGCCAATTGGTCCTGCGTCGCGGCCGTCGCGATGCGTCGGTAGGCGCCCAGGCGACGCTGGTCGCTGGGGATGTAGGCCTTGGGGAGCAGGCCCGACACGCCGATCTCGACGCTGGTGCCGCTGGCGGGCTCTTCGCGTTTCTCGTTCTTGAGGTCGTGGGCGGCCTGTTCCAGCAGGCGGCAGTACATGTCGTAGCCGACCGTGGCGATGTGGCCTGACTGCTCGGGTCCCAGGATGTTGCCGGCCCCGCGGATTTCCAGGTCGCGCATGGCGATCTTGAACCCCGCGCCGAGCATCGAGTACTGCTCGAGGGCCTTGAGGCGTTTCTTGGCAGTGTCCTTGATGACGCGGTCGTCGGGCAGCAGGAGGTAGCAGTACGCGCGGTGCTTGCTGCGGCCGACGCGCCCGCGGAGCTGGTGCAGGTCGGAGAGGCCGAACCGGTCGGCGTCGTTGATGATCATCGTGTTGGCGGTCGCGATGTCGATGCCGCTCTCGATGATCGTGGTGGAGACGAGGATGTCGGCCTCGCGTCGCATGAACTTGAGCATGACGTCCTCGAGCTCGTGCGGGTTCATCTGCCCGTGCCCAAAGACGACCTTCGCGTTCTCGCCGGCCAGCTTCTGGACGTTGTCCGCCACGCTCATGATGTCGTGGACGCGGTTGTGGACGAAGTAGACCTGCCCCTCGCGCGCGAGCTCGCGGGCGATCGCCTGCCGGATCCTGATCTCGTTGTAAGGGATCACCTCCGTGACGATCGCCCGGCGGTCCGCGGGCGGCGTCGTGAGGCTGGAGATGTCGCGGACGCCCAGCATGGCCATGTGCAGCGTGCGGGGGATGGGCGTCGCGGACAGCGTGAGGACGTCCACCGTGAGGCGCAGGCGCAGCAGGCTCTCCTTGTGCTCGACGCCGAATCTCTGCTCTTCGTCCACGACCACCAGTCCAAGGTCGGCGAACACCACGTCCTGTGAGAGCAGGCGGTGCGTGCCGATGATGAGGTCGACGCGCCCAGCGCGGAGCTCCTTCAGGATCGCGCGGACTTCCGCGTCGGTCTTGAAGCGCGAGATGCTCTCGATGCGGAAGGGGTACCCGGCAAAGCGGGAGCGGAATGTGCGCTCATGCTGCTCGCAGAGCACCGTCGTCGGCACAAGCACGGCGACCTGCTTGCCGAACTCGCAGGCCTTGAATGCGGCGCGGATAGCCAGTTCCGTCTTGCCGAACCCCACGTCGCCGCAGATGAGGCGGTCCATGGGCCGCGCCCGGTGCATATCACGCTTGATTTCCTGGAGCGCGGCAAGCTGGTCGGGCGTCTCCTCGTACGGGAACTCTGCCTCGAACTCGTTCTGCCATGGCGTGTCGTTCGCGTACTGCACGCCGGGCAGGTGCTCCCGCGCCGCGCGGACGCGCAGCAGCTCTCCTGCGAGGTCCCGCACGCTCTCCGCGACGCGCTCCTTCTGGTTCTTCCACTTCTGCCCACCAAGAACCGACAGCGGCGGCTTGCCCGAAAAACCCCCGACGTACTTCTGCACGCGGTCCACCTGTGAGGCGGGCACGTACAGCTTGCTCTTGCTCGCGAACTCAAGGATCAGGTATTCCTCGGGCTCCGAAGCGGCCTCCTTGCGCAGTTCGATCGGGTTCGCGACGCGGCGCTGGGCGACCGGGAGATCGCGCGGGCGCAACAGCGCGAGGCCGTCGTACATCGCGATGCCATGGTCCTGGTGCACCACATAGTCCCCGGCATCAAAGTCCAGGAACGTGTCCATCGTGCGGGCGGCGCGCAGCTGGCGTGCGCTTCGGCGCACGGTGAATCGGGAGAGGAGTTCGTGGTAAGGGACAAGGGAAAGAGACGAGGAGAGTGAGGGACGGACAGATGAAGTGGAGGAGGAGTTCGGGGCGTTTCCTCCGTCTCTTTGTCCTTCCGTCTCGTCGTCTCTTCTCCAGACAAATCCGCGGTGCACGTAGGCGACGACGCTCTCTACTTTGCCTGCCGCGTCCTTCGCGAAGTCCGCGAGCAACTCTCCCAAGCGCTGCCGCTCGCCCTCGTTCTGGCAGGAGACGACCACGCGGGCATTGGGCTCCTGCGCCAGCTGGGCCAGTTCCTTCACCGCCTGCTCGGCGTCGCGAGAGAATGTCGGCAGCGGTGATACGGGCAGTTCCACGCGTGTCTGCGCCAGCATCGCGCCGCCTGAAAACTGGTTGATCTCCGCGAACGCGTGGAATCGCTGCTCGAGAAGCCTGAGCACCGCCGGCGGGCCTGCAATGCCACGGGAGTCTGTGACCCGCTCGTAATACCCGCGGCCCTGCTCCACGATCTCCATCGTCTCGGCGAGCACGGCGACGCTCTCGCGGGGCAGCAACTCCAGCACGCTGAGCATGTGCGGGTCTTCCAGGATTCCCTTCACGGACGCCGCGACGATCTCCACCCCCGTCAGTGTGCGGTCAGACCCCATCGTTTCGACGTCCACCTCGCTGATCTTTTCGACCTCGTCGCCGAAGAAGTCCAGGCGCACGGGGACGGGCTCGGCGGTGGTGGGGGAGCCGTCGGTCGAGATCGCGGCGGGTGTGGGAGGGAAGATATCGAGGATGCCGCCACGGAGGGCGAAGTCCCCGACCTCTTCCACGGCCTCCACGCGCTTGTACCCAGCAGAAGCGAGCCATGCAAGCAGGTCGGCAACCTTGTGTCTTTCCGCAGCGCGCACGACGCGGGTCAAGGATTCAAGCGCCGCGATGGGCGGCAGGAGCTGCATGAGCGATTGGATGGGGCACAGCACGACCGCGCCACCCCTGAGTGCCGGGAGCTGCCGAGCGACGCGGAGGCGGTGGGCAAGGGTGTCGGTGGCCAGCCCGGTGTCGGTCGTCAACGACTCGACGGCGGGCACCCGCACCACGCGGAGTTCCTTGACGGCGGCGAGTTCTTCCCCGGCCTCATCGGCATCGTCGAGGTGGGCGGTGACCAGGATGACGGGGCGTTGGAGTTGTCGCGCAAGGGCAGCGGCAATGAGCGCGGTGGACGAGCCTGCCGCGCCGGTGGAAACCGTGCGCTCGCCGGCGGAAAGGGCACGGGAGAGCTGCTTCACGCTCGGCCTGCGCGCGAGAAAGCCGACGGGGTCAAAGGGGGCGAGTGGTGTTGTCGAATGATCCCCCTGGGGCACCACAAAAACTCCGGACGCGCAGGCGCATACCCGCGCAAGGCCCCACGGCCCGCCCGGGTATGCAAAGCTCTATGAAAGGAATGCTATTCCTCACGTCCCCCCCCCGTGTCACCAACGGTTGGTAGAAACTGTCGATACACACGCGCACCGCGCGTGAGATCACTCACCGCCGTCTTTCTCCTCCGCCCAACTCATCCATCGGCCCTTCAACGCCCGCTGACGCTCCCTGTAGCTGGCTGGCCAACCAAGAACCACCAACAACAAGACGAGCAAGACCACCGCGGCAAAGACGATGATGCCGGTAATGCCGACTTCGTTCAATGGGGGCGTTGACTGCTGCACGAAGAATCATACGGGATGCGCCGCGCAATCGATCGTTTCAATCAGTGGTGGTTTGCTCCGCGCGTCGTCAGCCCGCAACTTTTTATGTGCACTCCCCGCCCCCGAACACGCTTATGAGGCTCTGGATGTCGGTTATGTCCGGGAAGAGCTCATCGTTGTTGAAGTCGATATCTCCGCAGGACGCGGTCGGGCACGCTCCACCCGCGAACACAAGAAGAAAGTCCGTAATGTCCTGAACATCGGGGAAGAGTCCGTCGCCGTTGAAGTCCACCGGGTCGCAGCACTCCGTTGCCACAGACAGCAGCGCCGGATCACTTGTCGCGCTCCCACACGCGTTGGTGACCACGCACCGTACGTAGTAGTCCTCGACTCCCGCGCACGGGTGGACACCGATCGATACCGCGGCCGAGTTCGGCGGTGTGGCGAACGCGAACGCGCCACCGCCGCAGGGCAGCGGGCCGGGGTCGTTTCCGAGTGCGGCCCACACGCCCGGGCCGGTCTGCAACTGCCATTGGTAGGTCAGCGGTGCGGTCCCCGATGCGGTCAGTGAAAACGCCGCGGGTGTTCCATTGCAGCCCACCGTGCTGCTGGGCTGCCTGACCACGCTTGGTGCTGTTGGCCCATCCCAACGCGCGATGTGCGGACCCGCCGTACCGCCCGCACTCAGGAATTCACCGCCCGCGACGAAGGTGCCCGGGGACGTGGGGGACGGCGCGAGCGCCAGGACGCCCGCGCTCATGCCGATACCGACGGGGCTCCAACTGCCACCCACCTCCGTCCAGCGCGCGATGTAGTACGCCTGCTGCCCGCCGGCGGTCGTGAACAGTCCGCCGGCAATGAGGTCTCCATTCGCCCGCGGCAGCAGGGCCTTCACGGCGGAATTGAGGCCTGCGCCCATCGGGCTCCATGCCGCGCCGTTCCACCTGGATATGCGTTCCACGGGCACGCCTCCCGCGGATGTGAAGTTGCCGCCCGCGACAAGGTCGCCGCCCGACAATGTTGCCAGGCAGTCCACCCGGTTGTTCATCCCGGTTCCCAGTTCATGCCACGCCGTTCCATCCCACCGCGCGATGTTGTTCACGGTGACGCCTCCCGCGATCGGGAACGAGCCGGCGGCGATGAGATCGCCATTCCACACATTCAGCGCATTCGCGCCGCCAATGAGGCCCGATCCCAGCGGTGTCCATGCCGATCCATTCCAGCGCGCGATGCCGAACACAAGGGAACCACCGGCCATGTTGAAGGCGCCGCCCGCGATAAGGTCGCCGTTCCACACCGTGAGTGCGTACACCGTCGCGTTCACGCCTGAGCCCAACGCACTCCACCCCCCGCCATCCACGTCCCACCGCGCAAGGTTCGGGAGCGGCGATCCATCGACCGTCGTGAATACGCCGCCGACAATCAGGTCGCCGTTCCAACTGGCGAGAGCGAACACCTGGTTGTTCACGCCGCCGCCACCCACCGGGTGCCATGCCGTTCCGTCCCAGCGGGCGATGCGGTTAATGGGCTGCCCTCCTGCGCTGGTGAACGATCCCCCGGCGTACAGGTCACTGTTCATGGGCAGCAGGCAGTTGACGGCCGTGTTCGTGCCTGCGTCCAGCGACACCCACCCGCCGGGCGGGCATTGGGCAAGCGACTCGCCCGCGAGCGTGGCGATCACAACAACGGGTACAAGCCCGACGATTCGGCTGCTCTTCATGGGTTTCCTCATGCGGTATCCCGCGTTTTTCACGCGCTCAGCATACCACAAGCTCCAGCGGGTACCCAGCCCATTTTGACCCCATTTGGCCTGTGGTTCGTGGCCCAAGCGCGTCAACTACCCCACAGAGGGCAATATGAGGCAGATTGGAGCAGGCTCTGCCTCGACTCCCATGAGAAGGGGTAAGACCACTGTACTAGTTGTTCGAGGGCTGCGGTTCGCTCGCCTCACGCAACTTCGCCAGCGCATCCTTCAATGGCCCCACTTTGCCATTCCTCCGCTTTGTCTTCCCGTTCGGCGCGGCGACGTCCGTGTGCTGTTCTTCTGCTTCCATCACTTCGGGTCGGCTCGACAGGACGTCCACCTTCGGTGCGCGTGCCTGCGGCGCGGCGTGGATGCTGCCGTCCTTCTCGACCTGGTCGAAACGGACGGAGACACGGGTGGAGACACCCCGCTCCTGCATTGTGACGCCATACAAGCGGTCGGCGTTCTGCATGGTGCGCTTGTTGTGGGTGATGACGATGAAGGCCGACTGATCGGTGAATTCGCGCACGATGTGGTTGAAGCGGCCGACGTTGCCCTCGTCGAGGGCGGCGTCCACTTCGTCCAGCACGCAGAAGCAGGACGGCTTGCTGCGGAAGATGCTCATGAGGAGTGCCACGGCGGTGAGCGTCTTTTCGCCGCCCGAGAGCTGGCTGATGCTGCGGGGTTCCTTGCCCGGCGGCTTGGCGATGACCTCGATGCCGCTCTCCAGCACGTCGTACTCGTCGGTCTCGACCTTCTGGATGCTGCCGTCGGGCTGCTCCACTTCCTTGATGAGCGGCATGAGGCGGACCTCGGCCTTGCCGCCGCCGAACAGCTTGCGGAACATGCCCGTCTCGCTTCCGAACTGGTCCTGGATGGTCTTGAAGATTCCGCCGAAGCGCTCCTTGCTTGCGGTGTTGAGCTGCTCGATGAGCGTGATGAGCTGGACGCGGGCCTGCTCGATGTCGGCGACCTGCTTCACGAGCGTCTCATTCTGGCCCTGCAGCGTCTTCTCCTCTTCCAGGGCGTCGAGGTTGACGTTGCCCAGGCGGGTGATCTCACGCTTGAGCTCGTCGATGGTCTTCTGCGCCTCCGCGTGCTCCACGCGTGCGACGCGCACGGATTCTTCGTCCGCCAGCAGGGCCCGGTACTCGGGGTGCTCGGCACGGATGTCCAGCGAGAGGTCAGAGAGCGTCCGCTCTTCCATGTTCTCGCGCTTCACCTCAAGTTCCCTGCGGGAAACCTCCAGCGCGTGGAAGTCGCGCTCCAGCACTCCAGCCCGCTGGCGGGCGGCCTGCACCACCTCGGAGAGCTCCATCGCCCGGGCTGAAACCTCTTCCAAGCGGGCCGAAACGCCCGAAAGTTCCGTGCCCACGCGGTCCGCGGTCTGCGCCGCGCCGGCGATCTGCGAGACCGCTTCATTGATCGCAACGGCGTACTCGGCCACGCGACCCTCGATGGACGCCAGGCGTGCCGCCAAGTCCCGCGAGCGTCGCGCGAGTTCGTCGCGCTGGCCCTCAAGCCTCGAGAGTTCGCGCCGCGCGCCCTGCAACTGCTCGGAGAGCTTGGAAGTCTCGACCTTGGCCGCCGTCACCTGCTCGCCCGCCGCGTCGGCCCGCTGCTGGAACTGCGTGAGGTCGCTGAGGAGTGCGAGGGCCGCCGTGTTCTCCTCGTCCTGCAGGCGGCCGAGGCTCTCGGCCCTGTCCTGCGAGGCCGCGGCCTCCGCGTCGATCTTGGCCAGCCGTTCACGCACCTGCGCCGATTCCTGCTCGATGCCCGCCGTCTCGCGCGTGAGGCGTGAAACCTCAAAGTGGGCCCTCTCCAGCCGGGTCTGCTCGGCAAAGAGCGAGCGCTGCTGGTGCGCGAGCGCGGTGCGGGCCTCGTGGGCCTGCTTGGCGATCGCCGACGCTTCGGCGTCCACGCCCGCCAGGGCCGCACGCTCGGCCTCAAGTGTTCTCGTGAGCTCGACGACCTTGGATGTGAGTGATTCAAGCTCGGTGCGGCGGCGCAGCAGACCGCTCGCCGCGTCGGAGGTCGTGTTCGCCGGACCCACAGTGACGCGGCCGAGTTCGTCCACGACCTCGCCCTTGCGCGTGACAAACCGCGCGTGCTGGCCGTTGAGCGGGCCGGCCGCCAGGAGCAGGGCCGCCGACACATCGCTCACCAGGAAGGTTCTGGACGCGAGCTTGTCCAGGAGCGCCCAAACCTTGTGCGCGTGCGCCGCTTCCGGGCGCACCTGCAGCAATCCGCGCAGGGCCACCACGCGGGCCCGGGGGTCGTCCGCAGGGAAGTCGAGCGAGGGCACGGTGCCCGTTGATTCGCCCAGCCCGTCCCCCAGGGCGAGGCACGTGACGCGCCCGCCGATCTTCGCGAGCTGGTCCGCGTCGGGGACGCTCTCGATGGACTCAACCACCAGCGACTGCAGGTCCGCGGCGAACGCGAGTTCCACCGCCTGCGCCGCGTCCGCGTCCACGTCGGTCCGCGTCTGCACGAGTTCTGCCAGCGGAGCGACGACGCCCGTGAAGCCCTCGCCCTTGTCGCGGGCAGCCATCACTTTGCGAACGGCCTCGGCGTATCCCACGCGCGACTCCACCATTTCCTGCAGCGTGGAGCGACGGCTGTCAGTGCGCACCAGTTCCTGATCCTGCTGCGCAACGGCCTTGGCCCGGTCCTGACGGTCGGCGCCCAACGCGGCGGTTTGGGCCTCCAGATCCTTGAGGCGGGCCTCCAGCGTGGCGACGCCCGCCTTCGACGCGTTGACGGCGGATTCGTGCTCGGCGACGTGCCGGGCGGCGGTGTCGCGTTCCTTCGTGAGTGTGGCTGACTTGCCCGCGAGGGATTCGATCTGCTCACGCAGCCCCGCAGCGCGCCGTGCCTCACCCTCAATGGACGCGAGCAGCGCGGCACGTTCCCGGTCGATGCGTGCGGCGTTCGCCTGCTTGGCACTGGCCGCGCGCTGCTTCTCGCCCAGCCCCTCCAGGTGCTCGGCCCGCTGGGTCGCGGCGTTGGTCAACCGGCGCTCGGCGTCGCCCAATTGCTCGGAGAGCGCGGCGATCTGTTCCCGCTGGTCGGTGATCGAGACTTCCAGTGTTCCCCGGTCCTGCTCCACCTGCGCGGCGGAGGCTTTGTCTCCCTCGCCCTGGCGCTGGGCCTCGTCCAGGTTCCGCGTGAACATCGCACGACGCTGCTCGCCCTGCTGGCGGAGGTGCTCGGCCTGCATGCGGGCCTGCTCGAGTTCCCGGTGCTGCTGCTGGGCCTCATGGCGGGACTGCTCCGCCTCCTGCTTGGCGGCTTCGGATTCGGTCAGCGATGCGTTCGCCTCGTCCCGCTGGCTGCCCAACTCCCCTTGGCGGCTCGTCAGGCCATCGATGCGGGACTGAAGATCGTCGTACTGGTCGAACGCCAGGGCCAAGCGCCACGCCCGCCACTCGCTGTCAAGCTCCTGGAACCTGCGGGCCTTCGCCGCCTGCCCTTTCACCAGACGCAGACGGCGCTCGGTGCTCTCAAGCTCCTCCCTCGAGACCTTCAGGTTGGTCTCCGTCCGCTCGAGTTTCCGCGTCGCCTCGATACGGCGCTGCTTGTACTTGGCGATGCCCGCCGCCTCCTCGAAGATCACGCGCCGTTCCTGAGGGCTTGCGAGGAGCATGGCATCGACCTTGCCTTGCTCGATGATCGAGTAGGCGTCCGCGCCGACGCCGGTGTCCAGGAACATCTCCCGGATGTCCTTCAAGCGGGCCTGCTTCGCGTTGATCAGGTACTCGCTCCCGCCGTCGCGGTAGAGGCGCCGTTCGATCTCCACAATGTCGCTGTCGACCGGCAGCATGCGCCCGAACTTGCGGCCGCGGCTGCCAGTGGGGGCAATGGGTTCTTCGTCATTCACCGCAGAGACCGCGGAGAGCACAGAGAGAGAACTGGGATTTAATCCAAGCGGCTTGTCGCTGGACACCGTGCCATCTTCCAACACCTCTGGACTCTTCTCTTCCTTCCCCTCATTCCCCTCTGTGTTCTCTGTGGTGACTTCTTCCACCACCGGGTTCTCGAATGTCAGCTTCACGCTCGCCATGCCCATGGGCTTGCGGCCGGCGCTCCCCGCGAAGATCACGTCGATCATTTCCTGCCCGCGCAGGCTCTTGCTCGAGCGCTCGCCCAGCACCCACTTGATGGCGTCCACAACGTTGCTCTTGCCGCAGCCGTTGGGCCCCACGATCCCCGTGACGGGGTGGTCGAACGAGAACTCTGTCGAGTCCGCGAAACTCTTGAAACCGGTGAGCGTCAGCTTGGAAAGTCTCATCGCGGGGCAACCTCCATGTCGCCCGGCCTGGGCACGTCGGGCACTCCTGCCCAGCCGTCACCCGGCAAGGAAACAACAACCCAGGGCGTCCTGCCCTGGCAAAGGGATCATATCAGAGATCGGGTGTGGGTGCTGCAATACCGCAGCGTCAATGCACCAAATTGCCGTTTGTTCCGCTGTTCCACGCCCTACCGGATGGGCACCACGCGCGGCTTGTCGTCGCCGCCCGGCTGGCCAGCCTCGCCTGTGCCACGGCGCACCATAAGGGGCTCCTTCTCGTCGGGCGTCTCGGGCCGCTCCAGCATGTCCCGGCTGTTCTCTGCGGCGGCCAACTGCTGCCGGAGGCGATCCTGTTCCGTGGCGAATGCATGGACCGTCCCGCCGGCCTCCTGCACCTTGGCCAGCACCGCCACGACCTGGGCGTAGGACATGTCCATGCCGGGCCTGGGGTCGTCCGAGCTTGACTTCCGCGCGAGGGTGCCCACCAGGTCCGTAATCGTCGCGCGCATGGCTGTGGTCACGGGCACTCCGGCGCCGGGGCGCATGTATTGCACCTTGATTTCTCCGGGCTTATCACCCTCGGCGATAAGCAGGCGGCCATCCCACATGGAGACCACGCCCTTCAGGCTGATGTCGTCCTTGACCCCGAACACCACTACCCGCGGCAGCCCCTGCTGGGTGACATAGATCAGGGGCGTGCCCCCGTCCACGCGGTCATACAGGAACTTCCCATACACGCTCTGGCGCTGCACGCCCTGCATGAGCCCTGGGGGCAGGCTCTCGCGGGCGACAAGGTCCAGCTCCTGGGGCGATAGGTCCGGCCCGCCGCGGTCCTTGTACTGGCTCATCAGCTTTGCCAGGTAGATGAACTGGGCCCGTTCGGCGCGGTCGGCCAACGCCTCGTACGTCGATACGCGCACGATCAGGTCGTTGTCCGTCAGAAGTTCCTTCAGGGCCGCGTCCACCCGCGCGCCGGCGTCCACCTTGCCCAGGAGTGCAATAGCCTCGGTGCGGACTGTTCCCTGAGACTTTCGTACCACGTCCCTCAGGAACGGCACGGTCCGTGCGTCATTGAGCCGGGCGCCCGCTTTGAGCCCCGCCAGCTGGGGCGCCAGCTCGGGGAAGTCGTACAGCTCCCGCACTTGCGGCAGCGCCCTGTCTCCCAGGCCTTCTAAGGCCCATGAAAGCCTCTCGCCGAGCTGCGGGTCGGCCTTGATCGCCTCCACGTAGCGCCGTGCGTACTGCTCAGGAGCGGCCTGATCAATCTGCAGATTCTGGATCATCGCCAGGAACGACCGGGGGTCGCGCCGGTACCGCTCGGGGATCTCCACCTCGATCCTCGAGTCCGTCCGGCCTCTGGCAACCGGCCCGCGGTCCCCGGTTTCGGCGGGGAATCGGCTGTTGATCGCGCTGACGATCGACCTCGCACGTGCGTGGCTGGGCGTCAGAAGGTCCAGAACCACATTCTGAGAGTCCACCACTTGTCCGCCGCCGAGGATGCGACCTGCCGCGCCCGAATACCCCGTGCTCGCCGGGTCTTCCATCGCGAAGGGGTTTGTATACACCGCCCCGTGAGCGACGGCCAGCCGCTTGCTCTGTGCCTGGCCAAACGCAGTGGGGGGGCCGATGCGCAAATCCGTTGTCCAGAGCTTCCCGCCTTCGAGGCTCGAGGCGTTGACCGCGCGGACCACCACGTCAAAGGAAGAGCCGTCCGGGGCACCGGGGGGCAGTGCCGCCAGCACCTGTACAACCGCCACATTCCTGTCCCGCAGGACTTGGGCGGGGCTCATCCCTTCCAGCGCGGTCCCTTTCAGCGAGTCACTGGACCGCCCTACGCCCATGAGCCCAAGTTGCCGCTCCATGGAGGCTGCGATTTGATCGTTGAGGGGTTGCCCACCCGTGCCGCTCAGCCCCACCACCAAGCCGTATCCCGAGACAAGGATGGGCGAGGTGTTGCGGAACTCGACCTCGCTGGTGATCATGCCGCGGAAGATGGGCGCGATGTCCGCCTCGGGTGTCGCGACTTGCACGGGCTTCTTGGGTGGTTCGCTCGAGCAGCCAACGACCGGCAATGCCGCCGCCAAAGCACACCACACGCGCCAGTCACGCACCACAGCCATCACGCACTCCAGTCTGAAAAACAGGGCCCGCGGGCAGCGGACTTGAGGGGCGTGCGTCGCACGCCGCACTTAGGGGCAACTCTACCCCAGACTCGTCCCGCCTGCACGTTCGGCCCGCATGCGCCACGGTTTCAAGAACTTGCGCTATGCCCACTCAATTGAAGGCCTGTTGTAATCTGTCATTTGCGGTGCAAGGTACCCTAACAACGTGTCGTCCCCTGTCGTTATCCACAGCCGTGCCAAGTGCACCAACAAGACTTTGCAAAGCGCCCAAATTGCTCTCTCTGCATACCTTGCGCTCAATCAACAATCTTTCCACGATCCATACGCGAGATTTTGTGGTCACCACCCCTCGACAACACGATGGGTAGTGGTATGCTGTCGGCCCTGCCCGTCGGATTGGATTCGTTCCAGGTGGCCGATCCGACCCGCAACCCGTATCACTTGAAGGTCGGCGAACTGCTGGTGCGCAACATCGCGCCCGGCAAGTACGGCGTGCGCATCGTGCCGCCCACCGGCTCGGGCTACCAGCAGACGACTACCATCGAGGGCACCAAAGGCATCGATGCCTGGGTGCGCGCCGGCGAGCCCATCCTGACGTCGAACCTGGTGGAGTTCGGCCCGACGTTTGCGCATACCTTCTTCGGCTTCGTCAGGCAGTTCAACCGCCTCGGAGCGACGCCACCCGGGCAGACCGCGGGCAGCATCCGCGGCGTGGTCTCCAATCTGCGCATGGCGCGTGCGCCCGATCCGAACTTCTACGACGGTCAGCCGGCGCCGAACTGCTGGGTCGGCCTGAACGGTTTGACGTCGGGCCTTGGCCTGTACGCTGCGCCCTGCGCCGAGGGTGACAACAACAGTGCCTTCAGCATTCCGAACGTGCCGCCAGGGGACTATCAGCTGGTTGTCTGGGACAAGTATCTCGATCTGATCATCGGCTTCTTCTCCGTCAGCGTGACCAACGGGCAGGCCGTGGACCTGGGCCAGGTCTCGGTGCCCTTCTGGTTCCATGCACAGCAGCACTACGTATTCAGGGATTCGAACGACAACGGCATCTGGGAGCCCGCGCTCGGCGAGACCGGCATCCCCGACCAGATCATCAACTTCCGCTTCCGTGACGGCAGCATCTTCCAGACTTCGACCACGGACACCACCGGCTACCTGCCGTTCGACGAGGTGTTCCCGTTCTTCAGCTGGCTGATCGCCGAGGTGGACTACTCGCGCTTCAAGGCCACCGGCATGACGGTGGCGATCGACGACGGCGGCGAGGTGTCGCCAACGTCGCCGTTTGGCACCACCCCGGACATCGGCGCCGGCATCGCCCGCATCCCCGAGGACCGGCACAAGACCGGCACCATCGCCGATTTCACCCTGTCCGAGAACGCCATTCTCGAAGGCTATTTCCGTCCGGGTTTCTCGCGCGCGGGCCTGATCGACTGGACGGCGGCCGAGGCCTTTGCCCGGACCATTATCGACACCTACGACGTGCGCTGCCCCGGCCCGCAGGCGCGCATCCGGCTTTTGTCGGGGGGCAACATGCAGAAGCTGATCCTTGGCCGGGTGCTGGAGCCCCGGCCCGGCATCATCCTGGCCAACCAGCCCGTTCGGGGGCTGGACGTCGGCGCCATCGCCTATGTCCACGCCCGCCTGATCGCGGCGCGCGACGCCGGGGCGGCGGTCCTGCTGATTTCCGAGGACCTGGACGAAATCCAAAGCCTGTCCGACGTGATCCATGTGATTTCCGCTGGCCGCATCAGCCCCGGCTTTCGGCGCGGCAGCAAGAGCGCCGCCGAACTGGGTCTGTGGATGGCCGGGCAGGGGTTCGCGGAGGGCGCCGATGCGGCTTGAACCCATCGCCAATCCGACGCTGGCCCGCCGCCTGGGTTTTCCGGCGGCGGCGCTGGGCGCCACGGTGCTGGTGGCCTCGGTCCTGGCGCTGATCGCCGGGGCCAATCCGTTCGCCACCCTTGGTCTGATCGTCGACGGCGCGGTCGGATCGCGCTTTGCGCTCCTGGAGACCTTGAACCGGGCGACGCCCCTGATCTTCACCGGGCTGGCGGTGGCGGTGGCCTTCCGGGCGCGGCTGTGGAACAACGGCGCCGA
>CALLYM010000134.1 GCA_937858155.1 uncultured Phycisphaerales bacterium | reverse complement strand
CGCGGAGAAGAGGAAGAGGGATTGACCGCGGAGGACGCGGAGGGACGCGGAGGAGGAGAAGCGGAGGAGATGGGAGAGGGGGGAGTAGAAACAGGATTGGGTGTGGGGGGTGGTGTGGGTGGTTTGGGAGTTGAGTGTGTGGAGGGAGCCCACCCCCCTCCCCCTCCCGCAGGGAGGGGGGGAAGACGGAGTGCGCGGAGGAGGGTTGTTGCGGCGCGGCGTTGTTCGATGGGGTCTTCGGAGACTTCCACGATTTCGCGGAGGTAGTTGAGGGCGATCATGCGCTGGGTGGACTCGCGGAGTTTGTGGAAGTACGAGATGTATTGCGCGATATCGGGGCGTGACAGAAACGCGATGGCGTTGGTGAAGGTCAGCCCTGACTTGTTCGCGAAGGCGGGGAGGTGGGTGTTCACTTCCGTGAGGTAGATGGTGAGGAGCTTGTCGTCGTTGGGATCAAGAGGCGGGAGCGGGTCGGGTGTGGCGGTCGTTGTCGTGGACGGCATGAGATGTTTCCCCCTTGTGCGGCTGCGGGCCTTGGTTTGCAGAACATGGAAGTCAATCCGATGACTTCGATGGTTTCTGCATGACCATACAGCGCGGGGGGCGTTCCGCAAGCATCGGGGCGTCGATCACCACAAAACGTCGCACGAAGGCTGTCAATCGCGGTGAGATTCTCACACAAACGTGGTTGTAAGCGGGTGCAAACACACGAAGGTTGGGTGGTGCGGCGCGCGGTGGAGGAGCATCCAGGGAGTCCGACGCCGCGGGAAGCCTCGAACGGTTTCTCTCGGCACTCCCTTCCCTTTGAACGACTGCCTAGTTGTTCGCTGCACCATCGGTCAAAGCATGATGGCCCGTGACGCTCAGGGAGATGCCCGCACAAGGATGGGGGGCCGGGCGGATGTCGCCATAGTGCTTGATGGGCGCGTGCGTCCGCCAGGGCGCGGAGCGGGGCCTGAGAAAGACTTCAGTCGGCGGTGGCGAGGGCGGCGGCGGGGAGTTGGCTCGAGAGGGAGAGCATGCGGTCGATGGCGAGGAGGGCGTCCTTGCGCACCTCGGGGTGGACGCGGATCTCATTGACGACGCGGACCTTGCCGGGCTTTCCGGTGCCGGCTCGCTCGTCGAACTTGCCGGCGAGGTTGTCCAGCACCCAGAGGAGGTGCGGCTGGTCGATGCGGTACATGGTCGTGCAGAGGCACTGGCAGTCGGACAGGATGCGGACGTGGACGCCACGCCCCCCGCCCCCGGTTGCGGCCTCTCGCGCGACGCGTGTCACAAGGTGGACCTCGGTGCCTATGGCCCAGCGGGAGCCGGGCGGTGCTTCGCGGATGGTCTTGATGATGAACTCGGTGCTGCCGGCGAGGTCGGCCTTGTCCACGACTTCCTTGCAGCACTCCGGGTGGACGAGGATGGTGGTCTTTGTTCCTTCCTTCGCGTCCTGCTCGCGGACCTGGTCGCAGTGCTCAGGGCGGAAGAGCTTGTGCACGGAGCAGTGGCCAGCCCAGAGGATCACTCGGGAATCGAGGAGTTGGCGGGGCGTTGCGCCGCCGAATTCGTCCCCGGCACGGGCGCGGCGGGGGTCGTACACGCAGGAGTGGCGCGCGACGTCGATGCCGAACTTGTGGGCGGTATTGCGGCCCAGGTGCTGGTCCGGGAGGAAGAGGACTTTGTCGGATGAGCCAATCGCCCAGCGCATCACTTCCAGCGCATTGCTGCTGGTGCAGCAGGCGCCGCCGTGGGCGCCGACGAAGGCCTTGATAGCGGCGGACGAGTTGACGTAGGTGATCGGGGTGATGCGGCCCTGCCAGCCTTGCTCGCGGAGCGCGGCGTGGATGGTGTCCCAGGCCTGCACGGTGTCCTCGTATTGGGCCATGTCGGCCATGCTGCAGCCGGCGGAAAGGTCTGGCAGGATGACGGCCACGCTGTCGGGCGTGAGCATGTCGGCTGTCTCTGCCATGAAGTGGACGCCGCAGAAGACGACGTACTTGACCTGCCTGTCGGCGGCGCGCTCGGAGGAGAGCCGGGCGGCGATCTGGCTGAGCTTGAGGGAGTCGCCGGTGTAGTCGGCGTGCTGGATGACTTCGTCGGTCTGGTAGTGGTGCCCCAAGATGACGAGGGAATCGCCCAGTTCGGCGCGGCGGATGGTGATGTGGCGCGCGAGTTCCTCCGGCGGCATTTTGAGGTAGATCTCGGGGAGGGAGGGCTGCCAGAGCATGCGGAATGGTAGGGAATTCGTGTATGCTGAGGGTGAAGAGACACAGTGACGGAGCGAGGAAAGCAAACATGGGTGACTTGGGCGAGAGTTCGGGCGGGGAGTTGCGGTTGTTCCTGGCGGAGCGGGATGTGGCGTGCCCGAATTGCGGGTACAACCTGAAGGGGCTGACGGCGGGGCGTTGCCCTGAATGCGATCAGCGGTTGGCGTTGCAGATCGCGCTGGCCGAGCCACGGTTTGGGGCGTGGATGACCTGCGTGCTTTCGCTGGCAGCGGTGGGTGGGCTGTTCTTCCTGGGCTGGATCGTCGTGATGTTCATATCAATCAAGGAGGGGCTGCCAAGGGGTCGGGAGTTTGGGGTGCTGGTGGTGTACCCGCTCTGTGCGTCTCTGCTGTGCCTGCCGGTGTGCGCGTTCTTTGTTCGCAGCGCTGGACGCCGGTGGCTGCGTCGGCGCGCGCCCGAATCGGTGAAGTGGGTGGTGCTGGCGTGTGTGCTCATTCCCGGGGCGATGGTGCTGGCGTGGGCGGTGTGGGTGATGCTGGAGATGTGAGGCAACGGGGCCTGGATTTCAGGCGATCCGTGCGTCAACTTTGGGCGTATTGACAAGGGGAATCAGCCGATAACTCGGGGGAGTGCTCGGGCTTGCGCCGGGGCCTCCTTCGGAGACGCCTATGAGCCACGCCGCGCACGTATCCGGGTCCGCCGTCCGTGCGATGCCGCACACGGAGCTGAGCCCCGAGTTGCTGGAGCACATGAAGCGGATCAAGGCGAAGGCCTTGGAGTACGGCCTGGACTTCTATGAGGTCGTGTACGAGGTTCTGCCGTTTGAAGTGATGAACCAGATCGCCGCGTACGGCGGCTTCCCTGTGCGGTACCCGCACTGGCGCTGGGGGATGGAGTACGAGCGGCTCAGCAAGCGGGACGCGTACGGGCTGGGGCGCATCTACGAGATGGTGATCAACAACGACCCGTGCTACGCGTACCTGCAGGAATCCAACAGCGTGACGGACCAGAAGCTGGTCATGGCGCACGTGTACGGGCACGCGGACTTCTTCAAGAACAACTTCTGGTTCGCGAAGACCAACCGCAGGATGATGGACGAGATGGCGAACCACGCGACGCGGGTGCGTCGGCACATGGACCGGCAGGGCCAGGAGGTGGTGGAGCGGTTCATCGACGCGTGCCTGATGCTGGAGAACCTGATCGACCCGCACAGCGTGTACAAGGCGGCGGCGGCCGCCAGCGACACACGGCAGGCGACCGGCGACTGCACCGCGGTGGAACCGGGCGGCTTCCACGCGGAGAAGTTCGCGGCCAAGGACTACATGGACCCGTTCATCAACCCCGCGAGCGAGATGGACCGACAGCGCCGGGCGCACGATGAAAAGGTGAAGGCGCAGCGTGTGACGCACCCTGCGCAGCCGGAGCGCGACGTGCTCCTGTTCCTGCTGCGGCACGCGCGGCTGGCGGACTGGCAGCAGGATGTGCTCGCGATCATCCGGGACGAGGCCTACTACTACGCGCCGCAGGGGATGACGAAGATCATGAACGAGGGGTGGGCGACGTACTGGCACTCGAAGCTCATGACGCAGCACTTCCTGGAGGACTGCGAGATCGTGCACTACGCCGACCAGCATTCGGGCGTGGTGCACATGGCGCCGGGTGGGTTCAACCCGTACAAGATCGGCGTGGAGCTGCTCAAGGACATCGAGCGGCGGTGGAACACGGGGCAGCACGGGCACGCGTGGGAGTCGATGGACGCCATCGGGGCGCAGAAGGCGCACGACGACCAGAGCGGGCGCGGGCGGGAGAAGCTGTTTGAGGTGCGGCGGATCTACAACGACGTGTCGTTCATCGACGAGTTTCTTACAGAAGAGTTCGTCGAGAAGCACCGGATGTACCAGCACAAGCGGGACCCGCAGACGGGAGAGGTGAAGGTCGTCAGCCGGGACTTCCAGCGCGTCAAGCAGACGCTGCTGCACCACCTGACGAACGCGGGTCAGCCGTTCATTTATGTCGTGGACGCGAACTACATGAACCGGGGCGAGCTTGTGCTGGCGCACAAGTTCACGGGCGTGGAGGTGGAAGCGGCGAAGGCGACAGAAGTGCTGCGGGCGCTCCGGTACATCTGGGGGCGGCCGGTGCACCTCCTGACGCGGATCAACGACGACCAGCACCTGCTGACGTGCGAGGAAGAGGGCGGGAAGATCAAGCGGGAGCGGGTGAGCGAGGAGACGGTGAGGCCGGCGCACGTGGTGTGAGGATCAATGTGAGACGTTTGCACTCAAGTTATGCTGCGCCGCAGCCATAACGACGTGAAGTGCGGAGAAGATAATGCCGGTGGTGCAAGCGCGAAGAGCCCAGAACAACCACCGGTACTTTTCGCTGCAAATGAGGCCGTGGACGTACGTGACTTCCATCGCATGCCTCCAAAGGCACTGCTGGGTCGCCTTGTCAACTTCATCGAAGTGCGCCGACTTCCGTAACTTCCAGCGCATGACGTGCGGGGGCCACCACAGCCCGTCGCCAGACGGATTGACGTAAGGGGGACGCAAACGAGGCCAGACGACCCACATTGAAAAACCAATCGCGGCGCTCAGGGATATCAGGGCGAACAAGAGTGTGATCGCCGTTGCGTGTTCCAAGCCAGTCGCCGCTTGATTGAGCACTGTGAGTGCGCTCTCCAGTCTGCTCACGATCAGCCAGCCCATAATGGCCGACGACATCGCGATAATGGCGCCCGCTTTCGTGTCTGCAAACTGAATGACCGATTCCGTGTACGCGATTTGCGCCAGCTGAAATGCCAACCGATAGTCGGTTTTTTCTGTTTCCGGTGGAACAGCGGGGATTTTTCCATCAGGTTGTTGCGGCATTCCGTCAACATACCGTGCTCAGGCAAGGTCTGTCAATGCTGTTTGTTATGTGTTGGCCTAACGAGACTAGCGCAATCTCATTACGCCACCGCCACCACCAGCGTCCGGTCGTCGCTGCGGCTGTCCAGGCCGGCGAAGCGGCCCAGGTCCTCGACCACGCGTGCGACGATTTCGCTCGCGTCGGGCGGGGCGGCGCTGACGGCGGCCTTCAGGCGCTCCACGCCGTACATGTCCTTGTTGGCGTTGAAGGCCTCGGTGATGCCGTCGGTGTAGAGGACGATTGCCTGCCCTGGCTCGAGGCGCACCGTGGTGGATTGGTAGGTAACGTCATCGAGGATGCCGAGGGGCAGGCCGCGGGCAGGATGGTCCAGCTCGCGCACGGTGCCGTCGGTATCGCGGACAAGCGGCTCGGGGTGCCCGGCGTTGGCGTAGGACAGCACCCGCGTTGCTGGGTCGTAGATGCCGTACATCGCGGTGACGAACGCGCCGCGCCGTGCGGTGTAGCGTGAGGTGAGGGCCTTGTTGATGAACGTCAAGACCTTGTCGGGCGGGGTGGGTTCGCCCGGGGTCAGGTGGGCGATGGCGTGGACCACCGCCATGAGCACCGCGGCGGGCGTCCCGTGCCCGCTGTGGGCCGAGGTCGAGACCCCGTCCGACGTCGCGGCCTTCGCCGAGCAGGCGGGCTGGCCGGTCGTCCTCAAGACCTCGCGCGGCGGGTACGACGGCCGCGGTGTGTGGGTCCTCGACGACCTCGAGGCCGTGCACGACCTCATGACGTCGACCACCCTCGCGGGCGGGGCGCGCTGGCTCGCGGAGGAGCGCGTCGACTTCGTGCAGGAGCTCTCGGCCCAGGTCGCGCGCAGCCCGCACGGCCAGGCCGTCGCCTACCCCGTGGTCCGCACCGTGCAGACCAACGGCATCTGCACCGAGGTCGTGTCACCGGCACCCGGTCTCACCGACGACGAGATCGTGGCGGCCCAGCACGCCGCGCTGACCGTCGCGCAGGCGCTCGACGTCGTCGGGATGCTCGCCGTCGAGATGTTCGAGACGCGCGACGGACGGGTGCTCGTCAACGAGCTCGCGATGCG
>CALLYM010000133.1 GCA_937858155.1 uncultured Phycisphaerales bacterium | reverse complement strand
GTGTGGGGGGGTGTGGGGGTGTCAGGCGTTGAGGTCCAAGGCGCGGCCGGTGTTGGTGGTGAGGGTGGCGGCGGCGTTCTTGTCGGCGGGGTTTCGGTAGAAGGGGAGAGCGCCCTGGGCGACGGCGGGGGCCGAGCCGGAGAAGTCCACGTGCCCGGGCACGACGGCGGCGACGAGGCGCTGTGCGTTGGACGGGACCCTGGAGGTGGGCGCGGGTGCGGTGGTCGCCGGTGTGCCGTACGCGCGTGCTGCGCGTTGGGCGGCGACGAACGAGATGGCGGCTGGTGCGGGCGCTGCGGTCCCGATTGAATTGATCGCGTCCATGCGTGAGGACACTCTAGCGGATCCGCTCGCGGCGGCAAGGAGCGGAACGGAAAAGCGGCGAGCATGTGGAGTGTGTGTGGAAAAGGTACGACGCACAGCGCGCCGGTTGCGCATGGGGTCGATGGATGTTCGGGTGGCGCTGCTTTATCGCAGCGAGGTGGCCGCCGCCGGCAGAGGTTTGACCTCGACCATCGCACCGACGCTGGTCAGCGCGGAGCGCAGCCCGCGCACGGGGTCCACGCGAGACTTCCAGGCCTCAAGAGATGCCTCCGCGGCGGATGGGAAGCGGGCGGCACGCTCGGGTGAGGTTGCGTCTCTGAGCGCTGCGGCGAGGGCTGGCAGGTCGCCGGTGGGGACGATCGTGCCCGCGTCGGCGGAGAGGATCATGTCTTGGGCGGCCCCCACTGCACGTGTGGTGATGACGCCCAGGCCGGCGGCGAGGGCCTCGTGCACGATGAGGCCCCAGGGCTCGTTGTCCGCGGGGTGAACGAGGACCTTCGAGGAACGGAAGATCGCGGCGGTGACCTGATGGTCTTCGATGAAGCCCAGGAATCGGACGCGGTTGCGGAGGTCATTAGGCACCATCGCTTGCAGGGATAAACGCCGCGGACCATCGCCGATGACGAGCAGCTGCCACTCGGGGCGTTCCTGCGCGATGGCCACGAATGCCGCGATGGCGAGGTCGCACCGCTTCCTGTCGATCAGCCGCCCGCAGAAGAGGATGCGGTCGGCACGGGCGTTGGTGGATGCCTCTGCGTCGTGCGCGAGACGCGCGGCGAGGGCGGCGAGCGGGGGCGTCGCGGGGGTGCGGAACGCGTCCTCCATGCACTCGCCGGGGACGTCGAAGATCATCTCGTCGGCCGCGCCGTAGCGTCGGAAGTACGCCCGGCCCGCGCTGCCAAAGACGATGATCGCGCTGCTCGCGCGCACCACGCGGCGGACGAGCGCGGTCTTCACGAGGCGTTTGATGCCCGCGGCCTGATCGCACTCGATGTTGGAGTCTGCCTGCAGGATGAGGGGCACGGCACTGCGGCGGCACCATTCAATGACACGGGCGCGCCCGGGGTCGGCGTAGCCGCTGACGATGACGGCGCCGGGTCGAGGGGAAAGGGCCTCGCGGATGATGCGTCCGCCCTTGCGCCATGCGTGCAGCCACGTGCGGACGCGGCCCTGGTGTGCGATGGCGTCGGTCGTGCACACGCCGACACTCAGGGACCCCTCTTCCGGGCGTGTGCGCCAGTCCTGATCGGGCGCGGAGTGCGTATAGACAAAGTGGAATTGGACGGTGGGCATCGCCCCGCACATGCGTTCGTGCTGCGCGCACCGGAACGGAGTCGGGACGGTCTCTATCCAGACGACGCGGGTCGATTTGGGCCCAGCGGCGTTTGGCACGCACGCTCCGTGGGGACATCACAGTGTAGCGTGCGTGTCAAGGGCGCCGTGCGACGCGGACGCTCATTCCTCGTCGTGCTTGGGCTTGTACGCCGCGACGACGGCGGACTGCACGTGGGCGGGCGTGCGTTCGTCGTGGCTGTATTCCATGGAGTAGTTGCCGGCGCCGCCGGTCATGCTCTTGAGTTCGTTGCTGTAGTTCTGGACCTCTCCCAGGGGCGCAACGGCTTTGACGAGGCAGACGTCTCCGGGCAGCACCTCGCTGTTCTGCACGCGGCCTCGCTTGGTGGAGAGGTGGCCTGCGATATCACCCATGTAGCGGGAAGGGGCGGTGATTTCCAGGAGCACATAAGGCTCGAGGAGCACGGGGCGGGCCTTGCCGACGGCGTCGATGAAGGCGCGCTTGCCGGCGGTGATGAAGGCGATTTCCTTGCTGTCGACGTCGTGGTACTTGCCGTCGTAGACGCGGACCGCGACGCCCGTCAGGGGGTAGCCGGCGATCGCGCCGTCGGACAGGACGCTTCGGACCCCTTTCTCGACGGCGGGCATGAACTGGCGGGGGATGGAGCCGCCGACGGTATCGTTGTGGAACTCAAAGCCCTCAGCATGGTCGTTGGGCAGGGGCTCGATGCGGAGGTAGACCTCGCCGAACTGGCCGGCGCCGCCGGTCTGCTTCTTGTGGCGGTGGTGACCTTCGGCATGTGACGTGACGGTCTCCTTGTACGCAACCTTGGGGGTGCTGGTGAGGAGCTCGATGCCGGCACGCTTCACCTTTTCCATGATGATGCGGAGGTGGAGTTCACCAAGGCCGCGCAGGACCGTCTGCTTGGTCGCGGCGATGCGCTCGACCTTGAGGCAGGGGTCCTCGGCCGTGAGCTTGTGGATGACGCCGGAGAACTTGGTCTCGTCGGCGTGGTTCTTGAGCTCGATGGCCTGGCCGTACATGGGGCGGGGGAGGGGGAGGGGCGAGAGGCGGACGTAGTCGAGGTCGTGGGTATCGTGGATGACGCTGTTGAAGGCGAGTTCTTCGACCTTGGCGATGGCGCCGATGGCGCCCGGGCCGATCTCAGACACTTCGATATGCTCCTTGCCCTGGAGCTGGAAGAGGTGGCCGACGCGGATGGGCTTCTTGTGGTCGTCCAGCAGCACCTCGGCCTTGGCCTTCAGCGTGCCCTGGTGGACGCGGAACATGGCGATCTTGCCGAGGAAGGGGTCAGTCACGACGCGGAAGACATGGGCGAGCAGCTTGGCGGAAGGGTCGGGCTTGGCGTGCCACTCGTGCTCTTCGCCCACCGAGCCGTCCGGGGCGGCGTCGCGCTTGACGAACTCTGGCGGGTTCACCTCGACCGGGCTGGGGCAGAGGGAGGCGAAGACGTGGAGGAGATCGTCGGCGCCCGCGCCGGTCTTGGCGCTGGTGAAGCAGATGGGGATGAGGTGCGCGTCCTCGAGGCAGCGCTCGAAGGCCTTGTGGAGCTTGGCGGGGTCGAAGCCCTCGCCCTTTTCCAGGTACTGCTCGGTGAGCTCGTCGTCGACCTCGATCACCTGCTCCACGATCTGCTTGTGGGCCTCGTGGACGCTGGAGAAGTCCGTGTCATCGCCCGCTGCGTCGTTGCCGTCGTGCTCGAAGACGTTGATGACCTTGGAGCCGCCCGCGGTGGGCAGGTTGATGGGCAGGCAGATGGAACCAAACGTCTCGCGGATAGCGGCGACGAGGGCGGGGAGGTCGAGATTGTGCTCGTCGATCTTGTTGACGACGATCATGCGCGGGATGCGGCGTTCGGCGGCGACGGCCATCATGCGGCGCGTGACACTGTCGATGCCCTTCTGCGCGTCGACGACAACGGCGATGGTTTCGCAGGCGGGGAAGCACGCGATGGCATGGCCGGTGAAGTCTCCCAGGCCCGGCGTGTCAATGAGGTTGACGAGGTGGCCCTCGTAATCAAAGTGGAGGACGGCGGGCTGGAGGCTGTGCTTGTGGTGCTTTTCTTCTTCCGTGAAGTCGCTGACGGTGTTGCCCTCTCCCACGGTGCCCATCCGCTTGGTTGTGCTGGTTGCAAAGAGGAGCCGTTCCGCGAGTGTCGTCTTGCCGGAACCGCCCGCGCCTACAAGACAGATGTTGCGGATGTCGGATGCTGTGCGGGTGGGCATACGTGGCTCCTGGCGCTGCTGCGCCTGTGGTAGGTGCGTCGGCGGGCCTTGCAGGGGGCCCGGCGTAACGGGACAGTGCCATAGTGTAATGACACATCAGGCACCCGCGTCGGAGGGCCCCAAACCTTCTCAGAACCGGGAATCCACCGGGAGCCAGCACCCCCGTCATGCTTCTGCGCCCCACAATCCGCGACGACGACGGCAAGCCCGTGCCGCTCGTGCGGTTCAATGCAAGCTACCTGCCGTTTTCGATGGGGCCCCTGCCTGATGAAACTCAAGCTGCGATGAGGCGCTCGATGAAGAGCGAACCGATGAGCGCAGCCTCAGTCCGATCGTGGGGCGTCAACCTGCTCGTCGGCGTGATGCCGGCGGTGCTCATCAACGTGCCCGTCTTTGTGATGATCTTCCTCCGCAGTTCTTCCCTCTGGACCATCGCCTTCAGCGCCGCGATGCTGCCCGTTGCCGTCGCTCTCATGTTCTGGGTTGGCCCGTTAGGCTGGACGGACCAGCAACGACGCGCGGCAGCCGGCGCTGCGCTGAAGGCGGGCTACTGCGCTTCGTGCGGCTACCCGCTCCGCGCCGACCTTCCGGCCGACCACCTCATTCGCTGTCCGGAATGTACCGCCGCGTGGCGCGTACAACATTGGTGAGCGGGCGCACGCGCGACAGCCACTCGTCCACACAGGCTGCGCGTGCGACATGGCTGCGCTTTCGACCACGGCTCAGACGCAGGCGGCAAAGCAATCCCGGAAGCCACGCGGCCTCACGTGCAATTCTTCCCGGGCCTTGGTCAGATCGGCGACGGAGTCTTCGGCACCCATGCGTGCCATCCCCGCGTCAAAGGGCAGGAACTGGCCGAGGCCCAGGTGCGAAGCAACCACAGCCTTCACTGCCGCGATCTCGGCCGGCACGCCAAAGGGCACAAGCCCCGGGAGTGCGCCCGGGATGTTCTCTTTCATGTGCGTGAGCATCTCCGGCCACGTGAGCGTGTCAGAGCCGACGAGGTTGTAGACCTCCCCCACCGCCGCTTCGCTGGAAAGCGCGTTGGCGAAGGCCTCGCAGACGTCCTCGACCCGGATCGGCGCAACGCGGGGCTCCGTGCGCTTCACGCTGCCCATCGGCACGCTCTGATCTTCCACCGCGCCGCTGAAGTAGGGCAGGAACACGAAGGGTGGCGTGTGCCCGGTGCTCCAGCCTTGGGCGAGGCGCACAATCTCGCTGCCCTTGCCGAAGATGAGACCCGGGCGGAGAATGGTCCAATCCAGGCTGCTGCGCCGCACGGCCTGCTCGGCCTCGAACTTGCTTGTCTGGTACGCAGCAACTCCGACCGGGCGGACGTTGAGGGCGGACATCTGGAGGAATCGGCTCACCCCCACAACCTCGCACGCCTGCACGAGCGTGCGCGTGGCATCCACATGCAGACGCTGGAACGTGACGCCGTCGCGGGGGACCTCGCGGATGATGCCCACGAGGTTGATGCAGGCGTCAGCGCCGTCAAGGAGTGACTTAGCGTCGGCGGGATTCAAGATGTCGCCAACGACAAGGGTGAGGCGGCCCGTGTATTCGCCGGGCCTGGGCAGGGTCTGGTCGGCCTTGTCGCGCGAACGGGCCAGCGCACGGACGTTGATCCCGCGGGCAAGAAGCTCCGGCACGAGGTAACGCCCGACAAAGCCTGTGCTGCCGGTGACGGCGACGGTGCGGAAGGTGGTCATGCGGCGGGAGGGTACTCCGGGCGATGCCCACAGAACACTCGCGTGCTTGACCTCTCGTCCCTCCGGCCCCCTCGCCCCTATCCTCGGCCATGCGCATCCTCATGCTCGGGTGGGAGTTCCCCCCGTTCATCGCGGGCGGCCTGGGGGTCGCTTGCTACGGCTTGACCAAAGCCCTGGACCGCCAGGGGCACCAGGTCATTTTCATCCTGCCCAAGCCGGTGGACCGCTCGCGTTCCAGCCATGTCAAGATGCTGAGCCCATTCCCGATGGCCGGTGTCGCGGTAGGCGGTGTCCCGCTCCCTCCGGGCTCGTCACCGGACATCATCGCCGGCGCGGGCGGGTATGCCTTCCAGCACACCACTTTCTTCGGTGTGCCCGCGACGTTTGCGAACCCGTATCCCGGGGCGATGCCCTTCGCCAGCGGTGGGTCGGTGGTCAAGGCGTTGCCCGGAACCGAAGCGAGCGATAGTGCGGAAGTGGCAGACGGCCCCGTGAGCGCGGGCGAGGGCGCGGCGCTCGCCAACATCATTCCCAGCGTCGCGTCCGCGCCGGTGAAGCCCGCCACGCCCCGCGGGTTCATCGGGGATGGCGGCGGCGCAGGGCACGGCTACGGCACCGACCTGGTGGGCGATGCCGAGCGGTACGCACGTCTGTGCGTGACCATCACCCGGCGCGAGCAGTACGACGTCATTCACGCCCACGACTGGCTGACGTACCCCGCCGCCATCGCGCTGGCCAAGGTCACGGGCAAGCCGATGATCGTGCAGGTGCACAGCACGGAGTTTGACCGCGCGGGCAACAACGTGAACCAGCGCGTGTACGACATTGAGCGCGCGGGCATGCACGCCGCCGACCGCGTGGTGTGCGTGAGCCAACTGACCAAGAGCATCTGCGTGCGGCGGTACGGCGTAGCGCCGGACAAGATCGATGTGGTGTACAACGGCATCGAGCGCGAGAGCCAGCAGCCGCAGGCCGGGTCGCAGATCGAAGAGGGCGACAAGATCGTGCTGTTCCTGGGGCGCATCACGATGCAGAAGGGGCCGGAGTACTTCATCGCCGCCGCCAAGCGCGTGCTGGAGAAGTTCCCGAACGTGAAGTTCGTGCTGGCCGGCAGCGGCGACATGGCCCTGCGCATGATCGACCTCGCCGCGAGCATGGGCATCGGGTCGCGCGTGCTATTCACGGGGTTCCTGCGCGGGAACGACGTGGAGCGCGTCTTCCGCATGGCCGACTGTTATGTGATGCCCAGCGTGAGCGAGCCGTTCGGCCTCGCCGCCCTCGAGGCCATCGCCCACGACGTGCCGGTAATCCTTTCCAAGACCAGTGGCGCGAGTGAGGTGCTCCAGCACGTGCTCAAGGTGGACTTCTGGGACATCGACGAAATGGCCAACAAGATCGTCGCCGTCCTCCGCCACCCGCCGCTTTCGGACACCCTCCGCCAGCACGGGCAAATGGAACTCCACCGCCTGACGTGGGATGACGCTGCCAAAAGATGCATTCGGACATACGAGGCTGCAATCGCAGGTCGTGAACAGCGGACGGCGATCGCGTAGCGAACTTCCCGAAGTGGCCGCTTGCAAGAAGGCGTGCACAACCGAATTCACCGACCCGCGGCACCTAGGGTGCAGTTCCACAGACTTCACGCAACTGGATGCCGAGCCCGGCCTTCGGTACTTTGGAACAGCCATTGATGCCCACCAGGACAGGCTGGAATTTCGGACAGCCCATGATGCGCCCACTGGCCTTGTACCGGAAGGACGGGAAAGGCAGGAATTCCATTGTCGAGACTTTCCTGCAGACCTGAGAATTGCGACTGCAACTGACGGACGGGGTCGGCGGTACACGTCCGTGTGCCGGGGCGTTTCCCCGGCGGGCGGGCTTTCCCACCGGAGGTGTGTGATGCATCGGTGCGCGTGGCTGGTTGCGGGCATGGTGATGGGCGTCACGGCTGCGGCGACGGGGCAGTGCGTGTTCTCTTTTGAGTCCCCCGGCGCACCCGGCGCGGTGCGTGTATCCAGCCCGTTCGGCAATCAGCAGCCCGGCGTGGTCGCCTGCGCGACAAGGTGGGACCCCGATGCCGGCGGGCCGGAGCCTGAATGGCTGGTCGTGGGCGGCTCGTTCACGCACATCGATGGGGTTCCCGCGGTAAACGTCGCGGCTTGGGATGGCCAGCGCTGGCGGGCCCTTGGTTCGGGGCTCGGCATGACCAACTCCAGCACAGAGTGCGTGTACGCACTTACGGTGCACAACGGCGGGCTGTACGGGAGCGGGCGTTTCATGCGCACGGGCACAAACGGGCCCACGCTCAACGGGATCGCTCGCTTTGACGGCTCCAGCTGGTTGCCCGTGGGCACCGGCGTCCCGGGCAACAACAGCAACACGCTGGTGCACGCGATGGCGTCGTTCAACGGTGATCTTTACGCGGGCGGCGGCTTTGGGAACGTCCCGCCTTACAACATCGCGAAGTGGAATGGCACGCAGTGGACGGGTGTCTACGGAGGGTTGGGGGTGTCCTCGAGCACGAGCGGTGCTCGCGCACCGGTAATGGCCCTGCACGTCCACCAGGGTTCGCTCTATGCGGCCGGCGCGTTCCAGACGTCTTTCTCTCCTCCGTACGGCATCGTGTCCATCGCGCGCCTCAACCCGGCGGGCGGCTGGGAGGCGGTGGGGTCCGGGCTTGGCGGCAGCAGTGCGATCACAGTTGTACAGTCCCTTGTTTCTGACGGCGACGACCTGCTGGCGGTGGGACGCATGCGGGCGCTGTCTCCAAACCTTGAGGGCCAGATCGCCCGCTGGGATGGTGCGACGTGGACCGGAATGCTCACGGTGAACGTCCCGATACCGCTGAACAGCGTGGCACGGGTCAACGGCGAACTTATGGTCGGTAGCGACAACATGCAGGTGCTCCGCGTCAGTGGGCAAACGCTCGTGCCAGCCGGTCCGTTGCTGATGGAGCCGGGGAGCATGATCAATTCAGACTTCCGCCGGACGATCGTCCTGGGGGAGTATTCGGGCGGCGCGCTGATCGGCGGGAACTTTTTGCGCTCGGACACGACCGACATCGACTGGCGCTACCTCAACTCGCTTTCGGTGTGGGATGGCGATGGTCTCTCGCCGATCTCGCGAGCGCCGGACCGGTCGATCTCGGCCTTTGTCCGGTACGGCGGCGAGTTGTACGCTGTGGGCACGTTCCTGCACGCGAACAGCCAGCGGTGCGACCGGGTTGCACGCGCCGTCGGCGACGCATGGCTGCCGTTGGGGGATGGGCACGGTCCCAACGCCCGTGTCCACTGCGGCGTCGAATGGAACGGCAAACTTGTCGTGGGCGGTATCTTTGATCATGTGGCCGGGCTGGAGGCCAACCGTGTTGCCGCATGGAACGGGACAGCGTGGGGACCGCTCGGCGCGGGCGTGCCCGAGGCCGGTGTGCGGAGGCTCTTCAACTACAACGGTCAGCTGCTCGCTGTGTGCGGAGACTTTACCCGCATTACCGACTTCTTCACCCCCACGCTGCGCCGGTGGGACGGCACGGCCTGGGTGGTTTTCGGTAACCAAGATGGGAGTGATGCCAACTTCGGACAAGTGTTTGTTCTGAACGGCGAGCTGTACGGCGCTCGTCAAGTCGCTGAGGGCACAGTCCGGTGGAACGGCACGGCTTGGGTGAGCGCGGGCCAGGCGACGCGGCCCGTGATGGCCATCGGCGTGTGGCGCGGGGCGTTGCTGGGCATCGGGGGCGGCACCCACCGGCTGGGAGCAGGTGGGTGGGAGCGGCTCACGACCGGGCAGCCCTCACTTTCCAACCCGCTGGAATGGACCGAGTACGGAGACGAGTTCTACCTTGGTGGCACCGACGGTTTGGTCCCGCGCCTGTGGAGATGGAATGGTGGGCAGTGGATGTCTATCTCGCAGGTCGGGGTCAGCGTGTCGAATCTCGTCAACTCCCATGTGTCGGCGTTCGCTGAGCAGAATGGGCACCTCCTGGTCGGCGGCTCGCTCAACGGTGTGCAGCAGTCGTCACCCCAGTCCGCGTATGTACCGGCCATTGCGTACCTGCGGTACACACCGCCCGCCTCGCCCGTGTTTGTCGATCGCACGCCCGACGTCCTCATCGGCCCTGGTCAAGGAACCGTGCTGCATGTGGATGTGCTGAACCCAACGGGTGTGTCGTTCCAATGGCGGCGGGAAGGGGTTCCACTCACCGAGGGGCTGCAGAGCGACGGATCGAGTGTCACAGGCGTCGCCAGCGACACACTCGGAATTCAGAATGCTGCGAACTCAGAGAGCGTCTTTACCGTGGCCGTGACACGGCAGGGTGGCTGCACGGCGATGTCCGCTCCGATCCTCGTGACCGTCGGATGCGACACCATTGACTTCAACCGAGATGGGCTGTTCCCGGATATCCAGGACATCTCGGACTTCCTATTCGTATTCGCTGGGGGTGCGTGCCCGACGACCGAATGCGGAGACATTGACTTCAACAACGACACGCTGTTCCCGAGCACAGAGGATGTCGACGTGTTGCTGGGAGTGTTCAGCGGCGCAGCGTGCTCCTAGCACGCGGACATGGTGCGGAGCAAGCGTCACGATCGCCCAGAGGCCCGATCCGGCTTGACCGTTCGACCGTAGCGGTTGTGGGATGAGTGAGGGAAGCGGGCCTGTGAATCTGGGTATTTTCGGCCCATGAGAGGTGAGCGAAGCGGCGTTGCATTGCTCCGGCGTTTGAGTAGACTTTGCAAGCGACTCGAATTACCCGTGGACGACTCTTGCGGTCGGTATGCGGCTTCGCATTCCCCTCATGGCCAGCCCGCCCGGAGATTCTCTTGCACACTCCTCGCTTCCGTCGTATCCATTTCGAAGTCGTCGCCTCTGTCGCGGCGTGCCTGCTGAGCACAAGCGCACTGGCGCAGCCCTGCACGCCCGGCTGGCAGCCCGGCACCGTGGGCACCAACTATTACGTGTACGCGGCGGCAGAGTGGGACCCGGATGGCGCGGGGCCGCAGTCCGGCGGACTTGTGCTGGGTGGCGGGCTGCAGGTCTTCAGCGCGAGCGCGAACGGGCTGGTGTTCTGGGATGGCGCTTCATACTCAGGCTTTGGCAACAAGCCCGGTGTTGTGCGTGCGGTCGCTGTCATGCCGGATGGTGACCTGGTGGTGGCGGGCGACTTCGCTCCGATTGACAGCGTACCGGGAACCAACCTCATCGCGCGGTGGGATATCGCGACGAATACGTGGACGAGCGTGGGCGGGGGTGTGGGAACGGGCACTTCCGTCGAGTCTCTTGCCGTGCTTTCCGATGGTCGCCTCGCCGCGGTCGGGCGTTTCACAACAATTGGCAGCGCGACCGCCATGGGTGTGGCTGTCTGGGACGGTACTTCATGGATGGGGCTGGGTACGGGCCTGGATTGCTACCCGCCGCTGAGCCAGGGCGATGTGCATGTCAAGTGCGTGGTCGCGCTGCCCAACGGGGAGTTTGCGATTGGTGGGTTCTTTGAGCGGGCAGGTGGCAATGGCGTGTATCACGTCGCCCGCTGGACCGGCTCGGGCTGGGCACCGATGGGGACGGGGTTCCCGTCATTGCCCAATGATGGCATACTCGCGTTCGGCGTGACGACACTCGCGGTCGCGCCAGGTTCGGGCGGTCCGCGCGTCATCGCGGGCGTCGCGTACACGCAGGCGCCAACTTACCCAATCCTTCACGGCAGCGTCGCACAATGGAATGGTTCGACCTGGGACTGGCTTGGTGGCGGCTACGGCAACCAGTTCACCGGCGGGCTCTATTCCTCCACGCTCCAATCCGATGGAACCGTGTACGTTGGCGGCTATCTCGCTGCGTTCAACCACCTCGCCAAGTGGAATGGCTCATATTGGAGCAGTGTGGCCGGGGGTTTCGACGGCAGCGTGTACGCTTTGCACGTCCGACCCGATCAGGAGGTCATCGCTGGCGGCACGTTTCAGAGCGCGGGTGGTCAGCCCGTGCCGTATTGGGCGAGGCTGGGCGGCTGCCCGGTTTGCGACAGCACCGACTTCAACGGCGACGGCCTGTACCCGGATACCGCGGACATCGACGACTTTCTGAGCGTGTTTTCGGGTGGGCCGTGCAGCACTGGCACGTGCGCGGACATTGATTACAACAACGACGGCCTCTTCCCCGACACGACGGACATAGATTCCCTGCTGAGTGTTTTCAGCGGCGGAGTGTGTGGATAGTCAAAGATGGAAGGATTGAGAGGTTGGACAAACCTGCCATCCCCTCGTCTGGGGCTCGGTAACTCTCAGGCTTTCCCCGTTCACCGAACATTCACGCTCCGCAGGACCAATCCATCGGAATCACCCTTGACAACCATTGGTGGTGGTTGGTAATTTGAACCACCACCGCATCAATTGAGGATGCCGTGGTATTCTTTTGCAGCTCGCGCGCCTCGGAACGTCCCTCGGCTGCGGCGGGTTGCTTGTCGGGGGATGGAGAGTCAGAATGTACCGAGCTCGCATCGCGTCGTTGTTCCTGGCCATCGCGCTGGGGACTGGAGTTGCTGTCACTTCGCAGACTGCACGGGCAGGGGTGCCCGCGACGTCCGCGTTTACCTATCAGGGGCAGCTGCGCTCCGGCCTCACGCTGGTAGACGGCATGCGCGACCTCAAGTTCCGGCTCTACGACGCGAGCGCGGGCGGCGTGCAGGTAGGCCCCGAGCTCCTCGCCACGGGCGTTCAGTGCGTCAACGGCCGCTTTGCCGTGGAACTTGACTTTGGCGCGATTCCCTTCACCGGTCAGGCTCGCTGGTTGGAAGTGGACGTCAGCGCCCCGGGCGGCGGCGGTCCCTTCTCCACGATGTCTCCCCGTCAGTCGATGACCGCGACGCCTTACGCGCTGTATGCGCTGAATGGACCGGCTGGTCCCGCGGGACCAATGGGCCCCGCTGGACCGCAGGGACCCGCGGGCAATGACGGTGCGCCGGGCGTTGCAGGTCCGCAAGGTCCAGCTGGCAACGATGGTGCCCCAGGGCCGGCTGGTCCGCAAGGCGCACCTGGCGCCCAAGGACCCCAGGGCCCCGCTGGCAATGACGGTGCACCCGGAGCAACTGGGCCGCAGGGCCCTGCCGGCAACGATGGCGCAGCCGGTGCTCCAGGACCTGTTGGTCCGCAGGGCGCGCCAGGTGCCCAGGGACCCCAAGGTCCTGCCGGCAATGATGGCGCGGCAGGCGCTCCGGGACCGGTGGGTCCCCAAGGCCCCGCGGGTAACGATGGCGCGCCGGGTGCTCAGGGTCCGCAGGGGCCGGCGGGCGCCGACGGCGGGGTCATGGTGCAGACCGCCGGCGGTCAGGTGGTCGGCACCATGGTCCGCTACGAGTTCGGCGGCGTGAGCTGGGTGACGCGCAAGCACAACGGCCAGGCGCTGGCCGTGCCAGTCGACTCCACCGGTATCGTGCCGATGAACTACTACGCCTTCTTCACCGATGCCGCATGCGCCACCGCGCCGTTCGGCTACGAGGTCACGCCCAACCCGCTGTTCCGTCTGCTGCAGACGGTGAACCCGGGCGACACCACCGGCTACTACGCCGGTGACCCCCTGCAGCTGGTCACCCCCGGGTCGGTGATGATCCTCGGGCAACCGGGCACGTGCCAGTCGGCCTCGGCGGCAGGCTGGGCCAACCCGCTGCTGGTCGGCCCGCTGCAGTCGGTGGACCTGAGCGGCCTGCTGGGCCCGTACTCGGTGAAGTAGCGGCTATTTGACGACCTTGCCGCCGGTGCGGTTGTCGCGCACGAAGCGGTCGTGCGCCGGCATCACCACCTTGGGCAGGGTCGTCTTGTCCATCACCGCGCCGTCGGGCACGACCTTGTTCAGTGACAGCAGGTAGGCCACCAGCCCGTAGACCTCGTTGGGCGTGAGCGATCCGGGCTGCGTGAACGGCATCGAGCGCGCCGTGTAGTCGTAGAGCGTCGTGGCGTAGGGCCAGTAATTGCCGATGGCGCGGGCCAGCGCCGGATC
>CALLYM010000132.1 GCA_937858155.1 uncultured Phycisphaerales bacterium | reverse complement strand
TCTCCGGCAATTGCGCGCTGAACTATATCGTGACGGCCAAGGCAGCCTGAACAGGATGGACGGGGCGTCCATGCCTGAACCGCGTGCCTACGCGCGGACGACCTGGCTGCTGCTTGGCCTCGCCCTGCTTCTCTGCGCCTATCCCCTGATCCGCGCCTTTTACAATTTCGAGATCGACTACAACGAGGGCTGGAACGGCTACCTGCAACTGCGCGCGCAGCAGCCACGCCGCGAAGAACCACTGGAACGCCGTAGTGACAAACGAGAAGACCCGCACCGCGAGCGCGTGCTCATTCAGCACACGCTCCACCGCCCCGGGCCTGCTCAGCATCACCCCCATCAGCGCAGCGCCCAGGCAGTTGGGTACCGCGAAGACCACCCACCCCATCACCCCAAAGTCCCGCACCAGCAGCACCGGAAGGAACATGCCGATGCACCAGGTCCACGAGGCTGCGAGGAAGGCGGATTCGCTCAGGACCGCAAACCGCGAGCCTGGGCGGGGAGAAGGGACGCTCATGGCCACAGTCTAACGCCCCCTGACGCAGACGGGGCGGGCGTTCCGCTCCGACCCCTCCCTACGATGCGGCGTGAGCGCCAGCGGCCTTCAGGACCAGCCTTCCACGGACTCGGCACGCGCCGCGGAACACGCGTCCAGTGATGCCGCTATCGATGCCATGAGCGACGAGCAGCTTGAAACCCAAGTGATCCAGGGTGCGGCCCAGGCCAGCCCCACGACCGTCGCTTCGCTCTCCTTCATGGACCGGCTCGAAGCCTCGATCGCCCGCCTCTCGACGCGCAATAACTTCTGGCACCGCGTCTGTTCCATGATCTGGCTGCCCTATGCGTTCCGCAGCGGCATCCACATGAAACGTGTCGGCTCCGATACGTTCCAGGCAGTCCTGCCTTTCAAACGCTTCAATCGAAATTGGTACAACGCCATGGCCGGCGCCGCCCTGCTCGCCAATTCGGAGATTGCCGGCGGCCTCTACATCTTCGGGATCACAGGGGGAGACTACACACTCGTCTGCAAGCAGCTCACCTATGACTTCCTCCGGCCCTGCTTTGGCCCGGCGGTCTACCGGGTCACCCCGAGGGATGATCTCAAGGCCCTCATAGCGACGGGCAAGGAGTTCAACCTTACGGTTGATCTTGAGATCATCCAGCAGCCGTTGCTGCCTGCCACCATCGCGAAGCTCAAGAAGCAGGACCGACTGATGGCACGTCTCGCGGCCAAGGAACGGCGTGTGGGCAGGTGCGTGGCGACGTTCCACCTGACGCCCGCCGCGCACCAGAAGTCCAAACGCGGCGATACTCGCCGTGTGGGATGACGCTGCTTTGTGCGAAAGGCCAAGACTCACGCTTCCAAGTCGGGGCCGGGTCGTTACTCGCCGCCGCTGCTCTCTACCGGCTGCTGCTCAGCCTGCTTCTGGGTTTCTGCGGCGGCGGCCTTCTGCTGCTCGTGCAGTGCCTCACGGGATGCACTCCGCGCGGGACGCCGCTGCACTTTTTCCTTGGGAGCGTCGGTCGCGGCCTGCTTCTGCTCGGCCGGGTCGGCGTAGGCGGTGCGGGGCACGCCCGTGACCATGCGGAGCTTGGCCCAGATCAGCAAGGCGAACGTGCAGACCACAACTCCCGCGCCCACAAAGGCGAGCAGACGTTTGAGGCCCTGGCTGCGCGATTCAATCTGGTCGTCCACGGGCGATCCTTTCGTCCTTACATGCGTTGCACGGTCACCCTGCCCGTATACGCCTCGATGTTGATACGGAACCGCTGATTCGATCCCGAAATCTCGACATACTGCGCAGGGGCCGGGTTATCGCTCGTCGGGCCGTCGATAGGCCCCCCCATCTCGTCCAGGTAGATGGTGTTATCTGTCAGGTTGGTGTCGCCCATCGCGGCGAACCCGAAGCGCTCGCCACCGAATACGCGGTCGTAAATGATCCCGGTGTCTGTGTCGACCTCACCCGCATTGATCTCCGCGACCACGTAGCGGGAAGGGTCGTCGCCAAAGTCAAACACCACCGCTCGGCGCGACTGGAACGCGATGGCATCCGCCTGCGCCACGGTGATATCAGCGACGATCGACCGCACGGCTCCCTGAATCCTGAGGCTGCCCGCGGACGCCATGGACGGGATCACCATCGCGGCGGCGAGCCCGAGGATCGCAACCACAATCAGCATCTCCACGAGTGTGTACGCGCCCCGACGCCGCACGTGCGTGCGGCGGGGGAGCGGCGAGGCGTGGGCAACTGCGGGCATCGTTCCGGTTCCTCCAGCGCCGCGGTGCGGCGCTCCCTCCACGCGGCCGACGGGTTACTGCTTGGGCGCTTCGGCGGGCTTGTCGGCTGCACGATCGCTCGCGGGCATCGCGAGCACGCGCACATTGACGCCCTTCTCGAGCATCGCCTGCAGGCGGTCCATCTTTTCATTCAGTGTCTTCAGTTCGGCGTGGATCATCTTCCGCTGTTCTCCCGCGCTGATGAGACCGTCGGCAGCCGGCTCGCTCGGGCGTCCCCCCACGATCCCGACCTGTGCATCCGCGGTGCGGGGGAGGCCAGAGAGGTTCAGGGCGATGATGCCCAGCAGCACGGCGATAACCGTGAGGGCGGTGTTCGTGTAGGGACGGGCGGGCTTCGCGGGGAGGGCCTGTTGCTGCATCGCGGTGCTCCTTGTCGGGAACGCGGGATCATGAGCGGGCGCGCCTTGCCGGTGCTCCGCCGTAGTACTCATCGACGGAATGTCGGGGTGACATAACGCGCAGGCGGGGGATGGACCCTTAAGCGGGCCCGAACACCACCCTCACGGCCCGCCATCCGCCCGTCATTGATCGTCGGAAAAAACGAACGCCGACCTTTCGGCCGGCGCTCGCGAGTTGCGTTCGAATCATGCAGGACGTGCTCAGTCGGTCGCGGTCTGCGTGACCTTGCTGGCGGCCTCGTCGAAGTACGAGGCGTAGAGCAGGCCCTCGGCCTCGTTCCACACCCACGCGGAGGACGCGCTGCCGCGGACGCCGGCGGTGGTGGAGACGGTGATCGAGTCGTTCGCGAAGCCGGCGGTGGAGGGCACCGCGGGGTTCACGGGGTTCTTCTTGATGTACGCCTCGAGGCCGGTGTCGACGACGTTGTTGTCATCGAGGTCGCCGCGGAGGTGCAGCCAGTCCTGGGCGATGTCGAAGGGGCCGGAGTTGTTGTTGCGGGCCTTGTAGAGCTCGATCTGGCTCTGCAGGCTCTGCAGCTGCGCGTTCAGGTTGCCGCCCTGGGCGTCCTGCGTCGCGCTGGTGAACTGCGGGATGACGATCGCGGCAAGAATGCCGAGGATCACGACGACGATCAGGATTTCGACGAGCGTGAATGCCTTACGAACCTTGTTACGCATGCGGGTACTCCTTGAAAAACGTTGCGGCTGCGTTGGGTGGGTGTTGCAACCGCAACGCCCTTGCCTTTCCGACCGCTACTCCGGGGCATGACTTCGATCCTCGGGGCGGCCCGCTTGAGCCTTTCACCCATCCAGCGGGTGCCGGATGACGGTCGTATGGGCTGGGAGGCATCCCCCCGCGCCCACGCCCGAAAACACGCCGGGATATCAGTCCGTTGCGGTGGTGGTCACCTTCTGGGTGTCCTCGTCGTAGAACGACGCGAACAGCTGCTGCTGCGTGCTGTTCCACACCCACGCCGTGGTCGCGCTGCCGCGCACGGCGCCGGTGACAACCGACACGCTCGTGGCGTCGCCGTTTACCCATGCCGGGTTCCGCGGGGCCTTGCCGATGTAGTGCCCGCCGATGAGCGACGTGGTGTCGGCCAGCGTGCCCCATCCTTCGGTCGCGAACGAGGGATAGGCATTGCCGTTGCGGGCGTAGTAGATCGTGATCTGGCCGTTCAGCGACTGGAGCTGCTCCGCCAGCGCACTCCCGCGGGCCTGCGTGGCCGCGCCTGTGAACTGCGGTACCACGATCGCTGCCAGAATACCCAGGATCACCACGACGATCAGGATTTCAACCAGGGTGAACGCAGAACGTGTGCGCCGCATGGGACAGCCTCCAACCCCGCCTGTATGGCGGGGACGCGGTCGGATCGGCCTTTTTCCACCCGCATTTCACCCTGAAATTCTGATAACTCGCAGGGTGATGATCCTTTCACCGCCTGCCACCCCGAGGCGAGGGCGATAACGCGCGGGCGGGATACCTTGTTCCCCCATGTCCAGTGCGCAGACTCCTCCCGGACCCGACGCCCCGCATGTTGTTATCACGCGTGCTGTTCCGTGTGATCCTGACATCCCCGGGGCTCGCATCAAGAAGGTGAATGCCATGCGGGCGCTGCCGCGCGCGGAGCTCCTTGAATTCATCGCGGGCGCGCACGTCGTCGTTACCTGGGTGTCCGAGCGCGTGGACGGGGCGTTCCTGGACGCCGCGGGGCCTCAGCTCCGGGCTGTGTGCAATTACGCCGTCGGGACGGACAACATCGATCTCGCGGCGTGCAGGGCGCGCGGCATCATCGTTACCAACACACCGCACGCCGTCACCGAGGGCACTGCCAACCTCGCATGGGCTCTGATGCTTGCCGTCGCCCGGCGTGTCGTGGAGGGTGACCGGTATGCGCGATCTCCCGCGTACGCGCTCGAAGGTCCGCTGGCGCCGGCCGAGTTTCTGGGCATTGATATCTCCGGAAAGTCGCTCCTGATCGTTGGTGCTGGGCGCATCGGGTACGCGACCGCGCTGCGTGGGATCGGCTTTGGTATGAGGACGCTTTACGTCGCACGGACTCGCCACCTTGACTTTGAAACTGCACCCCTCTGTGCACGGCGCGTCACGCTCGAGGATGGTCTTCGTGAAGCCGACATCGTCAGCATTCACACGCCGCTGACACCGGAGACACGCGGTCTATTCAATGCCCGCACGCTTGCACTCATGAAGCCGAGCGCGATCCTGATCAACACCGCCCGTGGTCCCATCGTGGACGAGGGCGCATTGGCGGACGCCCTCCGCGAGAAATGCATTCATGGGGCGGGGCTTGACGTGTTTGAGAAGGAACCGACGGTCCACCCCGGCCTGCTGCCCCTTGCCAACTGCGTCCTCACGCCCCATATCGGCAGCGGCGAGGAAAAGTACCGTCGCATCATGGGCGAGATGGCGTTCGCCAGTGCGCGGGCGGTGCTCGAAGAACGTGATGTGCCCAACCGGGTTGTGTAACGCTTGATTGCCGCCTGTGGGAAAGGTCGTTCGTTCTTATTCCCTCACCCGAAGCGGCCTGTGATGTACTCCTCCGTCAGTTTCTGTGCCGGTGTCTGGAACAACCGTGCGGTCGGGCTGAACTCAACCAGTTCACCCAGATACATGAACGCCGTGTAATCGCTCACGCGGGAGGCCTGGTGCATGTTGTGGGTCACCACGAGGATGGTCACCTTGTCTCGGAGTTCACGCATCAGTTCTTCGATGCGCAGCGTTGCACTCGGGTCGAGTGCGCTGGTTGGTTCGTCGAACAGGATCATCTCGGGGTCGCACGCCAGCGAACGCGCTATGCACAGTCGCTGCTGCTGCCCCCCCGACAGCCGGTACGCATTGTCGTTCAGCCGATCCTTGGTCTCTTCCCAAATCGCTCCGCCCCTGAGCGCTTTCTCCACCTCGTCCTGCAGTTCTCTCTTTTTGCTCACCCCGCGCAGCCTCGGCCCGAACGCCACATTCTCAAAGATCGACTTTGGGAACGGGTTAGGCTTCTGAAACACCATGCTTATCCGCATCCGCAGCAGGATCGGGTCGATCCCTGACGCGACGATGTTCACGTTGTCCGGGTGCAGAATGATTGATCCCCCGTACCGCGTGTCGGCATACAGGTCGTGCATCCGGTTAAAACACCGGAGGAACGTGCTTTTGCCGCACCCGCTGGGCCCGATGAGCGCCGTGATGCGGTGCTCATACACGGGCAGTGTGATACCGCGTAGTGCGTGGAACTTGCCGTAATGAAAGTGCAGGTCCGTTGACTGCGCCTTGATGGGCAGAGATGCCGGTGCGGGTGTCGCCGCGTCCTGCTCCCCGGGCTGTGGCGGCGCCTGCCTCATGCCGGGATGGTTGGCGCGCTCCCGCGCGGAATCTTCCGGCGCCGTGACTTCCACAGGGCGCGCGGGCATATCTGCGTGGAGTGGGGCTGGCGGACGTTTCGCTGACAGTGTGCGCATCGCCCGCTCCGATCACCACTGAATGTTCCGTCGCATCCGGTTCCGCAGCACGATCGCCACTCCGTTCATCAGCAGTGTGACGGTCAACAGCACCAAGCCCGCCGCCGCAGCGTTCGCCTGAAATCTGGTGTCGGGCCGGCTTACCCAGTTGAACATCTGGATCGGCAGAACCGTGAACCCCGAGTGCAGCCAATCGAACAGCCCGGCATGCCCCATCACGTTGCCATCAATGTCCTTCACGACCGAGCCTGGCACGGGCGGCAGGAACGCAACATACGACAATGCGCCGATCGTGACGAGCGGCGCGGTCTCGCCGATCGCCCGGCTCATCGCGATGATGCATCCCGTCAGTACACCGGGCAGGGAGTAGGGCAGCACGTGGTGCCGCACCGTCTCCAGCCGCGACGCGCCGCACGCGAATGACGCCTCCCGGATGCCCTGCGGGATCGCGCGGATGCTCTCCCGTGTCGCCACGATCACGATGGGGAGCACGAGCAGCCCCAGCGTCAGTCCGGCGGTGAGGATACTGCGTCCAAGCCCGAATACCTCGTCGCCGGGATCACCAAACCACTTTTCAAAGCCATAGATAAACAGGCCGAGTGCCATCAGCCCCCAGATGATGCTGGGCACGCCGGCCAGGTTGGCGATATTGATCTCAATGATGTTCGTGAGCCAGTTCTTGCGGGCATATTCCTCAAGGTAGGTCCCCGCAGCGATTCCCAGCGGGATAGCGGTGCATCCGGTCACCAGCATGACCAGCAGCGTGCCCACGAACGGGCTCAGAATGCCCGCCTGCTCGGGCTTCCGGCTGGGGTAGTTGGTGAGGAACGACCAGTGGAGCCGCGCCGACGCGTCGCGCACGAGGTCTCCGACCAGCAGGACGAGGACGCCGAGGCACAGCACAACCAGCACTGCGCCGGCGCACGCGAACAGCCCATCCGCGCGGCGGCGCCGGGCAACCAGATCCATGGTGGCCTGGGTCGGGCCCGTCATCAGTACGCCTCCCGGAATCGGCGCCGCAAGTAGAAGCCGGCGATGTTGAACACGAGCGTCATCAGCATGAGCGTGAGGCCCGCTGCGAAGATCGACTGGTACCCGATGCTGCCGTGCTGCTGGTCGCCGAGGCTCACCTGCACGATGAACGCCGTGATGGTCTGTGCGGGCTGGAGCGGGTTCGCGGTCAGCGTCGGGCGGTTTCCCGCGGCGATCGCCACCACCATGGTCTCGCCCAGTGCCCGTGAAATCGCGAGGATGTAGGCCGCCGTGACACCTGAAATACTGGCGGGGAACACCACCTTCCACGCGGTCTGCATGCGCGTCGCGCCCATCGCGTACGCACCCTCCCGCAGGTTCTGAGGGACTGATCGCATCGCGTCCTCGGACAGGCTTGCCACGTACGGCACGATCATCACGCCCATCACCAGCCCCGCCCCCAGCATGTTGGACCCGGGAAGGTCGTAGGAGAACACCTTCGACGCGATCCACTGCAGCGCGGGAATCACCAGCAACAACGCGAAGTACCCGTACACCACGGTGGGCACAGCGGACAATAATTCCAGCGCGGGCTTGACCCATTCCCGCACGCGCCGCGGTGCGTACTCGCTCAGCCACATGCTCACGACCGTACCCACCGGCACCGCCAGCAGCAGCGCGACCAGCGTCGTCACCAGCGTGCCCGCCACCAGAGGCGCGATTCCGAACTTCGCGTCCGCGAAGAGCGGTGTCCACTCCCGCTGGGTCAGAAAGTCGAGCAGCGGGACATGACGGAAAAATGAGACCGACTCAAAGACCAACACCCCCACGATCCCCACCGTGATTGCAACGCTGCTTACAGCCGCCAGCAGCAGCAGGGCCTCCGCCACTCGCTCGCCCAACCGCACGTTTGTGCGGGTGAGGGACCCCGAGCGCCGCCCGGACGCGACGCGTGCCGTCATCGTGCTGGTCGCGGCGTGGGACATAGAGGCACCACCGGCGATCCTAGAAACAAAGCGTGCCCCGCCGGTCGGGCGGGGCACACAAGGTAGCCGCTTACTTGCCGTCCTTCTTGGGAGGCGTGGTGCTGGGTTCCGCCCCACCCTCTTTTTTCTTGTCGATTACCTGTGTCGAGAGCGGGCGGCTCATCAGGTCGTCGATATGAAGGCCGGTCTCGTTGTGCCCGCCAAAGGCCGTGCCGACCTGCTTGGCGTTCAGCCGCTCAAGATCTTTCGTGTAGGCGCTCGCCGGCAGCGGCACATACTTGACTTCCGCCGCCATTTCAGCGCCCTTCGTCATGAAGAATTCCGCGAACTTGCGTACCTCGGGCTTGTCGAGGCTCTTCTTGTTCACATAGATGAACAGGGGGCGTGACAGCGGGTTGTACGTGCCGTCCTTGACCGCCGCCTCGCCGGGGAGGATGGCCTTGCCCGCCTTATTCACGATGGGCACCGCCCGCAGCTTGTCCTGGTTCGCCACGAAGTAGGCATAGCCAAAGTAGCCCAGCGCGTGCTTATCCCGGCTGACACCGGTGACGAGCGTGTTGTCGTCTTCACTCGCGGTGTAGTCGCCCCGGGAGTCGCCCTTCTTCCCGCACGCAGCCTCGGTGAAGTACTCGAACGTGCCCGAGTCGCTGCCCGGGCCGAACAGCGTGATCGCCTCGTCGGGCCACTCCGCCCGCACCTGGTTCCACTTCATCACCTTGCCCTGGGCTTCGGAATTCCACATTTTCTTGAGGTCGTCGGTCGTGACCTCCTTGAGGAACGTGTTGCCCTTGTTCACAACCACCGTCAGCGCGTCGAACGCAATCGGCAGCTCGATGTACTCAATGCCGTTCTTCGCCGCCTCTTCCATTTCCTTTGCCTGGATTGGACGGCTCGCGTTCGATATGTCCGTCTCGCCGCGCACGAACTTCTTGAAGCCGCCGCCCGTGCCCGACATACCAACCGTGACCTGGACGTTCTTGTTCGCGCCCTGGAACTCCTCCGCCACCGCCTCGGCGATCGGGAACACCGTGCTGGAGCCGTCGCACTTCACGACGGCCTGCGCCCACGCCGTGGCCCCGCTGGCGAGAAGGACCAGCCCCGCCGCCACCGACTTGACGTTGATCAGTTTCATTCCACTTCTCCCGGGAGAGTCAGGCCGGGCACAGATCGGGGCTTCGACCCCGCCCGAGCCACACCTGCTTCCCACGCAAGAAGTATGACCCGCCCCTGTCAAGCCCGCGCTAAGACTCCATGAAGGTGACCGTTTCTGGCCCCATACAGACCGTCCAGCGTGTCACCGGCACAGAAACTGTGCGCCAGCATCCACGGCCCACCCTCCCAGCTTTACTTCGCCAGCAATTCCTCGATCTTGGACGCCAGCGCCGCGTCGTCGGGCTTGACTCGCGACTGGTACCGCTGGACCACGTTGCCGTCTTTGTCCACCAGGTACTTGTTGAAGTTCCACTCCGGCTCGCCGGAGTTGGCCGCAAGCTGCTGGTAAAGTGGGTGCGCATCCTTCCCGATCACACTGATCTTGGAGAACATGGGAAACGTCACCGCGAACTTACTGGTGCAGAACGCCTTGATATCCGCGTCCTTGCCGGGCTCCTGCCCGCCAAAGTTGTTCGCGGGGAAGCCCAAGATGACGAAGCCCTTGTCCTTCCTCGCCTCGTACAGCTTTTCCAGCCCTTCGTACTGCTTGGTAAACCCGCACTCGCTCGCGACGTTCACAATCAGGATGACCTTGCCCTTGTACTGCGCAAGGTCCTGATCTTTCCCGTCGATGTCCTTCATTGTGTAGCCGAGCACATACGGGTTGGCCCTTTCCACGGGCTTGGCTTCTTCCGACTTCTTCTCTTCGGGCTTCGTCTCTGCGGGTTTCGAGTCCGGAGCAGCGGGCTGAACGGGCTTTGGCGCATCCTGCTTCGTGTCGTCACGCCCAAAGCCGAACACCGACGTGCCGATGACGCCTGCGGCAACCGTGCCGGCGATCACCATCATGATCATCCCACCCTTACCGCCGCCACACGCACCGCCCGTGCAACCACATCCCATGGCAAATCTCCTTGTTCCGACTGCCACACAAGGCCGCTTCATTATACGACGCATGTCACTCCGCGATACAAGTTGACCACCTGCCCAAGGGCCTACTCCGCCGTGACTGCCGTGTATCCCTACGCTCCAAGCATGCACACTCTTACGCGCCGTGTGCGGATGATCGTGAACCACCCGCACGCGGAGCCGGACGCGCGGCCCACCCACAACGGTTACGCGGGAACCCCGTCCCCTGTCGGCCTCGCCGCGTTTTATGAGTTTTCGGTACAGGTGGGTGGCGAGCCCGACGCACATACGGGCTACGTCCTTGACATCAAGGCCATTGACGATGCCGCCCGCCAGTCTCTGTATTCGACGCTGAGCCGTGCGGCGCACGACCCGGGCCGTGACGCCGAGCCCTGCCGCTTTCTGCCCGCCGCGGCCCGTGAACTCACCGTTCTGCTGCCAAGCCTGAAACTCCTCAGGCTTTCAGTTTCTCCGTTTCTTTCCTACGAGGTTGCCATGTCTTCCCCCCCCACCGTCACTATTCGCCAGCGGTTCGACTTCGCTGCTGCACACCGCCTGAATGTCCCGACGCTTTCGCGCGAACAGAACACCGCCCTCTTTGGCAAGTGCAACAACGAAAAAGGCCACGGGCACAACTACCAGTTCGAGCCCGCGATCACGCTCTCCTCAGACTCACCCATTCCAGTGCACGCCATCGAGCAAGCCTGCAAGCAAACGATTCTCGACCGCTTCGACCACAAGCACTTGAATGAAGATTGTGCAGAATTCGACCTGGCACGCGGCGGCGTCAACCCAAGCGTCGAGAACATCGCCCGCGTCTTTTTCCACCTGCTTGCACCCGCCGTCCAACGCCTCCCCGGCGCCCGCCTCACCGCGCTCACGGTCTGGGAAACGGACCGCACGAGTGCGACGTACTCCGAGTAGAGCACGCGGCACCTCGTGGTGCCGCTCTTCCTTTCGACAGAAGAGCGAATTCCCACGGAATCGCCCTTTGTGGCTGCCCTACGGCGGGCTTGACAGAGAACTTCCTGACTGTACATTGACAGACTCGCGTGCCGGAGAGTCCGCTCGGATCCGCCAATCAATCACGTGTCTTGGAGGAGGTCCCACTCATGACTCGTGTCCTTCGCGCTCTCCGCATCGTTGCGGCGTTGTTTGGGTGTGCGCTGCTCGCGACCCAAGCCATCGCGTCTGTCAATAACGGGCGCATCTCGGGCGTCGCTCCGTGGGTGACGAGCCCGGGCGGCGCACCCTGCAACTTCAGCTTCGCGGTCGACTGGTTCGCGGACGACAATGCGAACGTCATCACCCTGCAGCACACCATCCGCGTGAATGCCGCCGCAGGCTCCGCTGCCATAACCAACGCCGAGCTGACAAACTGGAAGAACCGCATCGAAGGACGCTGGAATACCAACAGCGTCTACATCGTCGCCACCGACCCCGACGGAGTCGTGACAAACTGGACCGTCCGCTACAACGTCACCTTTTCAACGACTGTGGCCTCGTCTGACTACACCGTCACCATCCACGACGGCAGCGGCGGCTCCAACACGTCCGACTGGTACCGCTCCACCGGCGGTGGTTACGCAGGCGTCAACGACAACACCTCCCAGGTCCCCGCGCACGAGACAGGCCACTTCCTCGCCAACTCCGACGAGTACACCGACGGCGGGTGCATCGTCCCCGGCAACCCCTTCAATGCCCTTTCCAACACCACCGTCAGCCTCATGAACGGCGTGGGCAACACGCAGAGCTTGTTCTCCCGCCATTACCACCTCTGGTGGAGTTCCATGGTCGCGTTCGACAACGCCAAGCACTTTGGCAATACCTACAGCCTTGCTCCCGAGCCGGCGGCATTCTCGATCGCGTTTTACGCGGTTGTCTTCGCCACGCGGCGCCGCCGGGCCGCCTGACGCCGCCCCCCCCGCCGGACCTCGAACGCGACGGGGCGACGGCCTCACACCCCGTGATGTCCTCTCCGTGCCTCCGCGCCCGTTGGCGGGGACATTCCTTTGGACCAAGGCCTTGCCCCTCACCCTTGACCGCCCGATTACAATGGCCCTATGACCACTACCCCGTCCCGCGCGGTCACGCCCCCGGTCCCCGCAGTAGACCCCCACGCCGTCACCATTTCCGGCATTGTGCTCGACCCGGCGTATGGCCCCGCGGAACAGCGGTTTGTCATGCCGGATTCGCTGAAGCACCTCGCCCGCGACCTGCCCCAGCCCGGCCAGTACCCCTTCACCCGCGGCCTCTTCCCCCAGGGTTACCGCACGCGCCTGTGGACTATGCGCCAGTTCGCCGGCTTTGGCTCCGCGGACGACACGAACAAGCGTTTCAAGTACCTGCTCGAGCAGGCCAAGTCTTCCACCGCAGCCAACACCGGCCTCTCCACCGCCTTTGACCTCCCCACCCTCATGGGGCGCGACTCCGACGACGACCTCTGCGTGGGCGAAGTCGGCAAGTGCGGCGTGGCCATCGACACCATCGAGGACATGCACCGCCTCTACGCTGACATCCCCATCGGCGAGGTCACCGTCTCCCAGACCATCAACGGCCCCGCCGCCGTCATCTGGGCCATGTACCTCGCGCACGCGCTCCAACGCGGGATTTCCTGGGACACACTGGGCGGCACGCTCCAGAACGACATTCTCAAAGAGTTCCACTCCCAAAATGAGTTCATCTACCCGCCCGAGCCCTCCGTCAAGCTCGTCGTGGACACGATCGAATTCCAGTCCAAGTACGTGCCTAAGTGGAATTCCATCTCCATTTCCGGCTACCACATCCGCGAGGCCGGCAGCACCGCCCACCAGGAACTCGCCTTCACCCTGCGCGACGGCATGGAGTATGTCGAGGCCGCCATCGAGCGCGGGTTGGATGTTGATTCGTTCGCCCCACGCCTTTCGTTCTTCTTCAACTCCCACAACGAGTTCTTCGAGGAGATCTGCAAACTCCGCGCTGCCCGCCGCATCTGGGCCCGCGCCATGAAGCACCGTTACGCCGCCAAGAGCGAACGCTCGCTCTACATGAAGACCCACGTCCAGACAGCCGGCTGCTCCCTCACAGAGCAGCAGCCCATGAACAACATCGTCCGTGTCGCCTACCAGGCGATGGCCGCCGTTCTGGGCGGCTGCCAGTCCCTCCACACCGACAGCATGGACGAAACCCTGGGCCTCCCCACCGAGCAGGCCGTGACGGTCGCGCTCCGCACCCAGCAGATCCTTGCCCACGAGACCGGCGTCACCCGCGTGACCGATCCCTTGGGAGGCTCCTGGTTCATCGAAACCCTGACCGACAAGATGGAACGCGAGGCTCTCGACATCATCGACGAAATCGACCGCATGGGGTCGTACACGGGTGCGCCGGTTCGAGCCACGAAT
>CALLYM010000131.1 GCA_937858155.1 uncultured Phycisphaerales bacterium | reverse complement strand
CGACCGCCGCCACCACCGCCGCCGCCGAAGCCACCGCGGGGACGCTCCTCGCGCGGGCGGGCCTCGTTGACGGTCAGGTCACGGCCGTCGAGGTTCTTGCCGTTCATGCCCTCGATGGCGGCCTTGCCCGCCTCGCCGTCCGCGAATTCCACGAACGCGAAGCCGCGGCTGCGCCCGGTCTCACGGTCCATGACGATCTGGGCCGAGGTGACCTCGCCGAACTGCTCGAACGCAGCGCGGAGGGCGTCTTCTGTGGTCTTGAAAGAGAGATTGCCGACGTACAGTTTCATCACTGTCATCCAAACTGCCCGAGAAAACCAAAACCGTGCTTCACCCGGGCAAGTCGGAGCGTCGGCAACCCTGCAGGTCCGCCCGTAGGCCGGGCTGAACTCCCTGAGAATCGGGGCAAGCATAGGCAGCCCCCGCCGGACAGGGGTGGGGTCGCCCACCGGTCACCGCTTGTGGTGAATTCCGGGCATTGTTGTCCCTTCAAGCACGCTCGAGCGAAATGTCAAGCTCAACCCGTGCCGGCGCAAGGCATTCGGTGTCCGAACACGCCTGGAACTGAGCGAACAGCAGGGGCGTGCCGTTCCATGTTCCCTCACGCTCCAGGGCCACGGTGAGGTCAAAGTCCCCCGAGTGCGTGCGCGGGGCGTTGGGGCTTGCCTGCTGCGGCACGCCCGCCGGGTAATCCGCGTACGCCACGACCCCCGCGCCGTTGAAGATTCCAATCCGGAACGGAACAAGCGATGGAAGGGCGTGAGGCCCCGGGTCGGCGGCGATGATGTGCCAGCCGGGCTTGACGCGTACGCGGAGGGTGAGCTGCGCGGGCGCGCCCTCCGCGAGGGTGATCCTCTCATCCAGGGCGAGTACTTCGACGACGGTACCGGAGGAGACGACCGCAACGGCCGGATCGCCCACGGGCGGGTTGTGGGGTGCGTCAGCCAAAGTTCGGGCAAGTTCGGGAGCGGCACGCAGAAGGCGGAGCAGCGCGCGCACAGAGTTGATGGAGCCCACCGGGCTCTCGGCGATGCGCCCCGACATGGAGCGAAGCAGTTCGGCGGCGGTGGTGCGCAGACGCGCTGCTTCCGGTTCGTCGGAGACTTCCGCGAGGTCGAGGAGCGCGTGGAGGAAGAGGGAGTAGCCGCAGGGCATGGCGCCGTCGTGTGTGGAGCAGGCGCGGACGAATAGATCGGGGGAAGTTGGGGCGTCGAAGATGCGGAGGGATGCACCCTCACGTATCGTGAAGCGGGCGATGGCATCCTCGATCAGTCGTCGCGCGTGGTGGAGCAAGGCCCCGCCCTCCGTCAGCTCGCCGAGAACGTTCACCGCAGCGGCTGCGATGCACGCAGAGGCAATCGCCGCGTAGTCCTCAAGGAACGCGGGGGTGCCAGTGGTTCGCAGGAGAGAATCATCGGGCGCCGTCAGGCTCTGGAGCACTTGGTAGAGGCGCTGCGGTGTTGTCTCGCCCACGAGTCTTGCCGGTGGCTCGCCGTACTCCATTATGTCGTCACTCAGTTCATCGGCAAGCGTGTTCTGAACGAGCGTGGACCTCACGATGGCGGCGTACATCAGCCCATTCCAGCACGCAATTATCTTGGTGTCTGTCGCGGGAGATGGTCGTTTCGTGCGGGTGGTGTGAAGTGAGATCAACGCGGTGAGAAGCCTCACATTGAAGTCCCCATCACTCAGGCCTGACTGCGCCGCCAGTGCACCCCATCTTTCTGTAAGACGCAAGACCCACGCTGATGGATCGCTCGGGTGGTGCGGGTCGCGGAAGTTCGCGGGACGGTCAAGCCCGTATGCGTGGATGATCAGGTCAGCGTGGTCGGGCGAGAGAGCTTCCCTTACCTGCGCGGGTGTCCACAAGTAATTGAGCCCTTCGCGCCCGCCAACTTCCGCGTCCTGCGCTGAAAAAAAGCCGCCGCCTGTGCTACTCAGTTCCTCGCGGACATATTGGTGCGCCCGGCTCGCGATCATCCCCCACCAGGCGTCGGCGTAGATGTCACGCCCGCGCGAGTACACGCTCAGCATCTGCGCCTGGTCGTACAGCATCTTCTCAAAGTGCGGCACCGTCCACGTCGCGTCCACGCTGTACCGGTGGAAGCCTCCCCCAAGGTGATCGTGGATGCCCCCCATCGCCATCGCGTCGAGCGTGGTCTTCACGCAGTGGTCGATCGCGGCGCGGGTCTCGCCGTCCGCGATGTCGCGTACGTCAAGAAGGAACTCAAGGAAGACGCACTGCGGAAACTTCGGCGCGCCGCCGAACCCGCCGTGCACAGGGTCAAACATCGCGAGGATGCGCGCAAGGGCGTCCTCCACCGTCGCCTCGTTGAGCGGCGCGGGCGGTGTTGGGGTGGCGAGTTGCTCCGTCACCGCTTCCGCGAGCCTCGCCGCCTGCGTGCGGACGTCGTCGCGCTGCGAGCGGTACGCGTCGGTGATGCCCTCCACGACGCGCGTAAACGTCGGCCGCCCGTGCATCGGCTCCTTCGGGTAGTACGTCCCGCAGAAGAACGGGCGCAGCGAGTCGGGCTCCAGGAACACACTCATTGGCCAGCCGCCCTGGCCCGTCATGGCGACGGTCGCGGCCATGTAAATATCGTCCAGGTCCGGGCGTTCTTCGCGGTCGAGCTTGACGCAGACCATCCGCTCGTTCATGAGTTTCGCGGTGGCGTCGTCCTCGAACGACTCGCGCTCCATGACGTGGCACCAGTAGCACGTCGAGTACCCGATCGACAGAAAGATCGGCACGTCCCGCCGCCGCGCCTCGGCGAAGGCCTCTTCGCCCCACGGGTACCAATCGACGGGGTTGTGGGCATGCTGCAGCAGGTAAGGGCTGGATGACCCGGCGAGGCGGTTGGGAGGGCGTGAAGATGAGCCGGAGCGTGGGGCGGACACAGGGCAAGGTAGCCTTACTCAGGCTGGCCCGCGCCCACCTGCCGCGATGTCTCATGCACCCGCAGCACTTCCCTGCGTACCGACATCAAGAGGTGGACGTACAGGATCATCGCAATCGTCCAGCACACCCATGAGACAAAGCTCAGGATGGAAAACAGCCAGAACGGAGCGCCCAGAGAAGGTCGCATCAAGCTCAGGTTTCCAAAGGGCATCAAGATCGAAGTGGCGACGAGCAACCCAACGGACCACACCCGCCGCTCCGCGCGCCGCGAGCACGCCACGTTCGGCACGCGATCCGCCACCCACCGAACATACCGCACCGTCGCGCAGCACACAAGGATCGACAGGCATGTCCGCACGATGCCGAGCGATGTCAGCACGGCCGCGGCGACGCCCGCCGTCATCGCCGCGGAGACACCCGGGACCATCCACACCATCATGCCGGCAACGGAGCGGGTCGCCTCCAGGATTACGCCAACCCGCGTCCATAGCCGGGCGCGGCTGGGGTCAGACTGTCCGTTGTACCCAGGGTCCGGCGTCACCAGCAGCCACGCGCCCGTGAGCACCATCGCGTTGGGTACAACCAGAATGATGGAGACAGCTGTTTGTGCACCCGCAAAGCCGCTGGGCCCAAGCGCTGAGAACACAAACCCGAAAAAAAAACGGCTGACACCGATGAGGGCTGTCGCCGCCACACCGAGCGTAATGATCAGAAGCGACACGAGCAGCCGACGCCTGTACCTGGCCCCCGCGAACGCCAGAAAGTCCCCCTTCATGGACTCAGCAACCGGCGTCGCGCACTCCGGGCAATTGGAATCCACCGCCAGCCCGCGAAGGTTGTAACCGCAGGAGACGCAGAGGTGGTCGTGGTCGATGGGGGTGGTGGTCACTGGCGGATTCTTCGTGCGGCGGGCCCGCGTGTTTCAGGCGCGGATTGCCCCTGCGGGCGTCGTTGCACGATCGCTCACGCTCCGGTATCGTGCGTCCATGCTTGAATCGATCCAGCAGCGCATCGTCATCCGGTTTGTCCTGAGCCTCGTGCTCGCGTGCGTGATACTCGTGTCATTGGGCGCGGCGGAGGGCGTGCGGTGCGCGCGGTGGCTGTTCTCGGGGTCCACGATCACTCTGGCGCAGGCGACGGGAGCAGAGGGGCTCGCGCACTACGGGCACGTGACCATCACCGACGCTCTGGTCAGCCCAGACATCGTTGCGAACGTCAGAAAGGACGGCTCGTGGCACGGCGCGTACGCGACGCTCGTGGCGAACCCGGGCGTGGCGGGCTCGGGGAGCGCGGGGGGCACGGTCGTCGCGTGGTTCGCCGACGCCGAGTCGCGCGAGGATATCGATGCGTACGTGACCAAGCACGGGCTGGAGGGATTCGTCGAGGGGCGTGCCGACTACATCAACCCCGGCGAGGCGGCAGTGTTCCGCGGGCACACCGGGCCGGACCTTACGCGCTGCTGGGTCCTGCGCCTGCGGCAGCCGTCGTGGGGAAAGGCGGGGGCGCTGCTGGGCGGCGGCGTACTGCTCTCCGCGATCTCGATCGGGGCGTGGGTGATGCGGGAACGCGGCGCGGTCGGGTGAGACATCAAAGCGTGTTGACGAAATAAGCGGCGTGCGGCATGAAGAGTTCGAGGCGATTGTGCCGCCGCGAACACATCGTCACACTCCCGGCAACGGGCACACTGCGTCACGCTTTCCAAGCCTGCAGTCCTTGTGCTCCTGTGTAGAGAACCACGCACAGCGCAATCATGCCCCACGTCACTCGAAGAGGTACGCAAGGCATCTCGTCCACCCGGTCAGGTCCGCGCATGGTGGAACGGCACTCCGGGCATGGCACCGTGGCGTCCAGTCCTTGAAGGTCGTAATCACAACGAATGCAGTGTGTGTGCCGCTTGACCGCGACTCGCAGCCCAGCCGACCAGAGCAGTCCACGAGCGCACGTGGCGATGCCCATACAAAGCCCGGCCATCATTCCGGCAAAGACGAGGCTCACCCACAACCAAGCGGGGGAGTACGCGATCTCCGCCGGTTTCGTGACCGCCGCGGCGAACTCAAGCGCGAGGGGAGCGGCGCAACCGCAGAGTCCGCTGTGAACGAGATAGTCGCGTGTTGCTCCGACGCGGAGTGCCACAATAACAGACGCAAGTAACGGCGCACCGACAATGCCCACTACTGAGGTCAGCAGACTGACCGTAAGTGACATTGGGTCAACCACCGTGCCATTGCCGAGATACGTGCTGTGATGTTCCACATAAAGGCCGCTCGCGACCGGGCCAACGACAGTAATCCCAGCGCACAACGCAATGTCGCGGGTGGGACGCAGCGAAGGGCGGATACGGGCCACGCCATTCATTCGACAAATGAGGCTGCCGGTTACACCCTCGCCTTCGCCATCCCCGCCTCGCCTATGACTTCCTCCGCGTACTCATTCATGGCATCGCGCAACTGCTCGAAGCTCTCCAGCACATAGTAAATCGGCTGGAAGTGGTCGATCTCAAAGTCGGTGTTGCAGATGCGCTCCAGGTCAAACGGGCGGTAGATGGGCACGGGGCGGGCCGTGCAGTCGGGGACGTTCTCGCCCGCGCGTTCCCAGTGGCCCGTGAGGGAGTACGCGCTCTCGGCGTGGCTGCTCACCAGGCCCGAGCCGTACACCTTCACACGCCCGTCCTCCTTGATAAGCCCAAACTCGACGGTGAACCAGAAGAGTCGCGCGAGGCGCTTCACGTGATACTCGTCGTCGCACAGGAGCGCGGCCTTGCCGTAGGTCTGCAGAAAATCGGCGAACACCTTCAGCGTGTGGAGGGGCACGTGCCCAAAGACGTCATGGAAAATGTCCGGCTCGGGCAGGTAGTCCATGACCTCGCGCGGCCGGATGAGCACCGTCGTCGGGAACTCACGCTGCGCCAGGCACGCAAAGAACGCCTTGGCCGGCAGGTACCCGGGCACGCCGTAGGAGGCCCAGTTGCTCGCGCGCTGCAGGAACGTGTTGATGCCCTCCAGGCGCGTGCCCTTGGCGACCTTGACGCCGCCGGCGATGGTGATGTCGCGGTCGGTGGTCCAGTCGTCCAGGAGAGGGATGCGGTCGCGGGACAGGCGGAGGATCTTCATCCCCTCGATGAACGTCCGCGACACCTGCTGCTCAAGGATGGTCCACCGCCGGTCAAACAGGTCGCGCCACACGTCGTGGTCGGCGGGGGTGTACTTCCAGTACTGCTGCGTGATGTAAAACCTGTCCGCGTCGATCTTCGACGCCGGCAGGTTGGGCGCGTCATCCGCGAACGCCTGCGCCGTCCGTGCCTGGTCGCTGTCGATGATGTTGTTGTACTTGATGTCGTTACGCATCTGTATTACTTCCTTGAACGGATCCACCGGAAGAACGACCAACCGCGGTCCTCGCGTGCGACCACCTCTTCGCTCTTCTGGGTGTGCTCAGCCTGCTGCGCTCCCGAACTCAGGAGAGCCTCAGGCCCGCGTGCGGCCATCCTCACGACCTCGTCTGCACCAACGTGTCGGCATTCCACGTCCACTCGCTCCGCCCACCGCTGCATTTTCGTCAATACAAAGTGCTTGTGGGCTTCATCCCGCGCATTGACCACCGCGTCCAGCACGAACTCTGCGGGCCCGCCCTCCTTGGGAATCACTCGGGCCGCGAAGAGCTCCAACGTCGCGTGGCACCTCAATGGGATCCGATCGACGACTCGTTTCACGACGCCAAGCCGGTCCTCGCCCGAAAAACGCAATCCAAATCGGATGGGCAGAGGCTCGGGTGAGGCCTGGGCCCGAGGGGCCTCGGTGATTTCTTTCCTGTGCAGCTCCCATTCGTTCTCAAATTCAACCAGGTCGAACAGCTCCCCGTCGAAGGAGAACGACACCACCGCATTGCCCTCCGCGTCCCTCCGAGCCGACATGCTGAGGAAGTTCAGGTCGAACACATGGCCGAGGTCCGTGACGTCCCTCACGATGTGCGGCCGGTCCTTCATCTTGAACTGGTACGATCGCTGCACGCACCGCTCAAGGTGGCGCACCGAGGCGGCGAACATCTCACGTTCACCCGTCGACGTGGCCGCCGTCGGAACGTCCGGCACCTTGCCGGTGGCAAGCGCCGCGGCATACATGTACGCGTACCGCGACACATCACCACCAGCCACCACGGCGTCGGAAATCCGCTGCTCTGCCGGCAGCCCTGCCATGCTCTGCTCGACCCACCGCCGGACGGAGTCGTGACCAACCTCCGCAAGCGTCAAAGCCCTGCGTGGCCGGTGAGCGTGCTCCGTGTCGGAAGTTGGGCCGTTGATCGCGTGCATGTGCAAAACTGTATCCGTGCCGTTGCGGGGAACAGGGCGACTACACAATGCCCAGGGACTTCGCGATCTTGCGGTGGTCCCCGGCCTTGACGAGGCGGTTGATCCCCGCCCGCCGCTGCCGGATCAAGTCCACGCCGTTTGTGTGGCTCTGAGATACCCACGCCACCCATACCGGAAGCGGTACGCCCGTCGCCCGGCCGCGATATGCGCCCCATTGAAAGAGGTAGTGGGTCGCCTCGTGGACGTACTCCTCGAACTGCGCGTCCATGGACCGGGCGCGCAGGGCGTCCCGAACGGAGTCGTCCAAGTCGATTGCCTGGAATGACACCGGCGCAGATCCCGCGACAATCGTGAGCGAAGCACGCAGGTTTGCCGCAAGCGGCGCAAAGGCTGTCCGAGCGAATCGCGCGAGACCGGTTGCCAGGCTGGGAATCTCTTGGCATGCCGCACTGCACAGCGATTGGAGCGCAGGCCCGTTCCCCGTGTTCACCTCGTCGAGTAACTCTTCAAAAATCACCTCGCTGAGGGGGTTCTGTTCCTGCAGCGCGATGGTCGAGGCGCGAACCACCGTCACAGGCTCCGTTCCCCACGTAGCGGCCACGCCGAGCAGGTGGGGGCCGGACAAGCTGGTCTTCTGAATTAGATCCGAAGCAGTTGCGACCGGCATGTTGGGACTCCTACGCCGATGAAGGACTGGTTCGTGGCCTCGCGGGGCTCTTCCGGAACAAGTCCTCATTGTTATTCGTACTGACCTCCCCTTCCTGACACCATCCCTTGTGAATTCATGATCGACTTCTGAGCGTGTGACTTCGGTGCGCCGTCGCCATGTCGTCAGTTCCAAGAAAGAACGGCTTTGGCGGCTTCTTCCATTCTCAAGTCCAGCAATTGAGGCCATGTACGTGCGGTAAGCCGGACATGTGCCCCTGCCGGCATCCAGAAACGTTGAGACGCAGAAGTTGCCCACGCGTTCCATCTATAGATGTAATACCGCGCAGGCGAGATTCGGTTGCAACAATGCCCTTGCCGCAAAACCGAATTGTGGTATGCTCGTGATACACGCACGCCGCCACTGGAGCTCCCCATGGCCATCGACCCCATGATGTACGAACGCCTCAGCGGCAAAAAGGGTGATCCCCTGGACCGCCTGGGCGCGGTCTCCGCCCAGAGCGACGCCCGCCAGCACCAGCGGGACGGGGCCGCCAAAGGCGTTTCCGGAGGCCTGGGCCAGAACTTTGGCACGTACTGGAAAGCCAAGGCGATCATCAGCATCGCCGTCGCGCTGGTCGTGCTGCTGACGGTCCTGCTCGGCTGGCGCCGGTGGTGATGAGCCCGCGTTCCTATCGCGGCGCGTTGATCCACCCGAACGGCTGCTGCACGCCAAACCGCCACGAAAGATCGCTGATGGAGTACCACGTCGGGGCGTTAGGCCGTGGATTGACGAAAATATCGTTGCACTCAAAGTCGGCTTGGCGGTTCTGCACAAGCTCGCCGTCGTTGGGCATTTTCCAGAGCTTCACCGAGCCGTCCAGGTACGAAATGTGCCCGCCGCGGGAGTGGCGCATCGTGAGCTGATCCTCGTTGCCGAAGCCGCCGTCCCGGTAATCCTGGTTCCAGAACTTTGTGCTCTCCTCGAAGAAGATCGGCATGGACGGGAACGGGATGAGGTTGCCCCAGTCTGAGGAGGGCAGCGTCCGCACGTTGTTGTTGCTGTTAGGCCGCAGGTAGGCGAACTGGTGGACGTTCCCCAGCTTGGCCCCCTCCGTCTCGTCGAAGAACGTGTAGTCAAACTGCACGCCCGTCCGGCTGGACCACAGGTTCTCACGCTCCGCGCCGTTCAGCACCTGCCGCTTATTGGTCGGGCACTCGCCCACCGTGTGGGCGTTGCCGAAGTACTCGTACAGCAGCCCCGGCACCCGCTGCCCGTTCTTCACCTGCTGCGCCCACAAAAACACATTCCGGTCGGCCTGGTCCGGGTTGGGGTCCGCGGGCCACGTCACAGGCCCGTCAGGCCAGAAGGCCCGTGGTGCCGCGGGGAACACGGTGTCCCGGAAGTCCGTCGCGTAGTTGAAGGTCGCCGACGCGAACTGCTTCATGTTGTTCATGCACTTCACTGTCCGGCCCGCTTCCCGTGCCTTCTGCAGCGCGGGCAGCAGCAACCCGATCAGCACCGCGATGACAAGGATCACCACCAGCAGCTCGATGAGGGTGAACGCGCGTCGGGGATGGTTCGTCGGGAAGTCCATAGGTGATTATCTCGGGCTGTTGATCCAGCCATAACCGACATTCTGCGTGTACGCGATCGAGGCCCGGTACCAGGGCGTGCCGTTGCCCTTCACGTTGACGTACAGGTCGTTGGCCTGGAAGTCCAGGTTGTTCTCTTCGAGAGTTTCACTCGCGCCCTGCGGCGGGCGGAACAGCTCCACCGAGCCGTCGATCAGCACGATATTCCCGGCGTGGTCGTGGCGCGTGCTGACCTGGTCCACGTTCCCCCACAGCCCGTCCCGGTACACCTCGTTGTACCACTTCGTGCTCTCCTCGATAAAGATGGGGAGGTTCCGCATCTTGATGAGCGAGTTGACCTGGTTGGGTGCGTTCAGGATCGGTGGCGTCGGAGAGTTGGGCGGCACATAGCCCACCAGTGCCTGAAGTCCCAGCTTCGCCCCCTCCGCCTCCGACAGCATGGTGTAATCAAACTGCACACCCGTCTGCCCGCTCCAGATGTTCTGAACGGTGCTCCCATTCGTCGAACGCCGCTTGTTGGAAGGGCACTCCGCGATATGCGGGATCTCCCCCGCGTACTTGAACAGGTGCCCGGGCGTCCCCTCGCCGTTGCGGGTGATGATCGCCCAGTCCGCAAACTCGTCGTACGTGCCGCCCCATTGGCGGGCGCCAAAGGGCCACGTGACCCGCGGGGCCACAGGCCAGACCTGGTCCTTGTACTCCATGGCGTACGAGGTAAAAGCCACCCCGATCTGCTGGAAGTTGTTCCGGCAAATGACGCTCCTCGCCACCTCCCGGGACTTGCCGATGGCGGGCAGCAGCAGGCTGATGAGCACCGCAATGACGCCGATCACAACGAGCAGCTCAATCAACGTGAACGCGTGCCGCCGCCGGCCCAGTCCACGGATGATGTGTAACTTTTCACACATGGATCGAAACCAGACCGCAACAATGGCCGCCGGTTGCTGCGACCGGTGCCGCCACAAAATGAACCCTCCTCAAGAACGACTCCGCAGGCCGCCAAGAACCACACGCAGGCCCGAATTCAGTATACAGCACGCGTCAATACCCCGCAATCCGCCGGAATGACCGCATATTGTGGGGATGCCCCAGTCGGTCCGCCGGGCCTGCTACCGCATGAATAACTCTGAAACAACGGGAACTGTGGGCCGGATGCTTGGTCAATTGGCCCGTGCCCGCTGGGCGCTGCTCGCACTGACCGTTGTACTTGGTCTCGCGTTTCTGTGGGTAACCACGATCGGAGGTGCGGGGCGGCCGAAGGGGCGGTACGCGGGGTCCCACGACCTCATCTACTTCTACGTCGGTGGCGGGTGCTATCGGGATGGCGTCAACCCGTACGACTATCAGAAGTACACCGCGTGGGCAAAGGAACACCTCGCAGGCAACCCGTACGTGGACCCAAGTACCAAGGGGGTCGATACCGGGTACGCCTATCCGCCCACCGCCGCCGTCCCGTTCTGGGCGCTCGCTCACATGTCGTTCAACGCGGTCCGGCTGGTGTGGCTGGGGCTCAACTGGGCTTCGCTCGCCGTGGTGGTCGGCGCGATGAGCTGGGCGGTGGGCCGCGGGCGCGCCGAACGTCACGCGAATGTGCCTGGCGACAGCGGCGCGGCGGCATGGGCCACTCCCCTCATCCTTGTGGGTTTCACCCTGCTGAACCCGTTTACCTCGCACAACATGTGGATGGGCCAGAGCTCGCTCATTGCCCTCGCAGTGCTGTGCGGCGCATGGTGGGCGAAGGAAAGGAACCTTTGGCTCCTCTGCGCCGTGCTGACCGCGCTCGCCACCGCGAAGATCTCAATGTCGGTCTTCTTCGTGCTCACCCTGCTGATCGAGCGGAAGTGGCGGGCCTTCTTCGCGACCTGTGCGCTCTGCTTCGTGCTCGCGTCGATCCCCCTGTGGCAGGAAGGCCCGCTGGGTGTCGCCACCACATGGCTCGAGGCGATGAAGCGATACCGCGAAGCACGCCCCGCCCTGCCCACAGGCACCGAGGCGTTCGGCGTACGCAGCGTCTTTGCCGTGTGGTTCGGCATCAGTAACCAAGGGTGGGAGGTGGTGGGCCTCGCTCTCTTCGCCCTTGCCGCCTGGTTCCGGCGATCGTTCACCTCACTGGAGTTCTTCGCCATCGGCCTCGCACTCGCCGCACTCTTTGTCAAAGGCAACGACTACGACCTGGTGCTCCTCATCCCCGTCCTCGCGGCATGCCTCGTGGCCGCGGCCCGATCCCTCGGGTGGACGGTCCTGGTGGTCGCCGCGTTCGCCGCCCTGGCGTTCCCCAAACGAATCTACCTCGAAAAAATGGGTGCGCCAGGCCTGCTCCGCACCCGGGAGATCGTCCTGTTATTGGTCACCGCGGGCCTGATGCTGAGGGGATTGGTGTGGAACCGGAGCGGTCACGCTCCCCGGTGAACCCCCTCCCGCGCCCGGAACCATGGTTGTGGCGCACGGGTGAACTTATGATCCCGCGTGCCGGCCATGCCATCCATCCCCGACCCGCGCTCGCTGACCTCGAACGAGTTCGCGCACGCCGCAGCAGGGCTGGTCCGCGGCACCGCCGACGATGGCCGCCCGCTGGGGGGTCAGGCCGGCGCGCTGGATGTCTACCGCCGCTACTTCCGCGACGGTCCCTCGTCCATACCCGAGCTCTCGCACCTCGCGCCGACGCTGCTCCGCGAAGTCCGCGAAGACTCACCCGAGGGTGAGGTCATCAAGTTCCTGACGCGCGTCCGCGGGGTACAGAACCAACCCGGCGGCGAGCCGACCGGCCACGGTCGCACCATCCCTTTGCCCCCGCCCGCCACCCTTGCACAACTCCAGGACCTCTCCGCCGAGAGCGTTCTCATCCCCATGGTCAGCAGCAAGGGCGCCGCGACCTACACCCTGTGCGTCAGCAGCCAGGTCGGCTGCGCCATGGGCTGCACGTTCTGTGAGACCGGGCAGATGGGCCTCCTGCGCAGCCTCACGCCGCAGGAAATCGTCAACCAATGGATCGCCGCCACGCACGCCGTCAAGGTGCGACCCAAGAACATCGTCTTCATGGGCATGGGCGAGCCCATGGACAACTTCGAAAACGTCGTGCAGGCCATCTCCGTGCTCAAGGACCATAACGGCCCCTGCGTCCCTGTGGGCCAGATCACGGTCAGCACCGTGGGCCACGTCGATGGCATCCGCAAGCTCGCGGACAAGGCGCGCGAGCACGGCTGGCACCGCCTCGGCCTCGCCCTCTCGCTCAACGCCCCCAACGACGCCGACCGCAGCGCCATCATGCCCATCAACCGCAAGTGGCCCCTCGCCGAGGTGCAGAAGGCGATCCTCGACTGGCCCCGCTACGCGGGCAACAAGGTGTGCGTGGAATACGTGCTGATCCCGGGCGTCAACGACTCGCGTGCGCACGCCGAACAGATCGCCGAGTTCATGCGCCCCTTCGGCCTCTGCGAGTCTGGCCGCATCGGCGGCCAGGACCTCTTCGGCGTCCTGAACCTCATCCCCTACAACCCCCGCCGCAACAGCCCCTGGCCCGCGCCCACCGAGGAGCAGGTCGCCCAGTTCCTGAACTGGCTCTTGGACTTCAAGGTCTTCGCCAAACGCCGCCGCACCAAGGGCCGCACCTTGATGGGCGCCTGCGGCCAGTTGGGCAGCGAGCACATCAGGAAGCGGCGGGTGGTAGGGGTGGCCCAGGCGGCCGAATGAGCGCAGCACGCCCGAATCCATGCAAAACAGCGGTCAGTAACGGCGCGGCATAAGATGAGAACGAGTTCTCAATAAACCGCTTTGGCCCACGCTGTGCATCCCCATCCACGCACATCCCATTGGAAGTTCGCTGCCATCGCGATGCTCTGCATCGTCGCGCAGCTCGCGATCGCCGGCGCGGGGCTCTGGCACCACCACGACCACGCCACGCCTCACCATGATTGCGCCGTTTGCGCGGCGATGGATGGCCCGCGCACCGACGGGGGAGCCCCGAAAACCTGCGCACTCATACCTGCGCTCCCCGCCGGTTTTGTCGTTGTCCCAAAGCACGCCGACCGCTCGATGCAGCCAGACCGGTCGCGGTTCGCGCGGGGACCTCCGGGCGTCTGAGCGACCCCTCTGCCGCTCTCGAAATCCACACCCATCACGCTCAGACCCGCAACACCTGTTCAGGAGGTTGTTATGCCACACGCATCCACGCGGCGCGCACGCTCGCGCGCCGGTTTTACGCTCATCGAGCTGCTCGTTGTCATCGCCGTCATCGCCGTGCTCATCTCGGTCCTGCTCCCCGCCCTCGCGCACGCCCGCACGGCGGGGCGCCAAACCGTCGTCCTCGCCCGCCTGCACGACATGGGCGTGGGCAACACCGCCTATATGAACGATTACAAGGACCACCTCCCGGTCCTCCGCGACCACGAAGAAAAACCCATCCTCTCCCTGGGCGTCATGGCGAAGGTCAACGCCGTTCCGCCGCTGGCGTTCATCAACCCCAACACGACCGACACCGCCGCCGTCGAACAGACCCAGGACGGCCGCCCCATCCTCGCCGACTTCCCCGCCTCTCCGATCGACGCATCCACCACTATCGACGCCTCGAACATCGGGCAGGTCCGGTTCCACTGCTCGTTCGCCTATGACAACGACGCCAAGCCTCACGGCGTCTGGAAACCCATCGTCTACATGGGCGACCGCGCCGACTACGAACGCGGACGCACCTTCTCGGCAAACTGGAAGGGCGCGGGCATGTGCCTCCTCTGGACCGACCAGCACGCGGCCTTCCGAAAGTCTCGCACGATGGAAGACCAGGGCGATCCAAATATCTACCACCACAACGAGTTCGGCGGCGAGGGCGGTGACGAGGTCCACGACGGAGTGGCCGTCACCCACGGCACGCTCGACACGCACATGCGGTACTTCAGCGAGGAGGAGGACGACCAGCTCCTGCCCGACGGTCCATAACACGCGGGATGGGGAAGCTCCCCTGCCCAAGAAAACAGTATTAGTACGGACTGTGGACCGATCCTGGTCGCGATTGGAAGCCGATCCCTCCGCGCCATACTGCAGCGGCTTCGCCCCTCGATCGGGTTCAGGTCAGAGGATTCTCTTGTGCGAATTGCCGTCCGCGGGTAGACTCTGGGACGTGGAGGTGGGAGGTTTCGATGCGTGCCAAACAGGTTCCATGGATCATGGGGAGCGTCGCGGCGGTCCTCGCAACATCCGCCGCCCGCGCCCAGGCCCCATGGCTGTTGCCCGAGTGGCAGAAGCAGGTGGAGGAAGAGGGCAGCGTGCTTGTGCCGATGGAGTGGCTGAACGCACCCGACGACGAGGAGCAGGAGGAGCCCAGGCCCCACGAAAGCCGTGACCACGGGCCCTACATCCCCGGGCCGCAGCACCCCCTCACATCGCTCCCATTCGCCGACCGCACGCTCATGATCGGTGTGCAGGTCAACACGAATGCGCAGGGGCTGAACATCCTCGGGGACTGCGCGAACGAGCCGAGCCTTGCCGTGAACCCCGCGAACCCCAACCAGATGGTGGTTGGTTGGCGGCAGTTCGACACGATTTCCAGCAACTTCCGCCAAGCCGGATGGGCACGGTCAAACGACGGAGGGCTGACCTGGACGAACGCCGGACCTTTCACGCCGGGCACGTTCCGCAGCGACCCGATCATCGCCTGCGACCGCACCGGGCGGTTCATCTACAACAGCCTGCGCAACATCGAGGGCAACTTCCAGTGCGACGTCTTCACGTCCACGACCGGCGGCACGACGTGGACCAGCCCCGTCTTCGCCGTCGGCGGGGACAAGGCGTGGATGTGCGTGGACCCGACCGCGGGCAGCGGCAGCGGGCACCTTTACGAGAACTGGACCGCGGGCCTCTCCTGCTGCGCAGGCATGTTCGCGCGATCAACCGACCACGGCGCAACCTGGGACATCAACGGCCAGCCGCAGGCGGACCTGAAGTGGGGCACCCTCGATGTGGACGCCGACGGTAATCTCTACATCGTGGGGGTCGACGCGACGGGCTCCACCAAGATCGTCAAGTCCACCAACGCGAAGAACGGCGCCGTTACCGCGTCGTTTACCTCCCCGGTCACCGTGCTGCCCAACATGGGCCCCGACTACGGCCCACCCATGAACCCCGGCGGCCTGGGCGGGCAGGCCTGGGTCGCGTGCGACCGCTCGACCGGCCCGCGCCGAAACTGGGTCTACGTCGCCTGCAGCGCGGACCCCGCTGGCGGCGATCCGCTGAGCGTTGTGTTCACCCGCAGCACCGATGGCGGCGTGACGTGGAGCGCACCCATCCAGGTGCACGACGAGCCCAGCCCATTCTTTTCCCTGCAGTGGTTCGGGACCATGTCCGTCGCGCCGACCGGACGCATCGACATCGTGTACCTCGACACACGCTCCTCCACCAGCCTCGCCGTGTCGGCCCTGTACTACGTGCGTTCCTTCGACGGCGGCTCCACATGGACCCCGCCCGAGCAGATCACCCCCACGTTCAACAGCCGCCACGGCTGGCCACAGCAGGACAAGATGGGCGACTACTACCACATGGTGTCCGACGCCGACTCCGCCATGCTCGCGTACACCGCTACCTTCAACAACGGCCTCAACGGCCAGCACGAGCAGGACGTCTACTTCCTCAGGATCAACGCGAGCGCCTGCGACAGCATCGACTTCAACCGCGACGGCCTCTTCCCCGACACCGCCGACATCGACGACTTCCTGAGCGTCTTCAGCGGCGGCCCGTGCAGCACCGCGCCCGTCCCGGGCTGCAACGACATCGACTTCAACAACGATGGCCTCTTCCCCGACACCGCCGACTTTGACAGCCTCCTGAACGTGTTCAGCGGAGGCTCCTGCGGCTGACACGTGCGCCCGACCCCACGGGCCCGTCCGTGGGGGAGAACGGAGATCCATGCGATGATGCGTCCAACCGCCATTCACATCCTGTGGGTCCTCGCGGTCGCGTCCCACGCTGCCGCGCAGGTCGACCACGACGACCCCGACGAGGCATTCGAGCACGACGAGCGCCCGCAGGACCCGTACTTGCCACACGGCCCGCTCCACACCAGCGTTCCGGCGGTGTTTGCTGATCGTCAGGGCTTCCCCCCAAGCGTGCAGGTCAACGTCACGCCGACCCAGCTCAACATCCTGAACGATGCCGCCAACGAGCCCAGTATCGCCATTGATCCGCTCGCGCCCAACCGCATCAGCATCGGCTGGCGCCAATTCGACAACATCGCGAGCAACTTCCGCCAGGCCGGGTACGCATGGAGCAACGACGGCGGTCTCACCTGGCACAAGGGCACCATCGATCCCGGAGTCTTCCGCAGCGACCCTGTCCTGCGCGCGGGGCCCACGGGCACCGTCTATTACAACTCCCTCACCGAGGACTTCCGCTGCTGGGTGCTCCGGTCCCTCAATGGCGGGCAGTCATGGAGTTCTCCCGTGTTCTCGTTCGGGGGTGACAAACAGTGGATGGCCGTGGACCGCACCGGCGGGCCCGGGCGGGGCTTCATCCACCAGTGGTGGAGCACCGCCGCGAATCCCACCCCGGGCCTCCAGTACACCCGATCCACCGACGGCGGTTTCACTTGGCAATCGCCCTCCGCCGTTGCAGGAACACCCATTTGGGGAACGATCGCGGTAGGCCCCGCGGGCGAGGTGTACCTGGCGAAGGGCAGCGGGGGCGTGCGTGCGGTGAAGTCCACCGATGCCAACCAGGGCGGCGCGACCCCCACGTTCACGCAGTTGCCGCTCATCGGTTTCAACGGCGCCGGCACGGGGCGCGCGTGCAACCCCGGGGGCCTCGCAGGACAAGCCCAGGTGGGTGTGGACTCCAGCGGTGGCCCGCGGAACGGCTGGGTCTACCTGCTCGCCACGGTGCCCGCGGCGAACGCGACCGATGTCGTGTTCGCCCGCAGCGAGGACAGTGGCGCGACGTGGTCGGTCCCCGTGGTGTTCCGCGGGGGAGCAACCACCGACACGGACTCGTTCCAGTGGTTCGGCACCATGTCGGTGGCCCCCAACGGCCGCATCGACGTGGTGTACAACGACACATCCGGCACACTGACCGCCGTGAATTCTCAGCTCATGTACACCACCTCCGGCAATGGAGGCGTGACGTGGGCGACGCCGCAGGCCCTGGGCCCGGTTTTCAATTCCACCATTGGCTACCCCAACCAGAACAAGATGGGGGACTACTACGACATGGAGAGCGACCTCCTGGGGGCCCACCTGGCGTACTGCGCCACGTACAACGGGGAGCAGGACGTGTACTACCTGCGGATCGGCCCCAAGGACTGCAACGGCAACGGGGTGGACGACGCCGCCGAGACCGCCAACGGCGACGTGCTCGACGCGAACAACAACTCCATCCCCGATTCGTGCGAGATCGCGGCGGGGGCGGTCTTGGACGTAAACGGAAATGGCATCCCCGACAACGCCTGCGCGGACATCGACTTCAACAACGACGGCCTCTTCCCGGACACCACCGACATCGACGACTTTCTCTTTGTGTTCAGCGGGGGTCAGTGCGCAGCCTGCGACCCCATCGACTTCAACCACGACCGCCTGTTCCCGGACACGGCGGATATAGACGCGCTGCTCCGGGTCTTTTCGGGTGGCCCGTGCTGACGCCCGCGCCAATACTCCCTCATGATCGAACCAAAGTCCGTTGATCTGCCCCACACGGCTGGCGCGCCGCGCCTGGCGCTCCGCCGCCTCCACCCCCGCGCGATGCTGCCGACGTACCAGAGCGCGGGGGCCGCCGGGCTCGACCTTGCCGCGTGCATCGAGAGTGAGGTCGTCATGGTGCCGGGGCAGATCGCGGTCATCCCGACGGGCTGGTCGGTCGAGATCCCCGGAGGCTTTGAGGGCCAGGTCCGACCGCGGAGCGGGCTGGCGACCAAGTACGCCGTCACCGTGCCCAACGCGCCGGGCACGATCGACAGCGACTACCGCGGTGAGCTGAAGGTCGCCCTCATCAACCTCGGGCGCGCCGAATTTGTCGTCACCAGCGGCATGCGCATCGCCCAACTGGTCATCGCGCCCGTGTCCCGCGCGGTGGTGGAAGAGGTGGAGGAGCTCACCACAACGCACCGGGGCGCGGGCGGGTTCGGCAGCACGGGTGTGTAAAAAAACTCCCCGCGGGAAGCCGCGGGGAGCTGGTCTTTGCGCGTGAGCCTGGTGATCAGCCCAGACCACCCTTGAACTGGACCTGCTTGTTCTTTTCGCGTGCGCGGCGCAGTGCCGGGGTCTCCTTGAGGATCTCCTCGGCGCTCCTGCCCTGGATCTTGTCCTTGGCGCGCCCGCCGAAGCCACCGCGGCCGCCGCCAAAG
>CALLYM010000130.1 GCA_937858155.1 uncultured Phycisphaerales bacterium | reverse complement strand
CTTTCCACGCGCGTCAACGTGGCTTCGGCTTGTGCCAGTTGCGCGCGCGAAGACTGCAACCGCGCCTGTGCGTTCACCACATCGCTGGATGTCGCCCCCTTCGTGGAACGTTGCGTGTACTGGCTCTCGGAAACCCGGGAGCGCAGGCTCGAGATCGTCGCGGCCGCGGCTCGTTCCTGCGCCTCGAGTTCTGCAGGATCCAGCACGGCAATCAGGTCTCCCTGCTTCACCGGCGTACCTTCTTCCACCAGCAGCTTGGCGATGCGTCCGCCAATCTGCGGGCTGACCACGACCTGATTGGAATCGACCGTCCCGACCAGGACCAGGTCATTGCCTGCCGGCGTCGAAAAATAGTAGTAAAGGGCAGCGATCGACAGCAGCATGATCGTCCAGGGGAGCGCATTAAAGACCATTTCGTCTACCCGGCTGGGGAAAGAGGCCAACGAATAGCCCAAATCGAATCGAATCGAATTCCACAAAAAGCGAAAGTATTGGATGTACAGCGGCTGATCCAGGCCAAAGCGCGCACGCCATGACTCAATAATCTCAGCACTGTTTTCCACGAAACCGGATTGTGCCGTCATACGGCCGAGCATCGCCGCGACGGGGTCGCCGGGAGCGAGCCGCGGGATCATGAAAATGAGTGTGGAGCCGATGAGGATCGTGAGAAGCCACATCCCAACACGGCGCAAAACGTAGCCCCAGGTTATTCCGCCCATATAGGTTCCAGTATGAAATAGCTCTGCCAGGGAGGTAGCCCTGCACCGGCTCTTGCGAGCCGGTGCAGATGCTGAATGCGAATCCTACATTGATTAGTCGGTGACGAAACCCTTACTGGGCGCCGCTCGCCGTCAGGTTCTGCAGGATGACCGGGAACGACTGCCACCATGTCGGCGTGGATCACGGATGGTGCCAACACCTACAACGGCACGCAGGTCACGCCGATCCTTTGGATTCCCAAGTTTAACTGGGGATTCCGCTTCGTGGGCGTCCCGACTGGCCACGCTGTGCAATTGACGGTCAAGGGGACGGTGGGCAGTGACATGGGTTCCAGCACGATCACCATCTGCCACGCCACGGGTTCCTCCTCCAACCCGTACGTCCGCCTCACGATCTCAACCAGCGGCCTGAGCGGTCACTCCGGTCACGCCGACGACCTCATCCCCGACGAGTACGAGTACAGGTACCCCGGCCCGCGGCCCCGCACCAAGGAAGCCGCGATCCTCATGATCGCCGACGCGTGTGAGAGCGCCGCCCGCGCCATCGGCGAGCCAACGCCGGCGAAGATCGAGTCCCTGGTGCGCGACATCGCCACCAAACGCCTGCGCGACGGCCAGTTCGACGACTGCGAATTGACGCTGAAAGAGCTCGCGACCATCGCCGACAGCATCTCCCGGTCGCTCACCTCCATGCACCACGTGCGCGTCCAGTACCCCGGCCCCGCGACCGAAGAGCCGCAGACGCAGCTCGCGTCCATTTCCGCCGCGAAGTAAGGGCTGACGGGGATCGCGCTATTCCTTGAGCTGCTTGAGCTCGTCCCGCAGGATCGCTGCCAACTCGTAATTTTCCGTCTCGATCGCGCGCTGCAGGCGCTGACGCAGCTCAGCCTTCTGCGAGACCGGCAGCCGTGGCGCGAGCGCTTCCCGCATGTCGCGGAGCATGCGCACCTCGCTGGACTGCTCAAACCCCTTCTCGTTCCCCGTCTTCGTGAAGTGGCGCTTGAGCAGGTCCAACGCCTCGTCCAGCGCGACCACCGCCGCCTTCAGCTCATTCTCCTTGATCGCCTGGCTCGCCAACGCCCGTGCCCGCAGCATGATGATGTACGCTCGGAACTGCTCGAGCACCGTCCGGTCGTGCTCGCCCTCGGCGTGCTGTGCGCACAGGTCCACCACGCGCAGATTGCGTGTCGTGTCGCGCACCACGCGCTCGAACTCGTCGAGTGCCAGGCACGCGACGTACCGCTGGTAGTACTGCGCCGCTTCCTCCCGCAGCGCCCGGCATTCCTCGGCGGTGAGCCGCACCTCGGCCTTTTCCCGCCGTGGGCTCTCGGCGCCCGCGTCATCCTGCGGCCCTTCGCTCACGCCGCCCTCACGCTCATCCGTGGTGCTCTCGCTCTCCGGGGGGTCACTGGGCAATTCCGGCTTGTCCTTGGGGGTCTCCCCCTCCGTCACTTCCTCCTGCTCCACCTCGCCGTCCACGCGCGCTTCGTGATACTCGAGAAGGGAGGGGAATCCGAACGGGTGTTCGCCGTCTGGTCGCCCTTCTGCGAACATTTGTAGAACACCGAGGTCCAGCCGTACCTGAACACGAGGAAGGTTATCGGTACCCACAATGAGGCGCGCATTGACCTGCCCGGGCTGATACGGCCATTCTTTGAGCAGCGAGGAAATGTCCTTTTTTTGAGCCATGGGGGGCGGTTTGAAGTTCTCGGGCTTTGCAGACTGGCCCTTGCTTTGCGATGATACCGGCATCTGCATGAACCGGATCGACGAATGACATCAAAAAAGTTGGCGTCGCGCAAGAAAAAGTGCGCACATTTGTTGCAAGTCGCGCAACACGTGTCACCTTCTATTGCGTGGAGGTGGAGGAGAACGCCCCTATTGGGCCCATCCCCCCCGGTCGATGAAACCTCCGGCTGACTTTGGGCGGATATTCAGGTGCCTTTCCGCGGCCCTGCTCGCCTTGAACAAAGTCTTCCGGGTCTACAGAGCAGGCGGCGCGTCCCGCGCCGGTAAGGATGGATGAGAGTGCAAGACGAGAATACCCACAATACCGATCGCGCACCGCGCACGTCCGAAGGGCGTGAGTCGCAAAATTACGACCTGCGCGCATACCTGCGCGAGATCAACCGTCATGCGCTCCTGACTCAGGAAGAAGAGCGCGAGCTTGGCTGGCGCATCATCAACGAGAACTGCCCTGAGGCGCGCGAGCGCATGATCCGCTGCAACCTGCGCCTTGTGGTGTCCATCGCCAAGCAGTACACCGGCCGCGGGCTCCCCATCTCCGACCTTATCGAAGAGGGCAACGTGGGCCTGATGCGCGCGGTCGAAGGTTTCGACCCCGCCCAGGGCGCCCGATTCAGCACGTACGCGTCCTGGTGGATCAAGCAGGGCATGAAGCGTGCGCTGATCAACGCCGCGCAGCCCGTGCACATCCCCGCCTACATGGTCGAGCTGGTCGCGAAGTGGAAGGTCGCGTACCGGCGTCTCGAGGCCGAGATGGGCACCACGCCCACGCTCCAGGACCTCGCGAAGGCGATGGACCTCCCGCTCCGTAAGGTCCGCATCATCCGGCGCGCCGTCAAGGCGTTCCAGACCCCCGCCACCCCCCGCAACGCAAGCGGCGAGCTCATGTCCATGAGCGACATGATCGCCGACCAGCGGAACGGCACCCCCAGCGAACGCCTCTTCGCCGAGGAAGACCTCCGCGTCCTGCGCCAGCTCCTCGAATCCATCGACGAGCGAGAAGCGCAGGTCCTGCGGATGCGATTCGGCCTGGACGGCGGCGATCCCTACACCCTCCGCCAGATTTCCGACGAGCTCAACCTGAGCCGTGAGCGCGTGCGTCAGATCGTGGACGAGGCGCTCACCAAGCTCAACGCACAGATGTCCGACCACCGCCCCACGCGGTTCCTGCGCTCCGAGGGCTCCGTCTTCTCCGACTCGAACCGCCCCGCCCCTGTCCCCAGCGCAACGAAGTAAAGCAGCAAGCTCTCTCTCCGCTCTCTCTCGCCCGCCCCGGCCTCTCTCCGCCGGGGCGTCGCGTTTTTGGATTGCCGGTGGGCCGGGCGTCCCCGACCGGCAACAATCGAGCATGACCCACCAGTCCGCCCCCGCGTTCCGTTGGCCCACCGCGCTCGTGGTGCTTGCCGGCGTTCTGTCCCTGACCGCAGCGCGTACCAGTGCCCAGGATGGCGGGGCGGGCGGCATTGTGGCGAGGCTGAACGACTCGCTGGTGACGGTCGACTCGGCACGCCGGAGCGAGCCGATCATCCTGCCCGCCATCGCGAAGCTGGAGGCCCCGCCCGCGATCGTCGCAAGTGTGGACGAGGCCCGTCTCATCCCCGCGGACGCGAAGGGATTCGCCGCCGCCGCGGCGTGGGCGCAGGCCGCGCCCCAACAGGCGGCCATCGCCGCGGTCGCCGCGGTGACAAAGGAGGAGGACTGGCGCAAGTCCATGATCTTCGCACAGCCCTACGGCGCCGACAGCATCTCTCCAGAACTCATCCGCGCGGGGGCGTACACCGAGCTCGACGATCCGCCGACGCTCGCGTGGGCCAAGATCGGCTACCTGCCGATGCTCGACCGCCTCGAGGTGCTCGTGAACGTGGAGGCGACCCGGCTCGCCGCGGACAGCAAGGCCAATGAGGCGCTCGACCTGCTCGTGAACTTCGAGTACTTCGCCCGCCAGATTTGCGACCGCAGGTTCCTTGTCGAGGCGCAGTGGGGCCTCCGGGCGAGCGGACGCACCTACGAGCGCATGCGCGACATCGCGTGCGTAGACGCGCGGGGTCCCAAGAACCTGCACCCCGAACGCATCAAGGCGGCGATCAACCGCATGAACGCGGACGGCGTGCTCGACCTGTCCCGCATGAAGTTCCCGTCGGGAAACCGCCTGGGTGCCGAGCAGATGGTGGAACGCCTGTACAACGAGTCCGGGCAGGTCAGGAACGATGTCTTCCCGACCACCATGGCACGCCTCGGTACCGGCGGCAAGCCGCTGCGTCTCTTCTCCCAGTCCGCCCGCTGGCGCACCGCCGCGGCGGAGCAGGTGTCCGCCTCCGACGCGAAGGCGAAGATCCGGCTTATCTACGACGACTGGGAACGCCGCTGGGCGGGCATGTACTTTGACCTCAAGCTCCAGGGCCGCGCGTCGCCCTACAGCGACCTCGACAAGAGCAAGAACGCCGTCGTGGCGCTGGCCACGCCGGAAATGTCCAACCTCATCCACGAGCGCCAGCAGGTGATCTGCGAGGGCGTCGGCACGCGGCTCTCCCTCGCGCTCATCGCGCAGTGGTATGTGACCGGCGCGATCCCGCCCCAGGTGACCGCCGTTCGTCCCCGCTGGATTAAGGCTGTGGAAGCGGACCCGTTCAACGACAGGAGCGTGGACCGCGGCGGGGCGCCGCCACCGCAGTACTTCATCCCCACCAAGCGCGGCAACGTGACGGCCCACTCGATGGACGTCGTCACCAACTCCATCCGGGGCGACGCGAACTTCTCGCTCAAGCTCAAGGACGACACCTTCGTGCTCTACTCGCTCGGCACGGACACTGCCGACAACTTCGCCGCCCGCATCCAGAACACCACCCAGGTGGTCCAGAGCGCGGACTACCTGCTCTTCCCGCCCGTCCTGTCGCTCTACCGCCAGAACCTCCGCGACCGTGGCGACATCGAATAAGCACCGGCCACGCGCATGACTACCAACGCCCACAAAGTCGTCATCATCGGTTCCGGCCCCGCGGGCTGGACCGCCGCGATTTACGCCGCACGCGCCCAGCTCAACCCGATCGTCTACTGCGGCTTCCCGAAGCAGGACCCCGGTCCCGTGCTGCCGGGCGGCCAGCTCATGCTCACCACAGAGGTAGAAAACTACCCGGGCTTTGAGCACGGCATCATGGGCCCGGAGATGATGGGCAAGTTCCGGGCCCAGGCCGAACGGTTCGGAACGGTCGTCGTGCAGGACGACATCGACCGCTGCGAGTTCTCGCAGGACCCATCCAAGAAACCCCATGCGCTCCACCCCGCGGAAGGGCCGCCTGTGCACGCGCACAGCGTCATCATCGCCACGGGCGCCACCGCCAACTGGCTGGGACTTCCCAACGAAATGCGCCTCGCGACTTCGGGTGGCGGCGTTTCGGCCTGCGCAGTGTGTGACGGCGCCCTGCCGCCTTTCCGCAACCAGCCCCTCGCGGTGGTCGGCGGCGGCGACACCGCGATGGAAGAAGCGACGTACCTCACCAAGTTCGGGAGCATGGTGTACGTCCTGCACCGGCGCGACTCGCTGCGTGCGAGCAAGATCATGCAGCAGCGGTTCCTCTCGCGCCCCAACGCGAAGGTGCTGTTCAACAAGGCCGTTGTTGATGTACTCGGCCAGCGCATGATCGAGGGCGTGCTGCTGGAGGACACGGTGACGGGCGAGAAGTCACGCCTCGACGTCAAGGGACTGTTCATCGCGATCGGGCACACGCCGGCGACAAAGTTCCTGAAGGGGTCGGGTGTTGCGCTCACGGACAAGGGGTACGTCGAGCTCAAGAACCGCAACTCGTACACGAACTTCCCTGGTGTGTTCGCCGCGGGGGATGTGGCCGATGCGGAGTATCGCCAGGCAGTCACTGCGGCGGGCATGGGCTGCCAGGCGGCGTTGGACGCCGAACGCTGGCTCGCAGCGGCGGGCGTTCACTAACGCGGCGGCGACTACCTGCACGAGTGTGAAGGTCGTTGAATCCGTGGGTAGCTGTGTAGTTATCGGCGGGCGATACACCACGCAGAGGGAACCACAAGCGGTGATTGCGGGGCTGCTCCTCACGATTCCGCTGGTAATTCACCTGATTCGTGGTCTAATATGCCAGCGAGGAAGGGCCTCATGTCCCGGGGCCATCAGTGTATTTTGAGGGAGGATTGTCGATGAAGATTCGTACTTTGAGCGCGCTTGGCGCTCTCGCTCTTGCCGCGGCATCGCAGGCGGCGACGGTGTCTTTCAATCTCACCAATGAATTCAGCGGTTCCGGCGTGAACCCCAGCGGCCCATCCCCTTGGGGCGTTGCATCGTTCACCGACACCGGTGCGAACACCGTGCAGTTGACGCTCAGCCGCGCTACCACGATGGGCGCGGGCGAGTTCATCCGCGTCTGGTTGTTCAACCTGAACCCGTCGATGAACCCCACTGGCCTGGGCATCACCCAGAACAGCGGCCCCGTGAGCTCCAACAGCACCCGCGCGGGTAGCGATACCGACAATGCCTTCCGTGGCGACGGCGGCTCGTTCTTCGACTTCAAGTTCGAGTGGCCGACCAGCAACAGCGCGGACCGCTTCGACGGCGACTGGATCAGCGCGGTGTACACCCTCACCATGACAGGCTTGGACGCGAACGACTTCGTCGATCTGGGCGTCGGTGCGGGCAACTCCCCCAACGGTCTCTACCAGGCCGCACATATCCAGGGCATGACCGCTGGTTCCGCGTGGGTCACCGGCGGCCCCGGCGTCCTTGTCCCGCTGCCCTCCGCTGCCTGGACCGGCATGGCCGGCCTCGGCATGGTTGGTCTCGTGGGCTGGAAGCGCCGCCGCAACGCTCGCTAAAGAGATATTCAACCTTGCAAGACTCAGCCGCAGGGCCTCCGCCCTGCGGTTTTTTCTTGCCAACTCACCAAGCAAGACCGCGGGGTGCCGGTACCGGCCGTGCGGTAGAATCGCGGCATGAACACGTCCCTCCGACTTGTCGCGTGCGCCTTGATTGTCGCGGGGTGCGTCGTTGGCTGCGGGAAGGCTGGTAACACGGGCAAGGCCTCGCCCCCGCCCGACGGGATGGAGGGTGGCAGCGGCATCAGTCATTCCAAGCCGCCGGAGGACGACGGGGCGAAGCCGCCCGTGCCGCCGGATGATGATGTGACCGGGCTCCCGTATGACGACCCCCGGTTCGTGCGCGAGATCGACAAGCTGGACAAGCGTCCGAGCGCGAACGCAGAGCAGCTTCCGGTGAGCCGGGGCGGCGTGGTGCCCGACGACGACTGGTATTCCGGGAGCTTTATACAAACGCCCGGGCGCGACGACAGCCCGACCATCGAGCAGCGCGACGGCGGGCGGGCCGTGCGCGTGTGGTACGCGACCAACCGCGGGATGGTGCTGCACCCCGCGCCCGAGAACGCCGACCCGCCGGTGCCGCCACGCCCGGAGTTTCTTGCGTCCCGCGACCCGGAGAACGCGTTGCGCCTGGGTTCGGTGATTTGCTTTGTGCCCAACAGCCGACCCAAGGGAACGCTGGGGAGCAGCTGGGTCACGCGGCTGATCAAGGGAGAGGACGACCGCATCAGGATCGAGCAGGTGCTGGTGGAGAACGACCCAGAGTGGTTCTACGAATCGCTGCGCCGCCGCATCGCGCGGGCGCCCGCGAGCGACCGGAGCATCCTTGTCTATGTTCATGGATTCAAGAACTCGTTCGAATCCGCGGCCCTGCGTGCGGCCCAGCTCGCCGTCGACCTCAACGTTCCTGGGCTGACGGCGTTCTACTCCTGGCCCAGCGCCGATGCGGTGGACGAGTATTCGGCGGACGAGGCCGCGGTGGAGACCGCCGAGAAGCACCTGACGGAGTTTCTCACGCGTCTCTCCAAGGACACCGGCGCCTCGCGCGTGGACATCATCGCCCACAGCATGGGGAACCGCCTTGTTGCCCGCACGATGCAACGCATCGCCCTCCGGAATGCGGGCGGCGACGGCCCGGTGAAGTTCGGGCAGATCTTCCTGGCTGCGCCCGACATCGATCTCGACACTTTCAAGGACCTTGCGCAGGCGTACCCCAAGCTCAGCGAACGGACGACGCTCTACATCTCGCAGCGCGACATGGCGCTCGAGGCGAGCGCCTGGAAGCACTCCTTCGCCCGCGTGGGGTACGCCCCGCCGATCGCGGTCATCCCCGGCATCGACACGGTGGAAGTGACGACCATCGACGTGAGCGCACTGGGGCACGGGTACGTCGCGGAGGCCGAGAGCGTGCTCTTCGACATCGCGATGCTGTTGCGGAAGAACGACCCGTGCGAGAAGCGTCTCCACCTCTCACCGCTGCAAACAGAAGCAGGCGCGAGGTATTGGATGCTGGAAGCCGGGAGGTAAAGGGCGGCGGTGCGCGATTGCGGGAGCGTGCTCGGGCCTGCGCCTCTCTTCTCGATCAGATCGTCATGACTTCCTTGGTCTTCTCGTCCACACGCTTATCCACCTCGCCCTCGTACTTCTTCAGCAGTTCCTGGACCTCGTTCTTCAAGGTCTCAAGCTCGTCCTCGGGGAAGTGCTTTGCGGGGTTGTTCTTGAGGGCGTCGGCGTGCTTGTTGCCGTCGCGACGGGCGTTCCTGATGACAACCTTGGTCTCCTCGCCCATCTTCTTGATGCGCAGGGCTTCCTTCTGGCGCCGGTCCTGGCTCATCGCGGGCAACTGCATGCGGATGTGCTTGGCCTCGACGATGGGGTTCACGCCCAGGCCCGACTTCTCGATCGCGCTCTTGATGGCGTGCACGATGCTGGGATCGAACGGCTTGATGAGCAGCTGCGTCGGCTCAGGCACGCTGATGGCGGCGACAGCCTTCAGGTCCGTCGTGCTGCCGTAGGCCTCGACCTTCAGTGTCTCGACCATCGCGGGGCTGGCGCGGCCGGTGCGCACGCCGCGGAGCTCGGACTTGAGGTAATCGATCGCCTTCTCCATGGCGGCTTCGGTTTCGAGGAGGATGGTGTCGGGGTCGGACATGGTGGTGCTCCGGTGGGGGGTGGTAGTGGGGGATGG
>CALLYM010000129.1 GCA_937858155.1 uncultured Phycisphaerales bacterium | reverse complement strand
GGCCGGGGCCATCGTGGTGGGCTACATCCCGCGGCGGACGTTCGACGCCATGTTCGCGGTCGTGCTGATTCTGCTCGGGCTGGTGTTGCTCTTGCGGCGCGCTTCGAACGCTATTCAGCCCCCGGTGACGGGGTGGAGCACGGTCCGCCGCCAGATCACGGACAAGAGCGGCCACACCTACTTCTACTCGTTCCAGATGTGGAAGGGCATCGCCATCAGCACGGGTGTTGGATTCGTGAGCAGTCTGCTCGGGATTGGCGGCGGGGTCATCCACGTGCCCGTGATGGCGACCGTGTTGCACTTCCCGGTGCATATCGCCGCGGCGACATCACACTTCGTGCTTGCGTTCATGGCCCTCGAAGGCACGGGCGTGCACTTCGCGACGGGAGACCTCGCCTGGGACCGGTCGCTCTTCCAGGCGGGGATGCTCGCCCTTGGGGCCGTGCCGGGCGCGCAGATTGGGGCGTACTTCTCCCGCCGGGTGCATGACCGGCACATCATCCAGGCGCTGGCCGTGGGGCTGGTGCTGGTGGGCGCGCGGCTCGCGCTCAAGGCGTGGGCCGACTAGCACTCAGTTGAGGAAGTTGGCGGTGTACCGCGGCGGGCCTGCCCTCACCCCCCGACCCCCTTCCATGAGAAGGCCGGTTGGGGTCAAGCCACGTAGATGTGTGGCGTTGGTTGGTGCCCTGCCGGTTCGCCTCGCTTCCATCCGCACTCGTTGAGGAGCATTCGTTGGCTTGCTCCGGTGCATGCTGAGGTCCGTTTTAGGGTCGGGTGCTGCAATCTCTCCCGCGGGATACCTTCGCTCCCAGGGGGCCGCCGCAGTCACCCGGACGCGGCTTTGGGCTTGGTCGTCTGGGTCCGCGCTTTGGCCTGGTGCTTCTAGGCAGCCATTGGCGCGCTGCTTTCCGAGCGGAGCGGTTCGTACACTTCCCCGCTGACCCAGAGGTGGTGCAGGAGGACGGCGAGTTTTCTGGCGACGGCGATGATAGCCCGCTTCTTCTGGTTCTTGCCTCCTCTTGCCGTCAGTCGCTCGCCGAATCGGCGCAGGTCGCAGTCAGTCCCGCGCATGACCCGGTGGGCGCATTCGACGAGGAGGGTGCGCAGGTAGCGGTCTCCCGCGTGGGTGATGCCGAGCTGGGGGTTTTGTTCACCCGATGCCTGTTGCCGTGGTGCGAGCCCAAGGTAGGCGCCTGCCTGGCGGCTTTTCTTGAACCGTCCTTTCTCTTCGAGGGTGAGGATGTAGGTCACCGCCGTCAGTGCTCCCACTCCATGGACCTGTCGCAAGACACCGCTCTCGGGGTACTCCTTTTCGGCCAGCCGGTTCACTTCTCCGTCGTACGCTTTGATGAGCAGGGTGTGCTGGCGCACCAGTTCGAGCAGGGGCCCGAGGCTTGCCTGGAGCCTCTCCGGGATGCGCTCCCACATCCTCATTGCGAAGGCGTCCGCGTCGCACTGGGGGAGCCGTCCGCCATGTGCCTTCACGGTGCCGCGGATGTGGTTCACCAGGGCTGTCCTCGCCGCCACCACGTGCGCCCGGGCGAGGATCAGGGCCCGCCCCTCCTGGGCTCTCTGGCCGCGGTGCGTGATCGGCGCCAGCAACGCTGCATCTACCCGCGCCAGCCGCGCCAGGGTCTCGGCATCTGTCCTGTCCGTTTTGCGCTGGGAGCGGGTGATCAGTGGGATCTGGCGCGGGTTCGCGACGATGACGTGATGCTTCATCTCCTTGAGGAGGACGCTGACCCAGGGCGAGTGTGTCCCTACTTCCAGGGCGACCACTGTCCGCTCCCTCTTTCCGAGCAGCTTCCTGAGCGCCGGCGCTGTCGTTGCCACCTTACCTTCGGCTTCGACTACTCCATCCCGGTCGAGCACCACGTAGGTGCTCTCCTTGTCTCCGAGGTCGAGTCCCATCGTCCGCAGCTCCGTTGTATCGTTCTTCATGGCCGGTCTGTCTCCTTTTTGCAGCACCTTAGGTGACTGCGTGACGGCCGGCCTTCTCATCCCATCTCTCCCGACTCCTATCGTCGCGGGCGAGGGGGAGTTCAGGTCGCGTGTTTGCCGCGGACGAACGATCGCCGACTTTCACGGGTTTGGGCTCGTCTCCCTCCCCCTTTGTTTGACGGCCGCTCTCGCGCGGCGAGGGCACTCCCACACCAGGGCGTCGCGCAGTTGCGGAACCTGGAGACTGCCGAGCTGAATCGAGCGTTGTTACGCCGGCGGCGCGGCTGCCTGCATCTCCGCCATGCGCTGGGAGAACAGCTTGCCCGTGGTGATGCCGCCCTCGACAGGCAGACAGATCCCGGTGACGAAGCTGGAGGCGTCGCTGGCGAGCCAGAGCGCCGCTTCGGCGATATCACGGACGCTACCTGAGCGCGGGATGGGCTGCGCTTTGACGAAGCCCATCTGGAGCATGGGGATGAGCGACTCCGCGGCCTCCTGTTCCATCCCGCCGGCGCGCCCGAAGATCGCTGTCGGGATAGCTCCTGGAGCGATCGCGTTGATGCGCACGTTCTCTTCGCCAATCTCATTGGCGAGCACCTTCGTCACATGGATCACCGCCGCCTTCGCCGCCGAGTAGAGCGTCCCGCCGTAGCCGACGCCCAGTCCGGCGACGCTGGCTGTGTTGATGATGCTGCCGGACTTCTGCTCCTTCATCACCGCCGCGGCGTGCTTGACGCCGAAAAGGACGCCGCCCAGGAGCAGGTCGACCACTTCGTGATAGAGCTGAGGCGTGAGGTCCGTGATCAGGCGCTCGGGATGGCCGCGCCCGGCGTTGTTGAACATGCAGTCCAGCCGGCCGAACTTCTCGACCGCGTGGTGCACGGCGGCGCCGACCTGGGCCTCGTCGGTGACGTCGGTGTGGACGAAGCTCGTGGTCGGGCCGAGCTCTTCGACCATCTTCTCGCAGCGCGCATCCTGCACGTCCGCGAGGACAACCTTCGCGCCCTCGCTGGCGAACAACCGCGTCGATTCGGCGCCGATAC
>CALLYM010000128.1 GCA_937858155.1 uncultured Phycisphaerales bacterium | reverse complement strand
GATGCCAACCGTCCGCGCCTGCGCCGCGCCCCTGGCGGCGGCACCGGCCCGATTGACGAGGACGGCGACGAGAAGAAACAGAAGGACGACGCTGACGAGCGGCCAACGCTGAAGCGCCGCGATCAGTAGTTTTCGCCGCGTCAGATCGGAAGCAACCTCCCGGGGCGGGCCGAGCGATTGGCCCGCCCCGGGTCTTTTTGCGCGGTATCTCGCGATAGAATAAAGGTTTCAATCCACTCCTGCTGAAGGGTTCCTGTGACAGGTCATCAGATTCGCCAACGCTTTCTCGACTTCTTTGAAGAACGCGGCCACCGCCCCGTGAAGAGTTCGTCGCTCGTTCCGGCCAACGATCCGACGCTGTTGTTTACCAACGCCGGAATGAATCAGTTCAAGGACATCTTCCTCGGAAATGAGAAGCGGGATTATCTGCGCGCCGTCACTTCCCAGAAGTGCGTACGGGCGGGCGGAAAGCACAACGACCTGGAGAACGTCGGCTATACCCGCCGCCACCACACCTTCTTTGAGATGCTCGGGAACTTTTCCTTCGGCGACTACTTCAAGAAGGAAGCGATCGACTGGTCGTGGGAACTGCTCACCAAGGTCTTCGGCATCCCCGCCGACCGCTTGTACGTCACGTACTTCGAGGGCAACGAAAAACTGCACCTGAAACCCGACGAAGAAACCCGCCAGTTCTGGAAGCGGTTCCTCCCCGACGACCACATCCTCCCGGGCAATATGAAGGACAACTTCTGGGAGATGGGCGACACCGGCCCCTGCGGCCCCTGCACCGAGATCCACTTCGACCGCATCGGTGGCCGCAACGCGCGTCACCTTGTCAACTCCGGCGACCCGGACGTCCTTGAAATCTGGAATAACGTCTTCATCCAGTTCAACCGCGAAGCCGACGGCACCCTCAAGCCCCTGCCCGCAAAGCACGTGGACACCGGGATGGGCCTGGAGCGTCTCGTCTCCTGCCTGCAGAACAAGCGCAGCAACTACGACACGGATGTGTTCGCGCCGATCTTCCAGAAGATCGAGCAACTCACCGGCGCACGCCCCTACATGGGCAAGCTGGGTAAAGAAGACAAGGACAACGTCGACACCGCCTACCGCGTCATCGCCGACCATATCCGCACGCTCACCTTCGCCATTACGGATGGTGCCGTGCCCAGCAACGTGGGCCGCGGGTACGTCCTGCGACGCATCCTCCGCCGCGCCGTCCGATACGGGCGGCAGATGCTGAACGCCAAGAGCGGCTTCTTCGCGGCGCTCGTCCCCACCATCATCGAGCACTTCGGCCCCGCGTTCCCCGAATTGAAAAAAGACCCGGCCCGCGTGCAGGCGATCATCCTGGAAGAAGAGGAATCTTTCGGAAAAACGCTCGACCGCGGCATCAAGCTCTTTGACCAGGTTGCCGGCCAAGGTCGTTCAGGGACGATCTCTGGCGCGGACGCCTTCCAGCTCTACGACACCTACGGCTTCCCCATCGACCTCACCGTCCTGATGGCCGAAGAGCGCGGCCTCAAGGTGGATACTGCCGCCTACGAGAAAGAAGTCGAACGCGCGAAGGAAGTCTCGAAGGCCGGCCCCACGCCCAAGGGCGGTGCGGATGCGGCGCTCAAGGCCGACTACGAGAAGATCGTGCTCTCCGGCGAAAACGTCGCCCGCCTCAAACACCTCCACGTCAACCCAACGGACGACGCGCACAAGTTCGAGACAACGCCCGTGAAGGCGCACATCAAGGCCATCTTCAATGGCCACAACTTCGACCAGCACGCCCAGGCCGGCGCTGCGAGGCGCGTACTGGGCATCGTCGTTGACCGCACCAACTTCTACGCCACCATGGGCGGGCAGGAGGGCGACAGCGGGCGAATCCACACCATCGGCATGAGCCACACCGGCGAGTTCACCGTCGAGTCCACCCTCGCGTTCGGCGGGTACGTCCTCCACGTCGGCCACGTCACCCGGGGCGAGCTGAGGGTGGGTGACACCGTGAGCATGGAGGTCGACAAACAACGCCGCCAGCACACCGCGATGAACCACACCGCCACGCACCTGGCAAACCTGGGCCTGCGGGAGGTGCTGGGCGCAAACATCGAGCAGAAGGGCTCGCTCGTCTCCCACGAGCGCTTCCGCTTTGACTTCTCGCACAACCAGCCCGTGAGCCCCGATGAACTCGGAAGGGTGGAGCAGAGCGCAAACGCCCGGGTTCGAGACAACCTCATCGTCCACGCCGAAACCGCGCCCACCACGCTCGCGCGCAAGATCCACGGTCTGCGTGCCGTCTTCGGCGAGGCCTACCCCGACCCTGTCCGCGTCGTCGCCATCGGTGTGCCCGTGCCGGACCTCATGCACCAGCCCGATAGCCAGGAGTGGGCCAATTACAGCATCGAGTTCTGCGGCGGCACACACGTCGGCGCGACCGGCGAGATCGCCGCCTTTGCCATCGTGAGCGAAGAGGCCGTCGCCAAAGGTGTCCGGCGCATCACCGCGCTGACGGGTGAGGCGGCAAAGGACGCGGCGGCGCGCGCAGATGCGCTGGCCGCCCGCGTGAAAGAAGTCGCGGCGTCCAGGGACAGCGACCTCGCGAAGAACGTGGCCCTCGTCGCCGGAGAGATCGACGTGGCCACCACTTCAGCGTCCCGCAAGGCCACCCTGCGCGCCGAAGTCGCGAAGCTCCAGGAACGCGTCAAAGCACTGGGCAAACAGGCTTCCGCCGCTGTGCAGGAGCGGGCCGTGAGCGAAGCGCGTGCGCTGGCCCAGGGCGCACTCGCCGAGAACAGCATGGTTGTCGTCGCGCAGATCGCCGCGGGCGACGACCGCAACGCGCTCCAGACCGCCGTCAAAACCATCCGGGACACCGTGCCCCGTGCCGCCGTCATGCTCTTCAGCGTCGACGAAACCGGCAAGGCGATGATCCACGCCAGCGTGCCCGACGCGCTGGTCGGCAAGGGCCTCAAGGCGGGCGCGTGGCTCCGCGACGCCGCAGCCGTGATGGGCGGCAAGGGTGGCGGCAAGGACGACAACGCCCAGGGCGGCGGTACCGAGGGCGTGAAGGTCAAAGACGCGATGCGCACAGCAGAACAGACGGCGCATCGCGCTCTAGTTTGATCGAATTGACCACCGGCTCGTGTGAAGTTGCATGAACGACGCCAGACCAGACCCGGCCAAGGACCCTCGCGAAGATATCGACCGCGAGCTGCGTGATTTGGAAGGTGTCCAATTACCCGCCGTCGAACACGATGATCCCCGCCTCGCGATCCCGGAGTCGCTCAGAAAGCCCGTGCAGCAGCCCGCCCGGCCCGGCACCCCGCCAGAGGCCGACAAGGGCACGGTGAATCAGCTCATGCGCATCAGCACGGTGGGCACAAACTTTGCCCTCGCCGTGGGCGGCTTGGGCATCATCGGCTGGGCAATTCAAAGGTGGGTCGTTCCGTCCGCTGCGCCGTGGCTGCTGGTGGGAGGACTCCTGCTGGGTCTGGTGGTCGGGGCTGTACGCTTTGTGCATGATGCCAAAGCACTTATGAAGTAACGAGGGCATCCGAACACGACCCCCCAACGGAGCGCTGACAAGCCTGAATTTTGGCTCGCCATCGCAGGTGCCGGCACCTACTATGGCACCCCCTTGTCGGGCCCGGTTCGGGCCTGGTAGATACAGCGTTCAAGCCCCAGGAGTTCGACGTTCCGTGGACAAGACTTCCCTGCCCACGCATGCCCAGCAACGCTGCCTGTCCGGTAGCTGTCTGCGTGCGCGGACCTGGCCGCTGGCGGGAATGTACCTGGCCGCGGCGTCCATAGCGGCGCTGGCCGGCGGCGGGCTTGCAGCGTTCAACGCGTGGGGCAGCGGCAACGGAGTCATGCCTGCTCTCCTTGGGGGTGCTTGCGTGCTCGGCACCGCGTTGCTCACCTTGGGGGCGCTCCGTGCCATGAACTTCGGCATGGTCGCGACGAAGGCCAATCCGCATCCAACGGTGCAGCCCACCATGCTCACGGGCATGTCCACCGCCCGGATGCTCCTTTCACTGGTGGTGGGCTTGGGTGTGTACCTGCTGCTCAAGCCCGAGGGCAAGACCTTCTGGGTCGCCTTCTTGCTGGGCGGCCTGCTTTCCTTGTGCGTTGAAACCGCGTGGTCGGTGCGTTGGCTCCGCGAAGCCGCGCTTTCAACTGATTCTCAACCCGCGGGCGCTCCCGCCCCGGCACCGGAGGTTGGTTCATGATCGATGGCGTCCTCACACTTGCCGAGAGCAACCCCGTTGACCACGTTGTCAACGCCGCGCCCCATGCTTCCTGGGCGATCGGCGACCTCTTCGGCATGCACGGCGTGTGGCTGTGGTCCTCTCACGTGGGGACCCTGCTGCTCGCGGGTCTGCTCACTGTTATCGTCCTGTGGTGGGCGAGCACCCACATCGCCACCGGGCCCGAGAGCCAGGGCACCAGCCGCTACCTCACCACCAACAAGTTCGCGCACATGATCGAGGTGATCTGCCTCTACCTGCGGGACACCACGGTCCGCCCGCTGCTCGAAGGCCGCACGGACAAGTTCATGCCGTTCCTGTGGACGGTGTTCTTCTTCATCTTGTTCAACAACCTGCTGGGCCTGGTGCCGTTCACCGACGCGGCGCACCTCATCGACAAGGTCACCGACAACCACGTGCTGAGCGGCCTCTTGGGCGCGACCGCGACGCAGAACCTCTTCGTCACCGCCGCGCTCGCCATCATCGCAGCGCTCGTCATCAACTTCGCGGGCATCCGCGAACTGGGCATCGGTGGGTACCTCCACCACCTGACCGCGGGCACCCCCTGGTACCTCTGGCCCCTCATGATCCCCATCGAAATCATGGGCACAGCGATCAAGCCCGTCGCGCTCGCGCTGCGTCTGTTCGCGAATATGACGGCGGGGCACATCCTCGTCGCCGTGCTCTTCATGTTCGCGGTGCAGGGCATCGCGCTGCTCGCGGGAGAGAAGATCGGCACCGCAGGCGTGACCTACGAGCCCGGCGCGGGGGGCGTGGTCCTGGGGGGAGCGATCTCGCTCGTCTCCGTGGTCGCCGCCATCGCGATCTACTTCCTCGAACTCTTCGTCGCCTTCCTGCAGGCGTTCGTCTTCATGTTCCTCACCTCCGTGTTTATTTCCCAGTTGTCTCACCATGATGAGCACGAGCATCACGATGAGCATGGCCACGAGCACGCCCACGCCTGACAACAGGTCCGGCCCAGTGTGGGCCGGAGCGTGCATGACGGGCCGCCCCCGGGTACGAATACCACCCGGCAACCAGTACCTTGTGCGGTTTTCTCAGGAGTTCTCGCAATGATCAAGAACGTTGGCAAAGCATCCCTGCTCCTCGCACTCGCTGTCCCCGCCGTCGCCGGCGCGGAAGTCACCACAGGCCAGGGCCTCGCGGCTCTGGGCGCCGGCCTCGCCGTCATCGGCGGTGGCCTGGGCATCGGCATGATCGGCAAGGGCGCGGTCGAGAGCATCGCCCGCCAGCCCGAGGCCAAGGGCCCGATCGGCACGAACATGATTCTCGCCGCCGCGCTCGTCGAAGGCGCGACGCTGTTCGCCGTCGTCGTCGGCCTGCTGGTCGGCTTCGTCAAGTAATCCACGTACCGCGGTTCCGGAAGGACCCGTGGTGCTTTTCAGTATGTCCTCAACCACTCCGGGCACTAACGCCCGCCATCCTTGGGAGTTCCGTATGAAGGTCCAGCAGTTCCTCTCCCGCGCAGCGTTCCTCGCCATGGCAGGGGCTACAACCACACTCGCCCTTGCCCAGGAGCATGCCGCGACGACCGCCGAGCACACACAGGAAGCCGCGGGCCATGCCGAGCACGCGGCGGAGAAGGCCGGCGTCCTCCCAACCATCGCGCAGGGCATCATCCCGATGCTCGTCACCATCGCGGTCTTCGTGGTGGTGCTCGCGGTGCTCTCCCTCAAGGTCTGGCCCGCCATCAGCAAGGGCTTGAAGGACCGCGAAGACAAGATCCGCAACGAGATCGAGTCCGCCGAAATGGCCAGGAAGCAGGCCAAGGACGCGCTCGAGCAGTACCAGCAGTCCCTCTCCCAGGCCCGGGCGGAAGCTCAGAAGGAGATCGACAAGGCCCGCACCCAGGCCCAGGCGATCGCCGCGGACCTCAAGCAGAAGGCCGATGCCGAACTCTCCGCGATGCGCGAGAAGGCCATGCGGGACATCGACGCCGCGAAGCGTGCGGCCGTGTCCGAGGTCTACGCCCACGGCGCTCAACTCGCGACCGCGATGGCCGGGAAGATCCTGGAGCGCAACGTGACGGCGGGCGACACCGACCGACTCTTCCAGGAATCTCTGAAGCAGCTGGAAGGAATGAAGAACTAACACCGGCGAACGGCCCCCGAGGCGTAACCCAGGCAGGAAGACCGCATGCCCCTCATCACCGAACCTAACAACACCGCCCGCGTGTACGCACGCACGTTCTTTGACATCGCCTTCGCCCAAGGCGGGCGCGATGCCGTGGAATCGCTCACAAGCCAGCTCCACGAGGTGGTGGAACTCACACGCAGCATCCCGAAGTTCGGCGAATTGCTCAGCCATCCCACTGTCACGGCGGAGGAACGCTCCAAGAGCCTGGATCGTATTTTCAAGGGGCGCGTGAGCGACCTGACGCTCCGGTGCCTGCAGGTGCTCAACGAGAAAGACCGTATCAACGCCCTCCCCGCGGTCGCCGCAGCAATCGATGAGGTTGCCCAAGAGAAGTTTGGCAAGATCGAAGTGGACGTCTTCACAGCCCAGCCCGCCCAGGCAAGCGAGCTGGAGAGCCTCCGCTCACGCCTGAGCCAGTCACTGGGCAAAGATGTGGTCGTCCACCCCTACACCGACCCCAAGATGATCGGGGGCGTCAAGCTCAAGATCGGCGACCGGCTTGTTGACGCATCCCTGGAAAGTCGCCTGCGGCGCTTGCGGGACAAGGTCAGCACCAACGGCGGGGCGGCCCTCCGGGCGCGAATCTCAAAGACACTCGAGGGCTGAGCACCGTTCCACGTGAGTTTTTCACGAGGTGCGCCGGTTCCGTGCGCACAGCCTGCCCTTACACTTCACCCGTTCTTACCACGTCCTGCGGGCGCCCAGAGCGACCGGCGGATTCCACGAAAGGTTGAGGATCATGCCCAAGAAAACCATCGGATCTGTTGACGTCAAGTCCAAGCGTGTCCTGATCCGCGTGGACTTCAATGTTCCCGTGGAAGACGGCAAGATTACCGATGACCGGCGCATCCGCGAAGCGCTGCCCACCATCAAGTCAGTCATCGATCGTGGCGGCCGATGCATCCTCATGAGCCACTTGGGCCGCCCGGAAGGCACGGGCTACGTTGCGGAATTCAGCCTGAAGGTCGCCGCCGACCGCCTGTCGCAGCTCCTCGGCAAGCCCGTGGGCTTCCCCAGCCAGGACTGCACCGACGCGAAAGCCGCCGCCGCTGTCGCCGCCATGAAGGACGGCGATGTCATACTCCTTGAAAACGTCCGCTTCCACAAGGAAGAAAAGAAGGGCGAGCCCGCGTACTGCTCCAAGCTCGCTGCGTTCGGCGATGTGTATGTCAACGACGCCTTCGGCACGAGTCACCGTGCCGAGGGCAGCATGGTGGGAGTACCTAAGGCCATGACCGGAAAGCCCCGCGTCATGGGCTTCCTGGTCGAGAAGGAGCTCAAGTACCTCCACGCCGCGCTCGACAAGCCTGCGAAGCCCTTCGTGGTTGTGCTGGGCGGTGCAAAGGTCTCCGACAAGATGGGCTGCATCGCCAACCTCCTGCCCAAGGCGGACACCATCCTCGTGGGCGGTGCGATGGCCTACACCTTCCTCAAGGCACTCGGCAAGCCCGTCGGCAAGAGCCGCGTCGAAGAGGACAAACTTGCCGATGCCAAGCGCATCCTCGAGCTCGCCGCCAAACTCAAATCTGAGCTGCTCCTCCCCATCGACCACGTCTG
>CALLYM010000127.1 GCA_937858155.1 uncultured Phycisphaerales bacterium | reverse complement strand
GAGCCCGAGCCCGAGCGCGCCGCGTCCGGTCGGCCGGCGCTTCACGATGCCCTCTCGAACGCGACGGCCAGCAGGTCGGCGGCGCTCCACCCGCCGACCCCGTCGAGCAGCGGGACATGGACGGGTTCGAGATCGGCGGTCGACTGGCCGTTGGCGAACAGGCGGACCGGGACATCGATCCATTCGACGTCCTCCGACCGAGGCAGCACCACCGAAAAGCCCGTCGAGCGCTGAGGTCTGATCGATTCGTCGAGGAAGGCGTCGGCGACCCAGCCGACCTCGCCGTTGCCGTCGCGCAGGGTGACGAACACGTGCGGGATGGTCGTGTCGACGATGTCGTCGTTGCGCAGCGTGCCCGACAGTGCGGGCCCGGTGTCCGCGTCGCGGTCGTGCCCGGTCACGTCGAGGGCCTGGAGCGTGCGCCCGAGGTCGTCGCCCGTCACGACGGCCTTCGCGGACAGCCAGACCTCGCTCACGCGGGCCGGGTCGAGTGCCAATGTGCTCGCTCCCGGGCTGAAGTCGGCCGACGAGACCGTGAGCGAACCGCCTTCACCGGGGACGAGCCCGGCGACCCCTTCGAAGTCGATCCGGAACGGGATCGTCTCGCCCGGCAGAGCCGTGTGGGCGGCTCCCGTTGCGCCGGAGTACCAGGTGAGCATCGTGCCGTGGGTGTCGAGCAGCGCGGCGGTCACCGTGACATAGGCCGGGTCGACGTCCAGGTTGCGGACCTCGCCGACGACCGAGAGGCGCTCGTCGTGGCGGACCAGGCGCGCCGAGAGGACCCGCAACTCCGGGCGGTCGATGACGTCGGCGTAAGCGGTCGGCCCGTCGGTGATCTGCCGGCGGCCCTGCGAGGCATACCCGACGCCGGCGCGGCTGACGAATTGATCAGGCGGGATGCGCTGATCGGGCTCGTGGGGCACGAGCCGCCACCGGCCGCCGACCCGATGCAACTCGTCGACCGACTGCACGCGATAGGTGCTGAGTGCCGTGACGTAGTCGAGGGAGGCGGTGACCGTGGCCGAATCGCCGTCGATCCGGGTCTGCACGTCGCTCATGCCGCTCAGCCGGGCATACGACGTGGCCAGCCCGTCGAGCACCGATCGTTGGGTGGCGAACTCCGTCCACCCGGGCCGTGCCTGTGGGTCGAGCAGGTCGTAGGCCTGGCCGAAGTGGCGCAGGTCGAGCGCGTCGTAGAACTGGCTGGTTGGCCCGCCGTGAATGTGCAGCACCGCCGGGGCGCGCGTGCCGGGCGGCAGGGTCGGCGGGCGGGGTCATCAGGCCTGGAAACTCCCCAAGTAGACGCTGTTGGCAGAACGCTCACGTGCGACGCGGATTGCACCACTTTACCGCATGGCCAGCCCCCGGGTTGCCACCCGCACACTCCCCGCGGCTGGAGCGGTCTGGCATCGTTGGCAGACGCTACCCTTTGCCATGCTCGAAGTGGCCTACACCGTGACCGCGCTCCTTCCGGACGTTGTCACCCGCGACCGGTATGTACGTTGGCTCCGGGAGGGGCACGTCCAGCAAGTGGTGGAAGGGGGTGCCAGCGAAGCAGTTGTCGTGATGATCGAAGAACCTGCGACGCCACTCAAAGTCGTTTGCCGGTACATCTTTGCCAGTCGCGAAGCATTCCAAAGGTACACGACCGAACATGCACCTAAACTGAGGACGGAGGGTCTAAGGCTCTTTGGCCCCGAACTGGGTGTGTCCTTTGAGCGTTCAGTAGGCAGCGTTGTTGCCCGTTCCTGACTCCATCCCGCAACGCCATATACCGCACAACAAGCCAGCAACATTCTTGGACCAGACTTCCGATGAATCCCTGTTCGAACGGTACCGTAAGGGCGACACGTCCTCGCTGCGGACCATTATCGAGCGCCACCACGTGGAATTGCTGAGATTCCTGGTCCGTCTGGTGGGGGATCAGGCTGGAGCCGAGGACGTTTTTCAGGAGACGTTTCTCCAGATACATCTGTCCGCGGCGTCATTCGACGCGACCAGGCGTTTTCGGCCCTGGCTTTTTACAATCGCAGCGAACAAGGCGAGGGACTACCTGCGTAGGAAGGGGCGCAGACGCACCCTCGAACTTTCGGCACCCGTGGGCGGGAGCGGGGAAGACGATGGTGGGTCTTTCATCGACCTCATGGAGGTGCGTATCCCCAGCCCGCACCAGCGGCTGGATGATGACGAAACCAGCAGGCAGGTCCAGGCGGCCTTGGGCACACTGAGTCCGTCGCTCCGGGAGATACTTCTTCTCGCATACTTCCAAAGGCTTTCGTACCAGCAGATCGCCGACGACCTCGACATTCCGCTGGGCACCGTGAAGAGCCGTCTGCACGCAGCCGTGGCGAGTTTCGCGAAAGCGTGGAAGAACACGCAAGACAGTGCAGACGTCGAAGTGAATCGCAAGCCTCCTCCTCAACCGTGAACAGCCAGCCCAACAACCACCAGCTCTCTCCGCAAGACGCCCAGGCGTTGGACGCGTTGGTGCGGGCTGCCTTTGACGCAGCAGCAGTGGGGCGAGAAGATGCCGACCGGGCGGCGAAGATCGCGGGCCTTCTTGCGCTGACGCGCACCCCCTGTGAAAAGGTCGACCGCACGCTTGTGGACGTGACGTTCGCGAGGATCTTGTCATTTGAAGAGGCAGGGACGCCGGTAGACGAAGCGATTCTCTCAGGCGACGATGCCGAAGCACTCGACGCGCTTGTGAACGCGAACTTTGGACTTCAACGCGTGGCACCCTCTCTCCGTGCCCGCGCGGGGGTAGTGGAGGCCATGCGGGACCTCGTAACACAGACGCCTGCGTATCACGGTGACCGCGCGGCTCTGATCGATCGCACGGTCAAGTCCGTGATGGATGAGCGGGCGCTGTCGCCGATTCCTATTGAGCGGGGCCGCGCCACGGGCGGGTTCCGTCTCGCGGATGTCGCGTCCGTCGCAGCGGTGCTCGTCCTGGGTGGCAGCGCCCTGTTCCCCGTGCTCTCCAGCTGGAACACTCGCCGAGAGAAGACCGCATGCGTCGCGAACCTGGGCGGCGTTGCCGGAGCGTTAGGCTCATATTCCAATGACTTTTCGGGTAGTCTGCCTGTCGCGTCTGCGAGCACGGCCGGGGACCAGTGGTGGGACGTCGGCCAGGATGTGAACCGGTCCAATTCGGCGAACCTGTTCACCTTGCGTCGCCGCGGTTACAGCACCCTCGACGAACTCGCGTGCAGCGGGAACCCGAGCGCGGCGCGGGTCCTCCCGCAGGACGCGGTGGATTGGCAGAACCTTGACCAGGTTTCGTATTCGTATTACGTGATGTTTGCTCAGCACCGCCCCAACTGGCGCGTTCCCAACGTGCAGGGCACCATCGTGCAGCCGGCCTCGACCGTCGTGCTCTCTGATGCTTCCCCCGTCATCCGGCGTGCCCTGAAGGGCGGGCCGATTTATGTCCACGAGAATTCCCCGAACCATTCCGGCTCGGGTCAGTGGAGCGTGCGGGCGGACGGCTCTGCGTCCTGGATGCAGACGCCCATGAACGGCGACGACAACATTTGGTTGCCTGCGAACCTTGAAGAGGCGATCCGTCAGGCCACCGCGCAAATTAGCGCGGGTGAGACTTCCGGCCGCCTCGAACTGCTGACGCGGGAGGCGGCGGCCCGCCAACGCGCGGTGCGGTTGAACGGCAATGAGGCCCCGGCGTCGGTCGAGGATTCCTTTGTGGGACCCTGAGACCCCTCAGGTCAATTCGGGGCTATGGACCCAAGCGGCGCCTGAGTTCGTCCGCGGTCTGCACGTCACTGCACGCCCATGAGCCGGTCGAACCGCTGAGTTGGAAGTTCGCGCCGATTGCTGGCGCGGAGAGGTGGGCCTCGCCCGTTCGAGCGACTTCGTCCAGGAGCGCGGCCGGGAGGTTGGTGATGCGGGCCGACAACGACGGTGAGGGCGGCGTCATGGCGCTGATCACCCTGGTGAAACGGTCGTCGAACAAGCTCGGTAAGCGCACCGCGGCGTTCCTGGCAGCGCTCGGAATTCTCGGTGCCGCACTGTTTTTCGGTGACTCGATGATCACCCCGGCCATTTCGGTGCTGTCGGCCGTCGAAGGCTCGAAAACCATCGATCCGGGCCTTTCGGACTGGGTGGTGCCCATCACCGCGGTGATCATCATCGCGTTGTTCAGC
>CALLYM010000126.1 GCA_937858155.1 uncultured Phycisphaerales bacterium | reverse complement strand
CCTGCGCGCCGGCGGGCTCGAGGTCGCCGGCCTCATGACGGTGCCGCCCCATGGCGACGACCCCCGCCGTTGGTTCGCGCAGCTCCGGGAGCAGGCGTCACGCCTCGGCCTCGCCGAGCTCTCGATGGGCATGAGCAACGACTTCGAGGTCGCCGTCGAGGAGGGGGCCACGATCGTGCGGGTCGGCCGCGCCCTCTTCGGCCCCCGCCATCAGGCGTAGCCGAGCCGGTCGGCTTCTGCCTGGATGGCAGCCCGGATCGCGGTGCGGGCCTGCGCCTTGGTGGTTGTCCCGGACAGGGAGGCGGCACATGAGGTCTGGTCCGGGTTGGTAAGCGGGCTTCCGTAGAACAACACCTGCCAGGAGAGGTTGATGCCGTCGCCAGAAACCTGATGCTCAATGTCGGTACACAGTGCACGAATGGCCATGCGAATCTCCTTAAGCCTTGAACTGCGCGGTGACAATGCGAAGGGTCGGGTCAGCGGTCCCGTCTCCACTCTGTCCGACAAGACGCAAAAGGACAAGACCTCGCGCCCCAACCGGAATGGTCACCCACCCGCTGTTGTAGACGGTATCGGATGCGGTAAACACGAGATCTATGTTGAAGTCTGTCCATGACGGCGTGCTGATGTTCGTAGAGTATTGGATGTCAAGGAATGGGCCCGTCGCAAACGTCCCTGTGGAGGTGTAAATCACTAACAACACCTGCGTCATGTTGGTTAGGTCAACCACACGTCGCGTAGTGTTGCCGCTAATGCCCGTCCCAGCGTACTCCGTTTGCGCTGACGGCATGTTCGTCCAGGTGCTCACTGATGATGTTGGCTCTAAGAACTGGACGAAAAACGTTCCGCCGCTCGCCGCCGCGCCGGTGGGTCCAGTGGTTCCCCCCGCCCCCGTGGGACCCGTGACGGTAGACGCCGCGCCCGTAGGACCGGTAGGCCCAGTTACCCCCTGCGACCCCTGTGGCCCCGTAGGACCGGTCACACCCTGCGAACCCTGTGGCCCCGTAGGACCGGTTACGGTGGACGCCGCGCCCTGTGTCCCCGTGGGGCCAGTGGGTCCCGTGACGCCCTGCGCCCCCTGTGACCCGGTTGGTCCGGTCACCGTGCTGGCCGCACCCTGCGCCCCGGTCGCGCCCGTCGGACCCGTTGGTCCCGTGACCCCCTGAATACCTTGGGTTCCCTGAATGCCCTGCGCGCCGGTCGGCCCGGTGGGACCCGTGACACCTTGCGAACCAGTTGGGCCTGTCACCGTGGAGGCAGCACCTTGCGCGCCGGTAGGACCGGTGGGTCCGGTATCTCCACGCGCACCCGTTGGTCCCGTCACACCCAGCGGACCGGTGGGTCCGGTGGCGTTGGCGGGACCCGTTGGCCCCACCACCGTCGAGGCCGGGCCGGTTGATCCGGTGGGTCCGGTCCTCCCGGTAGGACCCGTGGGACCACTCGCTGGCCCCGTGGGTCCCGTTGGTCCCGTGAACCCTTCCAGGCGTTGGATCGGGTGGGTGCGCGTGGGCATCAGATGAAGATGACGGCGACCTTCGCCGTGGCGATGGGCAGGATATGCAGGTAGGCGTCCCCGCCCGGGTTCGCATTGCCACGCAGGATCGGGTACGCCTGCACGGGCATCAGCGCCCCGTAGTGGGCGTTGTCTGAGGTTTCCAGTGTGGAGGTGGGGCGCACCCCAATGCGGAATGCTCCATCCGATGTGACAATCGCCTTACGGGAACCGGTTGGCCACTTCAACGCCACACCGCCTGTGCCCAGGGTGCCGTTGTAATACCCGGCGTCCAGCGCATTGCCGTCGCCGTCAGTAAAGTCTCGGGGGACGAATCCGTCATCCATCAGGCGTCGGCCCCCACCGGGCTGCCCGTGTACAGGAGGGTGAACTGCACACACAGTCCAGCCACCGTTCCCGGGAAGATCAGCATGAAGGTGTCACCGGCGTCGAAGTCCGCCTCGCCATCCTCAAAGTCCACCTCCTGCCAGGTGTTGGTGGTGGCGTCAGCCGGGATGGAAGCCGCCAGCACCACGCCCGTGGTCACGGATTCAGCCGGTGCGCCCACATGACCTGCTGCGTGTCGGTGGAGCTTGATGACGGACGAGCCAGAACCCGCCGTGGCGTGGCGCTCCCGCCCGCGCACGAACTTGCCGGGAGCCTCGGCCTCAAAGAGGACGACGCCCACGGCCCCGGGCGCGGCGACGGAGCGGAACTCCACGAGGTGCTCGGGGGTGACGGCCCCCACCCGGCCCTTGCGCAGGGCGCTCTTGGCGCGAAACCGAAGTGACTGCATGGGCATGATGTCTCTCCTGCACCCGTGTTGGGTGACCGAAGTTACGCGGCACGCTCAGGGGCAATGCCGTGGGTTGCCTGACGATGCGCCTCCCAGTCCTGCTTGTTGCGGAACGGGCGGGGCGGCTGGCAGGTGTTGCACTGCCACAGATCAATTTCCTCCGTCACCTCATACAGCCCCGGCAGACCGCCCTGCTCCTCCGAGAGCGTCTTCATCCACTCCAGTTGCTCCACCTGATTCTCGGAGCGGGCGGCGATACGGCCACCCAGGACGGAGATGAACTTCCCTTTCTTCAGCGCGCAGGCGCGTGGAGTCTTGCGGTAGCCCTCGTTGTCAAATGGCAACTCGTCAGGATTCTCCTCGTACCAGCGAAGCGTCTCCATGTCGAGTTCCATGATCTTGGTGGCTAGCACGCCGTCCACCCGGTACCGCTTGATGACCTCTCCCTCGTTGTTGCGGCGGTCTTCCTTGATGAAGCCGTCCGCAATCTTCGGGCGCATGGACTTCGGGGCGGTGTTGGTGTTCGCTGCCGCCTGCTTGGCCAGCGCCTGATCGGCGGCGGCGTTCAGCATCTTGGCGAAGTCATCCCGGCTCATGGTGATGGTGTCGGCGGCGTTGGTGGAGGGGGCGGTTGCCCCCTCCTTCTCAGTTACGACGGTATTCGCCATGAGACCTCCTAGGCGGCGAGGTTCGCGTAATCGTCCATGTTCGTGCTAATGCCGTAGATGCGGCTGCGGCACTGGGTCTTGCGGAACTTCATCGTCCAGTCAAAGGTGTAGCGGCTCCGCTTGTACGGGCCGTTGCTCGGCAGGATGACTTCCTTCGGGGAGCCACCCTTGTACCAGTGCTTGGTGATGTCGTTCGTGTTCACGAAATAGGCTTCGGCTTCCGGGATGTAGCGGCTGTACACGAAGTCGAGGTAACCCCAGGTCATCTCCACCCGGTTCCAGACGACGTTGTACACCTTGTCCTTGACGGTGGTCACGCGGTTGTCGTTGAACAACGAGTTCAGGACCACCCGCATGAAGCCGCCGACGTAGAGCTTGTTCGGGGTGTTCGTCTCACCTACCCGGTCCACCGTATCCAACTGAATCAGTTCCAGGAGCGATGCGGTGAGGGGCTGGCCCGCGAGGTTGTAGGCCAGCGGGGTGAAGTACCGCAGACCACCCACGGTGCGCGGGATGGAGGTCGCGGGCTCCGGGTCGTTCAGCCACTCGTCATCCGCCGTGTAGGTGGAGTAGTTGCTGCCGTAGCCGGTGCCGGCTGCTGCCGAACGGTTACTGAGAATCGCGGTCTTCTCGCGCTTGATCGACTGCTCAACGATGATCTTGGCGAGGCGGGCGTCGTGCTTGTCGCCGCTCCCGTACTCGATGTCCGGGGTCATGCGGTCCCGGTCAGACGACCAGATGCCGATGTCCACCAACTGGTTGGTGTTCCATTCGATGCGGGCAGCCGTGTCGCCACGGAATGGGGTGTCCTGGTTTTCCAGGGCGGCTTCCAGGAGGATGTCCACCTTGACGCCATCGCCGTGGGCGGCGATGGTCGTGCCACCGATGCCGCGCTCGTAGCGGCCAGCCACGAGACCGGTGGAACTCACGCCGTCCGGGTGGACCCAGATCTGCTCGCTCCCCACCATGATCATGGACCCGGGGGTGATGCGGCCCGGCTCGTCAATGTCCACGGCCACCGAGTTGTCGGTGCCGTTGAAGCCGGTGGAGCCGACGGTTGTGGTGTTCGGGGTGAGGTGGGAGATCGCCCACTCGGAGCGGGCCGTGCGGACTTCGCCGCCCTGCTTGATGCTACTCCAAAAAGGGGTTTCGGTTGGCTCCAGGTACTTGTCCACGTCAGACAGGTCACGTACCCGCAGTTCGCGGAGCGAGGTGCCCTGCCCCGCCGTGGGGGTCGTGGTCAGGCTGGTGTTGAAGCCGCGCCCGATACCGACGCCGGAGGGGACGATCTGTTGACCATTGACGAGAGGGTATTTCGCCTCAGTGGCGACATTGCTGAAAATGTCGGTGTGGCTGGGAAACGACATGTGGACGACTCCTCAGTTTCGCGTCAGCCGGTCGCCCTCGGCTGGTGCGTTACTCGCTGTAGACGAAGGGTTGCCCCGAGATGTAGTCCTCAAGACTGCGCTTGGGGGTGGCCCCACGGTTGCCGCCACGCTGGGGTGCGGCGGCGTAGGCTCCGCTTGATACCTGTGCGCGGGTCTGCTGGGCCGCGATCTGGCGCTGGCTCATGTTATGCACCTGCGCCCACAACTGGATACGGGCGTTCATCTGCTCGCTGGTGTCCGCCGACATGATGTCGGCCTTGGCCTGCGCATCCCCGATGTTGACGCCCGCCTTCAGCATGCGGATGAGCGCCACCTGGGACTTCGCCTCGGCCTGCTCGCGCTCTTCCTGAGCGTACTTTAGTTGGCGGTTCTCTTCGGCCAGCGCCTCGTTGGCGGTGCCGTACTGCTGCAGGTACCGCTGCTGCCGGTAGTAGTTCTGGGAGTATTGATCGAGGTGGGCAATGGAGGACTCAAACAGAGCCTCATCCAGTTCCATCTGCTGACGCACCAGGGCCTGGTTGACCTGGGCCTGCTGCTCCGCGAGACGGACGGCCTCCTCGTACTCCTCCTGGGAGACGCCAGGCTGGGCCGGGGGCGGCGGTGGTGACGCCACCTGCCGCTGCGGCGCAACCCCGACGGGAGCGGCGAAGCCCTGATCGGATGGCGCGACAGGGCCAGTCAGGAGGTCGTGAGAGACGATAGGGTTGTCAGTCCCCTCGTTCACGTACCCCTGAGTGACCACTTCGGGCCGCGAACTCAGGAAGCCTTCGAGGCTACCGTCGTTATTGGGTTCGTAGGAATCGCTCATGACCTATTCCCCATTTCGCTGCGCATCATAACGTTTGAGTCGCCCCGGCGCAAATCGCTGCTCGGGTCAATCAAGACCGGAACCATGAACCCTCCGTGTTCCTTGACGTAATCCCTCGCATCATCCCGGTGCTCAAAGCTCGCCACCGCCACCGGAACGCGGGTATCCGCGTTCAGCAAGTAGGTCAGTCGGAAGCAGATGAAGATTTCGAGCATTACGACTCCTCACGCTCGGGCCAGTGCCACGTCCCACCCTTCTTGGTTTCCTCATCCTGAATCACATTCTTGTTCAGGAAGATGCCTTCGGGATTCATGACAAAGAGGTCCACGGTGGTGAATTCGGACTGGTCAATGTCAGCAATGCTTGTCTCGACCGCAGTAACAACGGCGGCACGGCAGGCAGATGAGTATTCACCGCCCGGCGTCCCGTAACTAACGTAGTGAACGATTCTCCCAATACTTGGCTTCACGACTTACCTCCGTGGGGCGTAGACGCCCTGTGACTGGCCGAACCGCGCCAATTGCGCCATCCAGTTCTCCTGCGGATTGTACGGCTCCTGCGGCTGGGCGGGCGGCAGCATCCCCGGCAGGGCCGTGTCGAACTGCGGCGCGCCTGGTATCCCGCCCGGCTGGGAGCGGTACTCCCCCTGCCCGATGATGGCGAGGTACGCCGAGGGGGACATGGTGGCCTGCTCCAGTTCTTCCTGGTACCTCTCTGAGTCTGGCTCGGTGCGCTGCAGGAACGCCTGCTTCTCCGCGAAGAACCTGGCGGCGTTCGGGTTCTGGGCGCTGGCCTGGCGGCGATACTCAGCCAGGTTGCCGTACATGCCCTGGATGGTCTGCATCTGCTCCTTCCAGTTCAGGTAGGCCGCGTAGTCCGGGTGGCGCAGGGCGAAGGCATCACGCTGGTCGTAGATCGCCCGGATGTTTCCGGCGTTGCCGGTGCGGTCCAGCCAGGCATTGGCCAACTGATCCCGCGATTCCTGCGGCAGACCTGCCGTGCCGGGGGCGGTGCCGTACTTGAGCGCGTTGTAGGTATCCCACGCCTGCTTCTGGGTGTCGGTGCCCAGTTCATTGTAGGCCGCGTCCTCAAAGATAAACCGCTTGGAGCCTTCCGGCGCACGGGCCAGATCAATCTTGAAGCTCGCGTCCTGGTAGTCACCGGGCTTCCATTCGCTGCCGGTGAGGCGCTTGTAGTCGGCGGCGAACTGCACATCGCCAACCGTGGGGGCGAACTGGAAGGGCGTGACACCCGCCTTGGTGGCCGCGTCCTCGATCACCTGCTTCTGCGCGGTGCGGACATCTCGGGCGTCATTGCGCATCGTCACGGACATCGGCAGGGTGAAGTTGAGCAGTTGCTGCACCACTCCAGCAGATGCCGCCTTCTGGTAGGCCGCTTCGTACTCTGGGGAGTCCGGGTCGGACATGATCTCCAGCAACTGCTCACCACTCAGGCCCGGGTTATCCGTGAGGATGGTGTGCTCGATGATCGTCTCCAGGCTCGCCTGCTGGGTGGACCCGCCCGCCTTGGGGGCTACGGGTTGGGCCAGCCAGCCGGGCAGGAACTGGGAGGCGGTGGATGACAGCGCCCAGCGTGCCTGCCCCATGGCATTGGCGTAGGGTGTGCCGGGTGGGTGCGCGCCGGCCTGGCTCATGGCCCAGTTGACCGCCGAACCCACCAGCGCCCGGTGGCGAATGCCGAGCAGGTCTGGCTCAAAGGTATTGCCGTAGGCCCCCATCATGTTGAGCAGGCCGTCCATCCAGGGGTAGAGGCCCACGCCCCGGTTCTTCATCCAGTCCATGACTCCGCCCAGATCGGTCATCCCTTCGGGCGGCTTGTTCCATGGGCTGTTGGGATCGACATTCGGATCGTTGGCCTGCTCCATACCGAAGACCTTGACCACACCAAAGAGGGCGTCTGGGTTCATCATCAGCGAGAAGCCGAGCGGCGTGCCCATCAGGCGTAGAAAGCCCTTTTGCCGGGCGTTGAGTCCAGGATCGGCTTGCGCGTCCTCCAGTCCTCGGTTGGCCCGCATGTAGTTCGTCATGAGGTGGGGGTTGCGAATCGCCGCCTCACCCCAGTAGCGCAGGGCGCGGGAATACCAGTAGTGGAAGGGCGCAAACTTACCTACCTGCTCGTCCAGGTTCGTCTTCAGGTAGTCGAACTGGACCTTGTGCATCTCCCGGCTAGCCGCATCATCCGCCTTGCCGCGCAGTTCCACGAACTTGCGAGTGAGATTATCTGCATCACCACGGTTGACACCCAGCGACTCAAGGTGGCGCTGCAGGTCCCCGGCAGCCAGTGATGGGGGGGAGGTGGGCGCGCCAAAGGTCTTGAAGTCCGTGCCAATGGGCAACTTCTCTCGGACAGCAGCCTCCCATCCGGGAAGCCCCTCGCTCATCACCAACTCTTTGACATCGCTGTAGATGGCGTCACGCGGTACAAGGTCCACGCCGAGGGCGATGCGGTTGTTCCAGACGAATGGCTTGCCCACTGCCTTGCCGATGCGCTCGGACCCTGTGACCTTTCCCGCAATGGTGCCGATGGCCGATTCGTAGGGGCTGTTGATGAAGTCCTGGATGCCGCCGCCAAAGACGTTGACCGGGGCACGCTCCTGCCCGTACTTCTTGGCCTGCTGCGTAACCTTCAGTCCCTCCAGCAGGCGGTCACGCTTGATCGTGTTCTCGCCCGCATTGAAGATCTTGA
>CALLYM010000125.1 GCA_937858155.1 uncultured Phycisphaerales bacterium | reverse complement strand
ACCTGCGCGACGCGATCACTCAGCTGCGCGGCTTTGGCATCGGCGGGATCTACGCGGACATTCCGAGCACGAGTTTCTACACGCCCATCGTTATGGCGGCGGACGCCATCAGCAGCGCACGCCCGGGTGCGCGGCGGGAGAGCATGGAGAAGTACATCCAGCGACTCAACGAGTTGCAGGACATCGCCATGGGCTTCAAGGGTGTGACCGAGGCGTACGCTATCCAAGCCGGACGCGAGGTCCGTGTCATGATCGACGCGGCGAAAGTGGATGATAACGAAGCGTTCCTTATCGCGCACCAGATTGCCAAGAAGGTGAGCGAAGAACTGACGTTCCCGGGAGAAATCCGTGTCACGGTGCTCCGGGAGACACGGGCGATCGAGTACGCACGGTAGTTTGTGTCGCGTGCGCGACGACGGTGATTCGATAGCACAAATCAGAGAGGTGCAACCGGAATTCGACACCGGCAGCGCCCTTGGCGCACAGCTGAGTTTCGGGTATGCTCTGCGCCCCCCGACATCCGCAGGGGTTCCAATGGAGGCGCTATGTCCCAGGCCGCGTCCGCGCCCGTCAAGGTGTGTGTGGTGTGCAAGCAAGATGTTTCCAAGAAGCCCCGGGTGAAAGACCCGCAGGGGCGCTACTTGTGCGAAGCGTGCTACGCAGAAACCGAGGCGAAGCAAAGGGCACCGAGCGCGCTCAAGGCCGTATCCAAGCCCGCGCAACCCTCCCCATCCGCATCGGGAACTGCACCGTCGAAGCCGTCTTCCAAACCTGCGCCCACGGATGATGGTGTGTTTGACAGCATTGAACAGTTAGACGGCGGCGATGCGGGCGAATTCATGCTCCCCGAGGGTTACGACCCATCGCTCGCACTCGCGGCCGCGACGGCAAAGCCCGAACCCGCCGTGCGCGTGCCACCGCCGCAAACCAAGGGTGGAAAGGGCAAGAAGGGTGGTCCTGCGGCGGAGTTCTTGTGCCGGCACTGCGGGTACAACATGGCCGGCGCACTCACGATGCGCTGCCCCGAGTGCGGGAAGATGAACATGTCGCCGAAGAACGACGCGCTCATCGACACTGAGCGTGAAGTTCGACGGAACACATACCTGCGTCCGGTCGTCCTCACCGCCATTGGTCTCATCGGTTCGCTCATCGCGCTGATCGCGGGCGGCGTGGGGGTCGAAGCCTATGTGGTCGTCTTCGGGTTTTGGCTCCTGTCGGTCCCCGTGGGCCTGCTGACGTTCTGGATCTGCTCGCTCATCTTCCTGGAGTATGACGCCCCCTTCCATATCACGGCAATGAGGCTTTCGGGTATCTACGCGTGCGTGGGGATCCTCGATGCCATCGGGTACGCCGCTGGCATGCATGTCTTCGGGTGGGCGTCATTCGGGCTTCTCATTCTGCTGTATATGACAGAGTTGGAAATGGAAAGGTGGGAGGCCGTTGGTATGGCCGTCGCGGGCATCGTCGTGAAGTGGGCGCTCATCATCGGGCTCGCCGTCACGGCCGCGATGATCTTCGGGGCTGTGACGGGTGGTGGTGGCGTGGCGGCCCCCGCTCCAGCCATTTCCACACCGCTCTCCTCGCCATCGGACCCGTCTGGCACTGTCTACTACGACGACGATGGTGACGGCAAGGACGATGTCTCGGGCAACCCCGTCCCCTCCGACGCGCAGCCGGTGCAGGACCCCTCGACGGCGCCTGGCGACACTGGGGAGTAAAACGGTTCACGATGTGCGTTCGAGCGTTGCGATCGCGTCGCGCAGCGCCTGCGGCATGGGCGTTTTCGTTCCGCGCGCGTAGTCGTAGCACACGATCGTCCCCTGTCCCACCGCGGCGACGTCGTTCATCGCCGTGCTGTGGACCTCGTGCGAGAGCGTGAAACGGTCGTCACCGATTTCAATGCAGCATGCCGTCACGCGCAGCGTGTCGGGGAACACGACAGGCCTGCGGAAGCGGCACTGGACGGACTGCAGGATGAACCCCACGCCGCCCGGCCCGGTGCCGGCAAGGCCGCCCCCGGTGGCGGTTGACTGATCTGCCCCGCGTGCCGCGCCATAGCCCAGGCGGCGGAGGTACTCGATGCGAGCGGACTCAAGGTAGCGGAAGTACGCGACGTTGTTGACGTGCCCGAGCGCGTCCATCTCGCCCCAGGCGATAGGGATGAGGAGGGAGACGGGGGGGGGTGATGTCGAGAGCGGCATTGGCATCCTGGTGCTCAACTGCAGCCTGCTAGTTTGCATCGAGAATTGAACAGACCTGACGTTGAGCGAGCCGCTCTGCTTTGAGGGTAAGGAGCGGCTGGTTATGTGCCGCGTAGCGATGTAAATTCCGCGAGGAACACCACAACACTAGGCCAAACAAGTTTGGGTTCGTCGTACTCGCCTTCCTCCCAGAAAATCACTTCCGCATCCGCAGGCATTGCTTTGCTAGCGAGGTCGAAGCAGAAACGCCCTTCGCCGCAGTCGGAGCCGAATTCCACCCAGCGTTTGGAATCAAACAACTGTGTGCCCTCTTTAATGCGGTTTCGGTTGCTTCTCTCGAACCGTTCGGCGTCGAGCTCGAGGTTGCAATCGTGATCGTCAGGCAACTTCGGGCTGGCGAGGACTTCAAAGAGGTGTGGTAGCGCTCTTAGCCAGGTCGCCGGCAATGCAACGCCGAGTCGTTTGGCGGCCGCCTCAAATTGTTTAGGATCGAAACGTTCCCATTCCGGGTCAGAACCGGTCTGGAACTGAAGAAATGCTTCTGCCTGTTTCAGTACTTCTTGTTCAGTCATCTGGGTGGTTCCATCTGGTGAGATTTTGCCACTGCGAGTTTACACACCCACCGCTTTCCTGCTCCCCGTCTTGCTCTCGGTCAGGAGCCTCCTCAGCACCGTGTGCAGCACACCGCCATTCTTGGAGTACTCGGCCTCCACCGGCGTGTCGATGCGGCAAAGGGTGGTGAACTTCGTGACCTTGCCCGAGGGATGCGTCGCGGTGACGGGGATGTCGCAACGCGGGGTGATGAGGCCATCGGCGCTGTACTTCACGTCGATATCGAAGGTCTCTTCGCCCGTCAGGCCCAGGCTCGCCGCGGTCTGGCCGTCCTTGAAGTTCAGCGGGAGGACGCCCATGCCGACGAGGTTGGAGCGGTGGATGCGTTCGAAGGACTCGCTGATCACGGCGCGGACGCCCAGCAGTAGCGTGCCCTTCGCGGCCCAATCCCGGCTGCTGCCCATGCCGTAGTCCTTGCCCGCGAGGACAACGAGGGGTGTGATGTCCTTCTTGTAGTTGAGGGAGGCGTCGAAGATGGTGGCGAGTTTGTTCCCGCCCGACTTGGAGAAGTCGGTCGTCCACCAGCCTTCTTTCACCTTGCCGCCCTCCACCGCGAGGCGGTTCTTGACGCGCACGTTTGCGAAGGTGCCGCGGGTCATGACGCGGTCGTTGCCGCGGCGGCTGCCGTAGGAGTTGAACTCGCTGCGCGGAACGCCGAGGGACTTGAGGTACTCGCCCGCGGGACTCTTCTCGGCGATATCGCCGGCGGGGGAGATGTGGTCGGTTGTGATCGAGTCGCCGACGTACGCGAGGCAGCGGGCGCCCTTGATGGCGCGGGGCGCGCCGGGCTTGTCGCTCATGCCCTGGAAGTAGGGCGGGTGCTGGATGTACGTGGACTTGTCGTTCCACTTGTACTGGTCGCTCTTGCTGACGGGCACCTTGTTCCAGGTTTCGTTGGCGGTAAAGACCTTGCCGTACTGGGCCTTGAACTGGCCCGGCTCAATAGCCTTGGCTTTCACGGCTTGAATCTCAGCGTTGCTGGGCCAGATGTCTTTCAGGAAAACGGGCTTGCCGTCCTTGGTGGTGGCGAGCGGCTCAGTGGCAAGGTCGATTACCACACTGCCTGCAATCGCGTACGCCACACAGAGGGGCGGGCTGGCGAGGTAATTGGCCTTCACAAACGGGTGGACGCGCCCCTCGAAGTTGCGGTTACCTGAGAGGACGCTCGCCGCGACGAGGTCGCCCTCCTTGATCGCAGCCTCAACTTCTTCGGGCAGCGGGCCCGAATTCCCGATGCACGTGGTGCAGCCGTAGCCGACGGTGTGAAAGCCCAACGCGTTGAGGTCTTCGGTGAGGCCGCCCTTGTCGAGGTAGTCCGTGACGACTTTGGAGCCGGGCGCGAGCGACGTCTTGACCCAGGGCTTGCGGGTAAGGCCCAGTGCGCGGGCCTTGCGGGCGACGAGCCCAGCCGCGATGAGGACGTCGGGGTTGCTGGTGTTGGTGCAGCTCGTGATCGCGGCGATGAGCACGGCGCCGTCCTTGAGCTCGTAGCCGGCGTCGCCGCCGACGCGTGCGCTGC
>CALLYM010000124.1 GCA_937858155.1 uncultured Phycisphaerales bacterium | reverse complement strand
GCCGACATCGGCGTCTTCAATCCCGCGACCGGCCAGGTGATCGCGGGCGACATCCGCGCGGTCTACAAGTCGCTCCACAGCGTCCACCGCCTAGGCAGCCAGCGATTTGCGTTGTGGGACTTCGTGTCGAAGCGCGGTTTTCTTGCCTCACCCGTCAACCCCGACGCCCTTGCCGCTCGCTTTCCCGAAAAGCCACGTGCGTGGCGCGAACTTTCGGTGGCGTTCTGCCAGTACATCATCGTTGAGCAGACCTGTCAGGCCCAGCTCAACGGCGGGCAGCCCGTGAAGTGGGCATTCCCGCACACCGTCGAGGAAGTTGACGCCATCGGGAAGGGCGCGGAGACGGGCGCGGGCGGCGGAGCGGGGTTCGCACAGCTGGCTGTGCTGGTCCGGCCCACCCCGCTGCAGGCCGTCAAGGATGTCAGCCGCGCCAATCAACTCATGCCCCAGAAGAGCACGTTCTTCTACCCAAAGCTCGCGACAGGACTCTTCATGAACGCGCTGGAGTAGCAATCACCCGCCACTCCGTGCCTTCTCGTCGTTCACTGCGCCGGCGTTGGCCTCAAACCAGCGGATGAGTTCTTCCTTCGGTACCGCGCCCACAAGCGTCGCCACCGGTTTGCCGCCCCTCAGGAGCAGCATGGTCGGGAGGCCTTCGATAGGCAGGTCCTTGGCCTCATCGGGAACCTGCTTCGTGCAGTCCAGGTACACCGCGTGCGTGTTGAGAGATATCCACTGCTTTACAACTTCATCCTGCAGCGCTCCACGCTTGAGCTTCTGGCAGTACCCGCACCAATCCGCCGTCGCGAACACAAAGACCGGCTTCCCGGAAGTCTGCGCCGCGGATTCCGCCTGGGAGAGCGTCACACGCGTATCGAACACCTCGGGCATGGGGGATGCGTGCCGCATCACCATCGTGAATGCGAGCAGTGCGACGAGGATCACGATTACAAACGACCAGCCCCTGCGCGTGGTGGAAGGCGTCATGGGCCACTATATGAATCCCCTCGGATCGACCGAGCACCCCCGGGGCCAATCACGCCGCCGACTTTCAGAGCCCTGCCAATTCGCCCGTCAGGGGCTCCACAAGGTCTTTCGCCGTGACAATGCCGATGGCGCGGCCCGAGGCGTCTTCCACTACGGCGATCCGCGTTCGCTTCTGACGCAGCCGGGCGAGCGCGTCGCGCGCGGACATTGTGGGACTCAGGCGGGGCACCGGGATGATGAGATCCTGCGGCGCCTTTTTCGACTGGGCGTACAGGTCCAGAACCCGGATGACGCCTACCACCCTTCCCGCCCGGTCCACGCAAGGGAAAAACGCATGGCCCGAAGGGCCCACGAGTTCCAGCAGCCGTGAGCGATCCGCGGAAGCCGGGAGCACGCGGACGTCCGCCCACGGCGTCATCTCATCAATGACCCTCACCCCCTGGAACGCGAGAGCGCGGTCCACAAGCGAGACCTGCGATTCGCTCAGCACCCCATGCCCCGCGCCTTCCTTGATCAACAGCGCGATCCGCTGCCTCGCATCATTGGCCATGTCCCTGGGCAGCTTCATGACGCGCTCGAGCATCGCCCCGAACATCCGCACCAGGGGCAGCACGCCGGTCACTGTGAGCAGCACTCTCACCAACCGCAGCGGGCGCGCCAGCGCCGGCACCAGGCGGTCCGCCTCCACTCGGAAGAGCTCCTTGGGGAGCGCATCGGCCGCGACGAAGAGCACCGGTGAAAGCACGAACGTGGAAATCACCGCCACCATTACCGCCGAATAGCGACCCATTTCCAGAAGCCGCGTCGCCCCCTCGGCCGCGAGGGCGTTCACGATCGAGTTTGCGATGAGGAGCGTGGCGAGCACCCGCCCCGGCTGCTCCAATTCCTCTCGGAGAGTGCGCGCTGCACGGTCCACGGGAGTGCGTGCCGCGCGAAGGTCCAGCCGCACGCGGTTGACCGAATACACCCCAAGCTCCATCCCACTGCACAGCGCGGATGCCAGGACGCACAAAATGACCAAGGTCCACCAGCCCGCCCAAACGCCCAGCGTCGTGATCGCTTCTGGTCGGACGACGGTCTGGACCGGCACCTCGGCGGCCGCAAGGAGAATCATGGCTTCCCCCCTTCGGGCGTGAGCAGCACACGCACGCGTTCGACCGTCCTCCCCTTGACAGACTCGACACGCATCCTCACGTTGCTGATCGAGACTTCGTCCCCCGCCTTTGGAACACGCCCCAGCCGTGAGAGGATCAGCCCCGCAACGGTGCTGACCCCCGCGCTGTGCCGCTCCCCCGCGACGGGCTCAAAGTACTCCTCCCAGTCGCGCACGCTCAGCCGGCCGGGAACCTCCCATTCGCCCTCGGTTACTTCCCGCACCGAGTCTTCCGAAGACCCGCCGGTCGATGCGGCGAACTTAACAAGTTCGCCGATCACGTCGTCCACCTGCACCATGCCGGTCAGTTCCCCGTGCTCGTTCACCACGATGGCCGCGTCCGTCCCGGTTCCGCGGAAGTGCTCCAGAAGCTGGTCAACCCTCGCACGTTCTGGAACAAACCGCGGTGGCTCCACGAGGGAAACCAGGGACAGGCGTGCGCCCGCGCCGCTCTTGTGGAGCTGCGAGAGCACCCGCTGGACATTCACGATGCCAACGACCTGCCGCTCGTGGAACGCACCCCTGCACACCGGATAGCGCGTGAACCCGGTGTCGCGAGCAATCGCCAGCAGCTCTTGGCTCGTATCAGTCGACTTGAGCCACGCGACATCGACGCGCGGGGTCATGATGTCCCTTACGCGCAGCGTGCCCAGCTGGACCACGTCCGCGAGCAGCTGGTGCTCCGACTCATGCAAAACACCCTGTGACTGCCCGACCTCCAGCAAGTTGCGGAGGTCCGCGGCGGTGAGACGCTGCGCCTCGCCCTGCCCCGCGGGCCGGAAGAGGCGAGAGAGGGGCGCCACGACGACGTTGTCGAGCACAAGGCGGAGCGGGGTGATGAGGCGGTACCACCACAACACGGGAACCGCCATCACGCGGCACACCGCGAGCCGGTGCACGGTCGCGAGCGCCTTGGGAAGCACCTCGCCAAAGAGGATCAGAGTCAGCACGCACACGAGGGAGAACCCGAGCGCATACGCCTCCTCTCGGAATAGACGTTTGCCCACGATGCTCACGATGGTGAAGTACGCCGTCGTCACCGTGACGTTCAGCAAGAGCACGGCGACAAGGAGCGACCGTGGCTGACCGAGGAGCCTCTGCACCGCGCCGTACACGCCCGGGTGCGTCTTCCGCAGCCGCAAGCGGTCCGCATGCGTCAGGCTGAACAACGCTGTCTCGCTCCCCGCGCACAACGCCGCGAGCGCCACCAGCGCGGGCAGGACCACCATCGCTACCGCGCTCAAACCAAGGTGTGGCATTAGGCGTCGCCCCCCGAATCCAGCTGCTCAATCATCCGCTCAATGTACCGCCAAGCGTTGAGGGTCCGGCGGACTTCCCGCAGCAGACCGCGGTCTCCGGCCACAGCCGCGAACATCGCGCCCACGTCCCGCTCATATCCGCGACGCTTCTCAACGGCCCACGCACGCCACCGGCCGGACTCCGACGCCCCGGCCGCGCCCGCCGCCTCCCGCACTTCCATGACTTCCACGAGGAATCCCTCGGGCAGCGAGCGGTCCTGCCCCTTGCCAGGACCACCAAGCACCTCCAGCAATGCGTTCGCCCGAAGCTCGCTGTTGAGAAGCGTTTCCTTGGCGTCATTCAAAGCCGCCGAGTCGTTCCCCGTTCCCCCCGCCAAGTCCGGGTGGAGCGCGGCCGCCCTGATGAGATATGCCCTCTCCACTTCCGCGGCGGGCAACTCAAACCGGTGTGGCAATCCCAGGATGGAGAATGGATCAGTTTTCACAGAGTGCCCTGGAACAACCCTCAACGCACCAGCCCGGACGTTGTGAACACCCCGATTGTAGAAGCAAACAAAGGAACAACTTCCCTAAGGACGCTTCCACGAGCGCACGAATTCTGCTACATTGTGACGCACGCCCCGCACGAAAGGACCCGGCCTTGAGCAGCCACATTGGCATCGTCGGCGTCAGCCCGGAGGGCGCGGCCCTGTTCTACCGCCTGATCGCCAGGCACGCGTCGCGTATGCGCGCCCCAAATGATCAGCCCCGCATCAGCCTGCACAACGAGCCGCTCGCCATGTACATCGAGGCGATCCGTCGGGACGACTGGCACAGCGTGGGAAAACTGTTGCGTCGATCCGCTGACCTTCTTGCAAGGTGCGGGGCATCGTTCTGCCTCACGCCAGACAACGCGGTCCAGCATGGCGTCCAGCTCGCGGAAGTGGGCAGCCCCATCCCCTGGCTCACGATGCCCGACCTTGTCGGAGAAGCGGTGCAGAAAGACAACAGGCGGACGGTGGGCATCCTCGGCACCAAACTCGTGACCCATTCCTCTACGTACCAGACCCACCTTGGCCTCCGCGGAATACGCGTGCTCGCCCCGGAAAACGCGGAGGCGGACGCCGTCGACCAGATCATCTTCGGCGAGTTGATCTACGGCGATGCACGCCCCGAATCTCGTGAATTGCTCGCCAACACGATCCAGCGCCTCTGCGACCGAGGGTGTGAGGCGGTCGTGCTGGCCTCGAGCGAAATCCCCTTGGTCGTATCGCAAGAGGAGTCCGCCTGCCCGTTGTACGACTCCGCGGACATCCTTGCGCAATCCGCCGTTGAACGGACTATGCGCCCTGCCGGTACGCGTAATGACTAGGCACCGAGGAATTAGCGGTGGCTGACCATCACCAAGCGACAGAATTCGTTCCACGGAAGTGGTATGCCGCCTCAACCGCAACCAAGGCGGGCGGGCGTGCGAACACGTTGAAGTGTGGGAAGAGTAGCCGCGCCCATCACGATTGATAGGTCTTTGTTAGGAATTCTGACAACACCCTATCGACTCCACTGGCAACGCGTGCGGGAATCTGTTATCCTGTTTCCCATCGGGTCGGCCGGACGCCGACCCGACCGGCGCGCGAACCACCGTTCGTGACGCACACGAGCATGCCCGCGCGGGCACCGCTCGCATAGGCCAGCAAGGAATGCTCGGCCGTCCCGCCCACACGCGAGGGCGGATGCGTGGCACAGTTGTGGTCGAGTTGGAGCCTCCCATGAACAGCAGGGACATTCGTTCGTTCTCCCTCCCCTCCGCATCCACAAGCACTTTCGGCAAGGTCCGTGAGAAGCGCCGCTGGGTGAACTGGTTCACCAAGCGTGTCGGCCGCGCGCTGGGTGTGGGTCGCATGCCGTCCATGGTCGAGCACCTCGAGCAGCGTCAGATGCTCGAAGGTTCTTTCCTTGCGCCCCTTGCACTCCCCGCGGCCAACGCTGCTGGCGTCATCAGCAGCCCCCAGCTCATCAACCCTGCACAACCCTCCACCAACAACGACACGTTCACGTGGACCGCGACCAGCACGGGCTTCGTAAGCGTGCTGGCCGACACTTCCAACGAATCCACGTTTAACCTGAACACAGCCGTGCGGGTGTACAACTCCCAGCAGCAGCTGATTGCCTCTGGAAGCGACAACGGCACCCTCACCAGCGGGCTGCAGCCCGATGGCTGGGCCGGTTTCATCGCAGAGTCAGGCCAGCAGTACTTCTTCCAGGTTTCAAGCGAGTCGAGCGCGTCGGGCCCGTACAACCTGCGGGTGCACACGACCAACGCTGGCTTCTCCATCGGGCAAGATGGGCCGCCGTCCAGCGGTGTCGCAACTCAGGTGGGCCTTGATCCGAACCTCGGCCGCGCCGTCATGGGTCAACTCGGCGGCACCGGCCCCGTCAATACCCGCCTGCGTCAAGACGAGATCATTTACCGCTGGGACGTGGGTTCTGAGGATGTGTGGAACGGGCTCGTGACGATCAATGCCCAGTCCACGCAGGGTGTGCTCACCAACCGCCTGGACACCCATCTGGAGGTCTACAACGCCTCCGGCCAACTCGTCACCACCAACTCCGACACGGGCAACCTGAACGACGCCTTCGTCGCCCTCCGGGCGAAGCCCGACGACACGTTCTATATCCGCGTACGCAGCGACGAGGTACTCAACCGCGTCACGCCCTCCCAGAACGCGTTCAACCTGCAGAAGGCCACCGGGCCCTTCTACCTTGTCATGGACGCCATCGCCGATGTGGTTTCGCTCAACCGCGTCACACGGCGCGGCGGCGTGCCCGGCGGAGCGCTCGCGGGCTTCCTCCAGTCCACGCCCCCGCCCAGCCCCACGATGCCAGCGCCGGTCTTTGATACCTCGCTGTTTGAATTTGAAGTTGTCGGGAACGGCCGCGCATTCATCTCCGTCACGCCCACCGGCCTGGACCCGATCGCCGATCCCGCCATCCGCGTGTACAACTCGCTGGGCGAGCAGGTCGGCTACAACGACAACTTCGTTGGGCTCAACTCGCAAGTCGAGGTCCAGCTCATCGGTGGCGACCGCTACTTCATCGTCGTTGACAACTTCCAGGAACGCGCGGGCACGCAGTTCGCGCTCTGGATCGAGACGCAGCACACGTTTGACGCGGGCGTGGACGATCACCCGGGCCCGACCGACGCAAACAACGCGACGCCCCTGGTGTTCGGCGATCCGTTCCTGACCTTTGACTCAGACAACAACCCAGTCCGCGACCGTGGCCTCCGCCAGACCGCAGTCTCGGGCGGTCGTCTGTACGACGCGGGCGACACCGATCTGTTCACATTCACTCCGCCCGCGGACATGCTCCAGACGTACACGGGCAACGACGACGACCAGGGCACCGCGCTCTACATCGGCGGTGCTTTCGACAACGCCGACCTCAACACCCCATTCCCCGTCAATTCCCGCAACCTGACCATCTGGGATGCCGGTGACTACTGGTTCACCGGCCGCCAGGACTACGACCCCAACTTCGACGTTTTCTACGGTTTCCGTGACAACCCCGCAACCGCCACCACGAACCGCGCTGAGATCTACGCGACCTACTCGTGGAACGACGACAACAACGCTCAGACGCCCAACGTGCTTGTGGTGGGCGGCGACTTTGAACTCGTCATCCCCGGCCTCCTCCAGCCGACCATCATGACCAACCTGGCGGTCTGGCGCTTCAACGCGAACGCCGGCAAGTACCAGTGGTCCAATGAACTCGGCGATACCGACGGCGCGGTCCGCACGTTCGCCGAATTCTCCGCAACATCCGTGGACCCCGACGGCAGCGAGCCGGGCTTTAACACGCGACCCGACCCCGACGGTACGGTCCCGCGCCTGTACATGGGTGGATCGTTCACCGATCCGGCCATCGGGCTGGCGCGCCGCGTGGGTGGCGCATGGCAGGCTGTCACAGGCGCGGTCATCGCCAACCCACCCGCCAACGGAAACGACCCCGACCTGGTCACGTCCTACGAGACCATCGTTTCCGGCGAGGTGTACGCGCTGACTGTCTACGACCCACCGGACGCGGGTGAAACACGCCCTGAGCAGACCGACACCTTTGCGGACCCCATCCCGAACAACCGCATCTTCAAGGTGCCGGACTCGCCCAACAAGCCCGCATCTCTGTATATCGGTGGCAAGCTCACCATGAACGGTGTGGACGGAACCGACCAGAACGCCGTGTGGGAGTGGAACGGGCACTACTACCAGCCCATCACCGCCGGCTCTTCACGTGTCCGCGGCACCGCACCCACCAACCTGAACCCGCCGCCGCCGCCGCGTGACCCGGTCCTGCCTGATTCCCACATCCGCAAGGGCGCCCAGATCGGCACCGTGTACTCGCTCACGACATTCGTCGACCCCGATCCGGACGGCGACGGGCCCGACACCGAGCAGGTCGTCCTCATCATGGGCGGCGACTTCACCTCGGTAGGTGGTCTCGCAGCGACCAACATCGCCCAGTGGGGCCGCGTGGACATCACGCAGGACACCGCCGCGTTTGACTACACGCCCACCCTCCTGTGGGAAGGCTTTGTGGACGATTCAGGCCAGCAGCTCAACGGGCCGGTGCGGGCCCTCGCGGTCTGGCAGCGCCCACGCATCAACACCCAGGCAAACGACCCCGTCCCGCTGCTCATGTTCGCCGGTGACTTCTTCGGCCTGGATACCGGCGGCGCAAACCTCTCCGACTTCATCGCGGGCTGGACTGGCAACAACCCCGCCGGCGCACCGCTGAACCAGATGTTCTCCTTCCAGGGCGGGTTCGACGCACCGGTCCGCGCACTCGCCGTCACGGTGGACGCGCAGGAACCGGGGATCGAGGACCAACTGGACTCCGGTGTATCCGACCAGCAGGTGCTGTACGCCGGCGGCGACTTCACACAGTTCACCAACAACGGCACGGCGTTCTTCCCCGCCAACCACGTGGCCCAACGCTCCGCGGCCACGCAGGTAAACGTCTTCAACGACTCCTTCACGTGGTCTGCACTGAACGGTGGCGTGGACTACGCCGACGCCAACCTCGCGCCGGCGACTGTTTTCACGCTCGGCATATTCGATGACGGCATCCAAGGCCAGTTCGACAGGCACGACAAGCCCGGCACGCGTGTCGCCATCACCGTCAGCGGCATCGAGAACTCATTCATCAACGCCTTCATCACGATTTACAACTCGCAGGGCCAGGCAATCTACTCCAACGACACGATCAGTCCGATTGCGCCGGACCCCGCGGGCGCGATCGATCCGGCGCTCTCCGCACCCGGATTCAACACCCAGTTTGTCGCCCCCGGCCTCTGGGGTGGAGAGGTCTACTACATCGAAGTGTCGGACCTCAACGCGGCGTTTACAGGCAGGTACGCCATCTCCGTCACCGTGGACGCCCCACTGACCGACTGGGACGGCAACGGCACCAAGGAGAACATAAACAACATCCCGTCGTCGTTCGAAGAACCCGACGAGGGCGACTTCGCCAACGCCATGCGCTTGGTCACACCACTCGCGACCGGCGACACCGACCTCACCGTGAACTCGTCCCAGCCCCCTCCGGTCTTCACCGGGCGGAACTTCGTCACTCAGCGTGCGCACCCGTCCACCGGCATCGCAACACAGCTCGGCGGCGACCTTGGACTTATCAGCAGCATCGACGACACGGACCTTTACACGTTCGAGGCGCAGTATTCCGGCACCGTCGAAATCCGCGTCTCGACCCTGCAGCTCGTTGATCAATTCGGCCAGCTCGAGGCGGAATTCAATGGCCAAATCCGCGACACCGTCAGGGTGAACAGCCATCTCGACGCCGCGCTCCGCATCTTCCGCAACGACTTTACCCAGATCGCTTACAACGACGATAGCGCCGCTATCCGTTACGACGGCGCATACGGCCCGGACCTGGGTCAGGCGGTCAACGTCGGCTCCATTACCGCCGTCTTCAGCAACCACGACCCCCGCATCGTGATCAACGCCGTCGCGGGCGACCGGTACTACATCCAGGTCGAATCTGCTCAGCGCTACAAGATCGGTGACCGCACGCTGCCGCCCGACGGCAACGACCCCGACAACCCGGACCGCCGCGTTGAGAACATCGAGCGCGAAATCGACTGGCGCAGCACGATCGGCTCGTACAACATGATCGTGAACCAGCTGCCCCGCCTCAACAGCGGTTTCCAGGGCGGCGTCCCTGTCCAGGACGACCACCCGGACTTCACCAACGCCGCAAGCCTCGCGCAGGGCTCGCCCGTACTCATCAATGAGCTCATCGGCAACCCGTTGAGCGGTCGCGGCAGCGCCTCAGGCGTCATCGACAACATCCCCGGCCTGGGCAATGACAACGACATCTTCCGGCTCTTCACCGTCGGTGGCGGACAGATGTCCGTCCGCCTCACCAAGCCCGCCGGCGGCACGCTGAACGGCCGCGTCTTCCTGCTGAACGGCAACGGCGTCGTGCTCGCCACGAGCGCGGCGCAGAACGACGGATCGGCGCTTGTCAACTTCACCGCCATCCAGGGCCAGGAAATCATCATCTACGTCGAGGGCCAGGGCGGCACCGAAGGTGCGTACAACCTCGCCATCACCACGCCGCCCAACCGCGACGACTACGCCAGCCCGTACAAGTGGTGGGCCGCGAAGGACGTCCCCCTCCTGGACTTCCAGGGCCAGGGCTCCATCACCGGCAATATCGAACGCATCAGCGATGCCGACGTGTTCCGCGTTCAGTTCCCCTTCTCCGAGAGCGTGACCTTTACGGTCACCCAGCAGGACAACACGCTTGATCCCACCGTCACCGTGTACGAGGTGATGGAGGACGAGGTCGGCAAGCCTTACTTCAAGCTCGTTGCGTTCAACGACAACCGCGCCGCCGGGGACCCGAACGCCGAAGCCACCTGGGGCCTCTACAACGACCGCACCGTCGTCCCGGCCGCGGGCCCGGTTCGGACATATCCCTACTACTACGTCGTCGTCCAGTCCGCCGACCCATTGGGCGGTACCGGCAGGTACACCCTGAGCGTCGCCTTCCCGCCCACCGACGACTTCCCGGACGGCGACCCCGACCGCGACCACGTCTTCGACACCTCGGAGTTCGCCCTCGCCGGCCCGCTGCAGCTAGACCCATTGCAGGGAGACGGCACACAGAACGGCGTTATCGAAGTCCTGGCGGACGACGACCTCTTCACCATGGTCGTGCCCGCCACAGGCAGCGTCACAATCTCCGTCGCCAACGACACCAACGCGCTCAGCACCCTCCGCCCGCGCCTGACGGTGCTCGACGTGAACGCCAACATCCTCGCACAGAGCACGGGGGACGACGCCGCGCTATCCATCGCGAGCATCACGCTCGACGCCAACCGCGGACAGCGTCTCTACATCGTTGTCGAAGGCTTCAACGACGTTGACAACCCGAACTTCGTGGGCACCACCACCGGCGCCTATGTCCTCACGTTCCAGGCCCCGCCGGTGGACGATCACGCCAACGCCACCGAGTGGACACTCGCCACGCCGATCACCTTCAACTCCTCCACCGGCAAGGGCCAGGTCGGCGGCAACAACGCCAATGACATCGGCAACCCGCGCATCAACCCGGTGGGCGATACCGACCTCTTCACCTTCACCGTGGTCCGCACCGGTCAGCACACCGTCACCATCACGCCCTTCATCGCGGACTTCGGCTCGCTCGCGACACGTGTCCGCATCTACTCCTCCAGCAACCTCGTCGTCCCCATCGCCGATTCTTCCTCCACGACCATCGCCGGCCCGGTGACCTTCGACCTGGGAACGGTCAACATCGGCGCCAAGTTCTACATCCTGGTCGAGTCCGCCATCGTCTTCGGTGCCACCGACTTCGGCGAGTACAACGTCGTCGTGCAGGGCCCCGCGGGCGGCGGTGGAGGCGGCGGCGGGCCCGACGCCAGCGCGATCGACTTCAATAACTCCACAGTCATCGTGCTGAACGGTCGCGACGGAAACGGCTCTTCCAGCAACACCACCAACAGCCAATCGCCCGACATCTCGCCGGCCACAGACCGCGACCTCTACTCCTTCACCACCATCGCACCGGGCAGGGTGTTCGTCCGCGTTTCCACCCCCACAGGGTCGCTGCTCGACGCCTCCGTCGAGATCCTCCGGCGCAACGCCAACAACTCCTCGCAGTTTGACCGCGTCGCGTTCGACCAGGACGGCATCGCCGGTTCGACCGCGTACACCACCTTCTCGAGCGCCGCGGGCATCGAGTACTTCATCATCGTGGACGGCCTGGGCGATTCCGTCGGGTCCTACCTTGTCGAGGTCGACACCGAGCCCGCCGTCCACCGCCTTGTCTTCCCCGAGGGCTTCGCCACCAACATCATCTCAGAGTTCGTCCCGATCGTGAACCCCAACCCGTTCGCGATCCAGTACACGGTCCGCCTGCGCTACGACTCGGGCGACCTCGAAACGGTGTTCCCCGCCCGCACCATCGGAGCCAACACGCGTGACGGCGTCACGATCACCCGCCCGGAAGGCTCGGGCACCGTCAGCGACTTCACCGTCCGCCAGAACGTCGCCTACTCGGTCATCATCGAGTGGACGAACCCGGCGACATACAACGGCCAGCCCGTGGACCCGGCCACTATCCAGCCGCTGGGCGCCACCATGTCACACTACGACTTCGGGCGATCCACCGGCGACGCCTTCACCGACAAGGTGAGCGCAAGCTGGGCCTTCGCACGCGTCGAACGCGACCCCGGCGCCGTCTTCGACTTCTTCCCCGTCTACAACCCCCAGTCGTTCGACATCGGGATGTACCTGGATGTCTACATGAACGACGGAACCGTGATCACAGTCGGCGATACGGACTCGAGCGGGGCCCTCGCACCCCGCCGCGTCGCCGCTGGCCGACGCTCAGGCTTCGGACTGGATGAGTACGCACAGGTTGGCCGCGGTGTCTTCTCCGCTGTCATCCGCGCCTTCGCTTTCAATTCATCCGACCAGCCCGCCTTCGACGGCATCGTCGCCTCCCTCACCCACTACCGCATCAACCAGTCCGCGTTTGCCGTGCTGGGCGACACCAGCGGTGGCGTGACCAAGGGCGCGGTCACCAACCTCACCGCGGGCAGCGGAGTCACATCAGAGCTCACCTTCTTCAACCCCACCGCCAACCCGGCCACCGTGCAGCTCACCGGGTCCTATGTGAACGCCTCACTCCCGTCCTTCAACCGCACCGTCACCTTGCAGCCCGGCCGCACAACCCGCGTCTCCGGCAGCAGCCTCGGCATCGTCTCGGGCCAGACCGCTGGCATCAAGTTCTCGTCCAACGTCCCCGTCTACCAGATGGCCTTCCAGGAACGCCTGGGCGACGCCGACGCGTCCACCGCGCAGAACTCGGCCGGCACCCGCGCGTACTACGGCGACGCGTTCATCAACTCCTTCTCCGCGGGCAGCCTCTACTTCGAGTGGCTGAACTTCTACAACCCCACCGGCGTGACCAACAACGTCACCATCACGCTGCGGTTCTTCAACCGCGACGGTGCGACCGACCAAACCCGCACCCTCAACGTCTCGATCCCCGCGGGCGGCTTCTCCGAGGTGCGCCTGCACGAGCGTGACGAAGTCCTGAAGCGTGCCGATGGTTCCGCGTCGGGCGCAAACTGGTTCGGCATCGAGGCCGCATCCACGCAGCCCTTCGTCTCGACCCTTACCCACTACGACCTCTTCCTCGGCGGCGGTTGGGGCGCGGCCGGCGTGCCCTTTGGCATCGCCACTCCGCTCACGTCCATCTAAGCCGCGATTCGAGAATGTGCAAAGGGCCCGGCGCAAACGCCGGGCCCTTTTTCTTGGCAGCACGCGATCGCACATCGACAACACGCTGAACCGCAGCGACGGAAAGCAGTCCGCCGGATCATCCGCCGTTAGCGCACCGCAATGCCCGCCCGATCACGATCCAGTTGGTCCCGCCGCTCCCACGCCACCCGCGGCGCGTCGCCCCAAAGCATTTCCAGGTCGTAATGCGACCTCGTCCCGGGTTCAAAGAGGTGCACCACGACGTCGACAAAGTCGGCCACCAACCACGTGGCACGGTCGTCCGCGCTCGACCTCGCGGGCGGATTGCCGGTGGACACACCCAGCTCTTCAATGTGGTGCTGCACGCTGCGCATCTGCCGGTCGCTGGTGCCCGTCGCGATGACGATGTAGTCCGTCACGGCGCTGACACCCCGGACATCCAGCAGCACCACGTCCTCGCAGTGATCGTCCCTGCATAACCGTGCAGCCGCAACGGCAAACCCGGCGGCCGATCCGCCCGGAAACCCGCCCGCCGGACGCGCGAGGCCCCCCGCCGCGGGAGCGTCGGCCGGACTCTGCTCCATATGTTCCGCGGATGCATCGGGAAGAACGATGACCTCGGTCTCCAGGACCACCGGCTTGCGAGCGCCCGACTGGCTCCGCTTCGCCGGGACCTTGGTCGCCTTCGCAGCACGGGACGGAGACTTCTTTGCAGCAGGCTTCTTTGCACCCGCGCTCTTCTTGGAAGCTTTCTTGGTTACCCGTCCAACCGTCACTCTGCCCGTTTTCTTGATCGCCTTCTTTGCCATGGGACGTGAAGCGTAGCCCAGGGCGCAGGAGGGCTTTCCCCTCGCGTTTATACGCCTCTACCCTCGCGTGATGCAACTCACACGCACAGACCACACGCTCGCCGTTCTGGATGACCAGGGCAACGCGACGCCGATCCGCCACATCATCGGCATTGGCCGCAATTATGCCGAACACGCGAAGGAGCAGGGGGCCGCCGTGCCCGACCGCCCGATGCTCTTTACCAAGAACCTCGCCGCACTCTGCATGAGCGGACAGGACATCGTGGTCCCCAAGGCCTGCCAGGACCGCCCGCAGGTGGACTTTGAGGGTGAGTTGGCCGTCATCACCGGCCCGCGATCCGCGCGAGACGTGCCGCTCGACAACGCACTCTCCCATGTCCTCGCCTACTGCGTCGCCAACGATGTGTCCGCACGCTGGTGG
>CALLYM010000123.1 GCA_937858155.1 uncultured Phycisphaerales bacterium | reverse complement strand
GGCTCGGGCACGGGGACGAACTTCTCGAATCTTCGAGGCGACGGCGAGAAGCTCTCCGGCGGCGGGCGTTCCAGCGGCCTCATGTCCTGGCTGCGCATCGGCGACCGCGCCGCGAGCGCGATCAAGAGCGGCGGCACCACCCGCCGGGCCGCCAAAATGGTCTGCCTGGACATGGACCACCCCGACATCGGCGACTTCATCAACTGGAAGGTGCGGGAGGAGATCAAGGTCCAGGCGATGGTCGAGGGCCTCAAGCTCCTCAAGAAGCACGACAAGTCCGTGAGCGAGCAGTGCGACAAGTACAACCTGAAACTCGACTACGACTTCAACGGCGAGGCCTACCAGACCGTCGCGGGCCAGAACAGCAACAACAGCGTCCGCATCCCCGACTCGTTCTTCGAGGCGCTGGACAAGGACGCCGACTGGCAGACGTACAACCGCACGAACAAGAAGGTCGCCAAGACCTTCAAGGCCCGCAACCTGTGGGACGACATCGGCTTCGCCGCCTGGCGGTGCGCGGACCCGGGCGTGCAGTTTGATTCCACGATCAACGCGTGGCACACGTGCCCGAGCGGCGGCCGCATCAACGCGAGCAACCCCTGCAGCGAGTACATGTTCCTGGACAACACCGCGTGCAACCTCGCGTCACTGAACGTGATGAAGTTCTACGACAGCGAGAAGCGGGTCTTCGACGTCGCCGCGTTCGAGCACGGCGTGGACCTGTGGACGATGGTGCTGGAAATCAGCGTGCTCATGGCCGCGTTCCCGAGCAGGGAGATCGCCGAGCTCTCGTGGAAGTACCGCACGCTGGGCCTGGGCTACGCCAACCTGGGCGCGATGCTCATGCAGGCGGGGTTGGCGTACGACAGCGACGAGAGCCGCGCGGTGTGCGCGTGCCTTACGTCCATCCTCACGGGCCGCTCGTACCGCATGAGCGCGATGATGGCGCGCGAGCAGGGGCCCTTCCCCGGCTACGACGCCGACCGCGAGAGCATGCTGCGGGTCATCCGCAACCACCGCTTCGCGGCCCACGGCGAATCGCGCACGAGCCGCAAGTACGAGGACCTGAAGATCACGCCGGTGCCCATCGACCACGCGCTGGTCAAGGCCGGCTCGATCCCGCTCAACGCGGCCGAGCTGCTTTCCCGCGCAACCATTGCGTGGGACGAGGCGCTCGAGCTGGGCCTGCACTTTGGCTTCCGCAACGCGCAGACCACCGTCATCGCGCCGACCGGCACCATCGGCCTGCTGATGGACTGCGATACCACCGGCGTCGAGCCCGACTTCGCCCTCGTCAAGTTCAAGAAGCTCGCCGGCGGCGGGTACTTCAAGATCGCCAACGAGTCGGTGCGCCCGGCCCTCAAGGCCCTTGGCTACACCGACGCCCAGATCAAGGATGTCATGACCTACATCCTGGGCACGCTGAGCCTGGATGTGACGATCCCCGGCACGCAGCAGTCGCTGCTGTCGCTGCTCAAGAGCAAGGGGATGCCGGACTCCGCGGTCGATGCCATCAGCGCGTCCCTCCCCGGGACGTTCGAACTTTCGTTCGCGTTCTCCGCGTGGAGCATCCCGGCCGATGCGCTCAAGGCCTGCGGCATCGACCCCGCGAAGGCGGGCGCCGACCCGTCGTTCAACCTGCTCAAGGCCCTGGGCCTTACCGGGCAGCAGATCGACGCGCTCAACACGACCATCTGCGGCACGAGCACCATCGAGGGTGCGCCGCACGTCAAGGCCGAGCACCTGCCCGTGTTCGACTGCGCCAACAAGTGCGGCAAGTTCGGCAAGCGGTTCATCGCGCCCGAGGGGCACATCCGCATGATGGCCGCGGCGCAGCCCTTTATCAGCGGCGCGATCTCCAAGACCATCAACCTCCCCAACGAGGCGAGCGTCGAGGACATCCAGCGCTGCTACCGCCTGTCTTGGGAATTGGGCCTCAAGGCCAACGCCCTTTACCGCGACGGTTGCAAGCTCAGCCAGCCCCTGTCCTCCACCGCGGATGAGGCCAAGAAGGAGTCCGGGCAGGAGGACGGCAAGCAGGAGGCCGTGGTGGGAAAAGCGGTGGAGTCAGCCCCGGCGACTTCCAAGATGGTGCATTCTGCTCCCTCGGTGGCTGCGGCGACTGAGCCCGCCCGTCTCCCGGCGACCGCCCCCGCGCCCAAGCGCCGACGCCTGCCGGACACGCGGCGCAGCCTGACGCACAAGTTCAACATCGCGGGCCACGAGGGGTACCTCACCGTGGGCCTCTACGAAGATGGCAAGCCCGGCGAGTTGTTCATCACGATGAGCAAAGAAGGCTCGACCATCGGCGGCCTGATGGACAGCCTGGGCACCGCAACGAGCGTTGCACTGCAATACGGCGTGCCCGTCGAGAGCCTGGTGACCAAGTTCAGCCACCAGCGTTTCGAGCCCGCGGGCATGACGGAGAACAGCGACATCCCGTTCGCCAAGAGCCTGGTGGACTACATCTTCCGCTGGATGGGCATGCAGTTTGTCGCCGGCTACCGCGAGGCCAATGCGCCCGCCCGCCCCGACCTCAAGACCGAGCCCAAGCCCGAGGCACGCCACGCCGGTGCGCCCCACGCCGGGCGCATCGTGGAGTCTACTAACCGCGCGGCCGAGCTTGTCATGCAGGTCCACACGGAGAAGACGGTGACCGATGCCGTGCTCTCGGCCAAGGTCAAGACCAACGCATTGACCGACGCGCTCGCGGAAGCGCAGACCGATGCACCCGCGTGCGACGTCTGCGGCAACGTCACCGTCCGCAGCGGCACCTGCTACAAGTGCCTCAACTGCGGCAACAGCATGGGCTGCAGCTGAGGTTCACGCGTTCACGCACACCTGTCCAGTTCTCTCGATCATGAAAGGAGATTCTGCTTTCCAAGAGCCCCCGGACGCAGTCGGCCACGGCGGAGACGCGCAGGGCCGATTCGCAAACGGACGTGCATTCGGGGCGTCTGGTCAAGAGGACCAGACCCCAACGCCCGCCTGATGGTGAGTCTGGATCGGTTGACGCGTTCAGCACGGGTGGTGGTGTAGGAGACCACCGCCCGGCGCGGAATGCGGCGCGACAGGACGTTGAAGGTCGCGACGGCAATGCCTGACGTGCTCCCTCGCACGCCACGCTCGCCCGGTCAGCCACGGAGGAACCGCCACGGGCACGCGCGCCCGCCAACGCCGGCTGCGTCCAGGGGCTCTTGGCAAAGAAGAAGTCTGATCCCAGCCCACCTTGGCATGGCCGTCTCTTTGGGCGTCCACCCCGCCCGCACGCGAGAAAGTCGCGTCCGGCCCTGCCTCTCCCTTGAGCCCCCGGGACCCACCTCCCGGGGGCTCGCTTTTTTGGCGTGCCCTTGGGCGGCGCGCGTTATCAGCCCTGTCCGTCTGCGCAGCCATTGCCGCCCATCACCTTTGCGCTGTCCAGCGAAGCGGGGTCAACCCGCGTGCTTATCTGTCCGATGGTGACACGGGACCGTCCTCATCCCTTGCCAAAGGAGCCGCCCTTGGACCTGCACCAGATTCTCAAGGCCGCGTACGACGCCGGCGCCAGCGACGTCCACCTTGTCGCCGGTAACCCGCCCGTGATGCGCGTGAACCAGGTCATGACGGTGATGGAGAAGTACCCCGTCATCACGAAGGAGATCGGGCGATCCTTCTTTGAGCTCATGGCCAACCCGGACGTCCGATCAACGTTCGAGCGTCAGAAGGACGCGGACTTCTCGTACTACATCGAGGGCCTCGCCCGGTACCGCGTGAACGCACACATGCAGCGCGGCGGCATGGGCCTGGCCATGCGCATGATCAAGACCAAGGTGCCGCCGCTGGCGGCGCTCAACCTGCCCGAGGTTATCGCGCGCCTCACCTACCTGCCGCGCGGCCTGGTCCTTGTCACGGGTGACACGGGCTCGGGCAAGTCCACGACCCTCGCCGCCATGATCGAGGCGATGAACCAGCGCTACCGCAAGCACATCATCACGCTCGAAGACCCGGTCGAGTACACCTTCGAGTCCAAGCAGTGCGTGATCGAGCAGCGTGAGCTCGGGCAGGACATGCCCAGCTTCGCCAGCGGCCTCAAGCACGCGCTCCGTCAGGACCCCGACATCATCCTGGTCGGCGAAATGCGCGACCTGGAGACCACCGCCCTCGCGATCTCGGCCGCCGAGACGGGCCACCTGGTGCTCAGCACGCTGCACACCGTGAACGCGAGCCAGACGGTGGAGCGCATCATCGACATGTACCCCGCGGGTCAGCAGAACCAGATCCGCTCGATGCTCGCCAACACGCTGCAGGCGGTGGTGAGCCAGACGCTCTTCAGCCGCACGGACCGCCCGGGCATGATCCCCGGCGTCGAGACGCTGCTGTGCACGCCCGCCGTGCGCAACCTCGTCCGCGAGGCCCGCACCTTCGAAATCCCCAACGTCATCGAGACCAGCCGCAACATCGGCATGTGCAGCCTGGACAGCAGCATCGCGGAGCTCTACTTCAACGGCTACATCAGCCGCGAGGACGCGATCGCGCAGTCCGCGTACCCCGACAAGCTGGAACGCCAGCTGGCGGCGTAGGCCGGTCTCACGCAGTTCACACCGTCCCGAAGTCACGAAGTCAGGAACCAGGAGGTAACAGGCGCGGCGACAACGAACAGCGTGGACACGGGCCGACCCGTGACTCCGTGACTTCGTGACTCCGTGACTTCCCCTATGCCCAACTACCGCTATCAAGTCCGGACCAGCAGCGGCCAGGTGCAGGCGGGCGTCCTCACCGCCGACTCCGCGAGCACCGCCGCCGCCGTCCTGCGCAACCAGGGTGGGCACGTCATGTCCCTGTCCCCCGTGGGCGCTCTCGCCAACGCGGAGGGGCTGATGGGTGCGCTGCGCGCCCTGAACGCCGGGAAACCAAATTCCAAGCACGTCCTGGACTTCACCACCCAGCTCGCCGTCATGATCCGGGCGGGTATCAATCTGCGCAGCGCCCTGGACGGCATCGCCGACCAGACGCAGCACGCCGGCATGCGCAAGGTGCTCCTCCAGCTCAAGAACGACGTCGAGGGCGGCAAGCAGTTCAGCGAGGCCATCGCCAAGCACCCCAAGCTCTTCAACCCCCTCTACATCAACATGGTGAAGGCGTCGGAAATGTCCGGCTCCTTCAGCAAGATGCTCGACCGCATCGCCGCGTACATGAACCAGCAGATGGAGACGCGCCGCATGGTCATCGGCGCCGCCATTTACCCCGGCATCATCGGCACCCTCGCCGTGGGCGTCACCGTCTTCCTGCTCACGTTCGTGCTGCCGCGGTTCGCCGCGGTGTTCGCGGGCAAGGAGGACGTCCTCCCCTGGGCCACCAAGTTCCTCATGGGCTTGTCGAAGTTCATGGTCCACAACTGGTACCTGCTCCTCGCGGGCATCGTGGTGATCGGCGGCGGACTCTTCGCCTTCCTGCGGACCGAGGTCGGCGGGTTCTGGGCGGACAAGGTCAAGCTCAGCGTCCCCATCCTCCGCACCATGTTCCGCTCGCTGTACATCAGCCGCAGCCTCCAGACCATGGGCCAGCTCATCAACGCGGGCGTGCCCATGCTCGACACGCTCTCCATTACCGGCGACATCGCGGGCAACCAGATGTACCGCGGCCTGTGGAAGCGCGTCCACGCCAACGTGAAGCAGGGCAAGAAGATCACGGTCGCGCTCCAGAAGGACGGCACGCTCCCCAAGAGCGTCGTGCAGATGATCTCCGCGGGCGAGGAGTCCGGTAAGCTGGGCGAGGTCCTGGACGAGATCTCCCAGTTCTACATGAAGCAACTGAAGGACAACATCAAGACCGTGACCGGCATGATCGAGCCGATAATGATCCTCATGATGGGCACGGTCGTCGGCTTCATCGCCATGGCCATCATCCTTCCCATCTTCAAGATGAGTCAGCTCGTGAAGTAGCCGATAGCCCTGGTGGCGCCCGCCCCCCGTCGGGGCGCCGGAGGGTGAAACGTGCGCGCACACACCACAACCCGTCGATCCCAACCACGCCGCCGGGGCCTCTCGCTCCTGGAAACCATGATGGCCCTGACCATTGTGGGGGTGGGGGTCCTCGCCTTCGTTGATGCCCAGACCGCCTTCACGCGCAGCAACGCGTGGAGCAGCCAGTCCGCCACCGCGATGCTCCTTGCCAACGAGGTCCGCGAGTTCACCAGGAAGCTCTCCCGGCACGACCCCGTTACGGGGCTTGAAATCCGCAACGGCGTCCTCATCGGGTGGGGCATGGAGAACGGCGAGGTCGATGCCACCGACATCGACGATGTGGACGACCTCGATGGCGTCACCTTCGGCAACGGCGGCACGTTCGAAGGCCCCATCGACGCCGAGGGCAACGTCATCCCTTCGATCAACATCAACGGTGACATCCAGACCGACACCAACGACGATGTCGTCCCGCTCCAGGGCTGGCGTCAGCGCGTCGTGGTGGAGAAAGTGGATCCGTACAACTTCCTCACCGTGAGGGCGGACTCGTACCAGCAGGCCGCGACGGCGGTGCTGCCCTTCATCCCTGTGAATTCGTTCCCGCTCCGCGTGACCGTCATCGTGGAGTATCAGAGCCTGACCGACGTGAACCCGCAGGAAGTGACCCGCCTGACGTTCATCGTGCCCCGCTAACCCCCTCCCGCCCGCCCCGTTCCGCGCGTGGAACGACGAGGAAAGCACGCCATGCCCGCCAACCGTGAGTGGCCCACCATGCAGCCCCTGCCCGCCAGCGTCCTCTGGTCGCGCCGGCGTGTGGTCCACCGCAAGGACCGGCACCGGCGCCGCGGCATCGCCGCCATCCTCGCCATGATGTTCCTCATCATGTTCGGCTCGCTCAGCGCCGCGATGGCGATCGCAAGCCGCGGCAACGTCACCACCGCCGCCACAAACGTCCACGTGTCCCGCGCCCACCACGCCGCAGAGACGGGCCTGCGCGTCGCCGAGTCACGCCTGGGCGAGGCCGCCAACCGCTTCCTCCTTTCCAACAGCGACATCTCCTCGTCGGCGGGCTGGGACCTCTGGCGCGGCAACACCGGCTCTCTGGGCACCATGACCGTGCTCCCCTCCGCGACAGGACGCCAGGACCTTTCCGCTCCCGCGGGCCTCGCCGCCGCGATCGCGGAAGTCCACTCCCTCGACCAGAACATCGTGGACGAGGCCGGCATCTCGACAGTGACCGTCGGGAACGCCATGGCGGGCATGTCCGCCTCCGAGTACAAGACGTCGCAGTGGGTGTACACGCCCGCGGTATCCATCGAAGACCCCCACGGCGCCACCCCCGCGCTCTGCTACTCGGTGATCTACGCCCCGCTCGCCAACGGCACGGATGTGCGGGCGATCGTGACCGGCTATGACTTCTCGTACACGCGCAACGGGCAGCCGATCACCCGCACGATGATGCAGGACTTCCACCTGTCCAAGCGCGTCAACCACGCCATCATCAGCCCCTCCCGCGTCATGCTGGGCAAGAACGTCGACGTCATGGGCGACCTGGGCCTGCGATACACAGACGTCACCTACGACAACGGCAACCCGCTCGTGTCCCGCTCGGACTTCAAGGGCCTGTCCGCCGCGCTCGACCAGAAGCTCGGCTTCCTCAAGAACGCTATCGCGGCCTACGACGTGGACGGCGACAACCGCCTCCGCACCGGGCACGCGGTGGAGGGCGGTGGCGCGTCCGCCGCCGAAGCCGCCTACGCCTCCGCGACCGGCGACACCGCGACCAACCCCTACACCGACGCCACAGGCGACGGCTTCGTGGACGAGTTCGACGTATTTATCAAGCAGTTCGACACCAACGGCGACAAGCGCGTGAGCAAGGCCGAGTTCTCCAACAACGCCGGCGTGCTCATCGACGCCTCGCTGTTCGACCTCATCGATTCCTCCAACCCCGACCGCAACCGCAACGGCCTCTACGGCTTTGTGGACTCCAACGGCAACGGCTTCTACGACTCGGGCGAGGTCTTCGTCGATGTCGACACCAACCACAGCCCCCACGTCAACCGCGACCAGGTGCTGGGCTACATGGACGGCTACCTCGACAAACGCGACCGCTACACCAAGGTCGTCGGAAAGCTCGTCTACCGCGTCGACAAGAACACATGGACCGCCGCGCGCGGCGCGGTCGTGAACAACGTCGAGGGTGCCATCCGCCCGCCCGACGGCACCTCGGCCGTCACGTACAACGCGGGCAACAACACCCTGCCCTCCATCACCGCCGCCTCCTTCTCCAGCACGGGCAACGACCTGCAGGCCGCCGCCAACGGCAGCCCCTTCGCCACGCAGGTCGCCGCGATGGAGCAGGTCCCGGGAGCGGCCGCGCCCAGCGTCAGCACACTCACCGCCGACGCCAACAACGACGGCCGCCCCGACAACTACACCACCGCCTACTGGGAGAAAATGCCCTACAACAGCCCCAACTTCAGCGACTACTACTACCGCCCCGTCTACCGCAACATCGTCTTCCGGGACGTCCAGATCCCGATGGGCACCAACGCCCTCTTTGTCAACTGCTGGTTCATCGGCGTCACCTGGGTCCGCACCGATACCGCCAATACCCACTCCCTCTGGACCGAGTACGGCAAGATGAAGATGGGCAACGACGGGTACCCGGCGCCCAACGCAGACCGCTACGTCTACGGCGACACCGCCAGCGAAAACTCCTACCCCACGATGCTGCCGAGCAGCGCCTGCCCGCCGAACCAGATGATCATGATGGCCACCGTCCCCATGGACAAGGCCGACATCCCCGCCAACCAGGTCGCCTTCGTCACGGGCTACAACAACCTGCCCGACCCGCTTGTCATCAGCGGCCTCCGCATTACCGACACCAAGAAGCGGTCCAACAACGTCCGCTTCCACGACTGCCTGTTCGTGGGAAGCATCGTGAGCGACTCGCCCAGCGGCTACACCCAGGTCCGCAACAAGGTGCAGTTCACGGGCAAGACCCGGTTTGTCCGCCAGAACCCCGACTACCCCAGCACCACCAACATGAACCCCGAGGACGCCGACCTCAGCGTCATCGACAAGAGCAGCCTCATGCTCCCCGGCTACTCCGTGGACCTGGGCTCCTTCAACAGCCCCAACACACAGAACGTCGACCTGCACGGGGCGGTCATCGCCGGCGTGCTCGATGTGCGAGGCAACGCCGTCATCGACGGCGCGCTCATGCTGACCTACGCACCCGCGTACGGACAGGGCCCGCTGCAGGACGCCCTGGGCAACCCCATCGGCAACCCCGCGGCCTTTAACACCACCCTGGGTTACTTCGGCTCCGCCGACGGCGACCAGGAATCCATCGATCCCAACACCCTGCCTGTAGTGGGCGGCGTGCGCATCGTGGGCTGGGACACCAACGGCGACGGCCTTGCCGATGTCGCCGCCAGCCAGCCCCAGCCGGGCGGGTCCACCGCCGTGCCGTTCAACGGATTCGGCCGCGTCCACCTGCGGTTCAACCCCAACATCCACCTGCCCAACGGCGTGATGCTGCCCCTGCAGTTTGACGCGATGCCCGAGACCTACAGGGAGGGACGCCTGTGAAACATCTCCTGCGACAAGCCGCCCGCCGGCGCGCCCCCCGTGGTTTCAGCATGATCGAGGTGCTCGTCTCGCTCATGATTACGGGCCTGCTGCTCACCGCCACGCTCTCGGCGTTGGACGCGTCGTTCAAGTCCTACCAGATCTGTACGGAGAGCGCTTCGACCAACGTGATCGCGCGCACCGTCATGCAGCGCATGAGCGCGCTCGTGCGTACGGGCACCGACTTTGGCCCCTACCCAGACGACGTCCTCGACGCCTCCGCGAACCCGATGGATTCCACCTTCATGGAATTCAGCATGGGCCCTGTCGCAGGCGGCACACGCATCGTGCGGCTGGAGCGGCGCGCCGCAGCCACGGGCGCCGTCGCACCGTTTGAACTGTGGTACGTCGAGCAGGTGGTGGACGGCGCGGGCGCCATCACCACCAACGAGGCCCGCCCGCTGCTGACAGGCCTGACCGAGCTCAACTTCAACCTTGAGTACGACGTGGGCCCGCGCCTCAAGCGCGCTACCATCGACCTCACCGTCCGCCCCAACGACTTCCAGGACGCCAGCCTCAAGACCGAGCTCCACACCGACACGATCCGCCTGGTGTCCACGGTCTCCCCACGAAAACTCGACAACTGATCTGTCGAGAGTGGGGGCCCTTCAAACGCACGCACCCGCGGCGCAAGCCGTGATCGTGAAGACCGCGCCAAGCCGGCGCGAAGAAACACTTGAACAAATCGCCGCTCGCTGCTCTGCCTGTTATCTGAACAGGACGCTTGCGCAATCTTCTCGCGCCTGCAGCGCCGTCTGAACACTCCGCCCGCTCCGAGTCGCGAAGATACGCCCTCTCGTTTCCGCGTTGGCGTCCCGCGCCGCAGGGCCCTCAACGCCGCACACCCGCAGCACGCAGGAGCACCGCGCCATGACGCACACCGCACGCACGCGACGCACGACGCACGCCGCCTTCACACTCATCGAACTGCTCGTCGTCATCGCCATCATCGCCCTGCTCATCGGCATCCTCCTGCCAAGCCTCGGCAAAGCCCGGTCCACCGCCCGTCAGATCAAGTGTGCCGCGAGCATCCGCTCAGTCGCGACGGCTGTCGCGTCCTACAACGTCACCTACCGATCCGTGCCCCCGTCGTACGTCTACGGCTCGCGCACCGAGGGTCTCTCCTGGCGCATGGCCGACCAGGGCACCAACAACCCCAACCCCAACAACGGCTATGTCCACTGGTCGCACTTCTTGTTCGACGATGGTCAGGTGCCCGAAGCCGCATTCACCTGCGCCTCCATGCCCAACGGCGGCGCTCCCCGCACCAACCCGGGCCCCGACCCGCAGGACTGGGAACCCAACCAGGCGAACGACACCGGCGCCACCGCGGGCTCGTCGGGTCTGCCCCTTGACCGCCAGGTCAAACGCCTCGCCTACACCGGCAACGACATGATCTTCCCCCGCAACAAGTTCGAGCGCACCCTTGTCACCACGCCCCGCATGAGCCGGTTTGTCGACCTCAACCAGATCGACAACTCCACCGGCGGCGCATCGAACACCATCCTCCTCGCCGAATGGTCCATCGGTCGGTCCTACGCGAACATCTCCGAGGACACCAGTTCCTCAGGCGGCGGTGTGCTCATCAAGAGCCACCGACCCGTCAGCCCGATCGTCGCACTCGACGGCAGCAGCGCGATCCTCGCGCAACCCGACGGCTCGGGCGCGCCGCGCTACCGCTATGTGAACCTCACCGACAGCACCACGTCCGACGCCCAGGGCTGGGGCTACTTCGACAACAACACCCTCGCCCCCAACGGCCTTCTCGAGCCCGGGGCTTCGGGCAGCACCGCCATCGCCGTTGGCCGCCACCACCAGGGCAAGGACGAGTTCGGCGGCACGTCCAACTTCGCGTTCGTGGACGGGCACGTCGAAGCCACCAACATCGCCAAGACCGTCCAGAAGCGCCGCTGGGGCGATCGGTACTACAGCGTGACGGGCAACAACGCCATCCTCCCCGCGACTCCCTGAAGAGCGCGGCGGCACACGGCGAGCAACCGGCGCGGCGCACACCGCGCCGTTCTCGCGCGCCCACGCGCACCCCCGTGCACCCACCGCATATTCACCCACACTGAGCGCAAGCCTGACCGGACGTTCACAGCGCATCGGCTTGAATATGCCTCACGCGACGCGGTCATCCGCGCCGCGCAAGTGCACACTGAATTCGCCCGCGTGTGCGGGCGCGTTCCGCGAAGGATCGGGCGCTCGCAACGCCCCAGCCCCACCAAGGAGAGATCCGGATGAAGAGGAAAAATCTCGCACTCAGCCTCACCGCGGCCTGTGGCGCCGCCCTGGGAATCACGCAGGTGGCCCAGGCCCAGCCCTACGTCGTCAATACCTTCGGCGCTTCGCTCCTGGGCAACCTGCTCACGGGCAGCCAGGTGAACAACGACTACATCGATGTCGACGGCGACGGGCATGCGACCCGCCTCGACGGCCTGCCGGACAACCTCACGCAGAGCCTGACCGCCGTCACCCCAACACCCGGCTTCGTCCCCACCAACTACATCGTCCACCAGTACCGATCCATCGGCTCGGTGAATGGTCTGCAGGAACTCATCGACTGGGGCTGCCAGGCCGACCGTGCGACCGACGCAAACGGCGACACCATCGTCTCCCCCGATGAACGCTTCGCGGGCGTCCGCCCCGCCGAGACGGGCGTGAACGGCGCAATCTGCCCCGGCATGCGACAGGACGCTGCCAATCCCGCCACCGTCAACCGCGTCCAGTACATCAACGCCGGCGCGACCACCGGCACCTGGTTCAACACGGCCAACCCGGGCTCTGCGCCCTTCCGCAGCGCCACCAACGGCAGCTACATTGCTCAGCCTTGGCAGCTCAGCGGCACCGCGAGCACCGGCGGCGTGCAGAACGACATCGCACCCATCGATGTCCCTGTGGCGTGGGGTGTGACCACGCCGGCGATCGGCGGCAGCACCCTGTGGAGCACCCGCCCGGGTACCGCGGGCTACGGACTCAACCCCCGCAACTCGAGGAACTCCCTGGGAGGAACGGGCGGTGCGAACTTCAGCAACCAGCTCGTCACCCTCCCCGCGGGCTTCAACCTTTACAACGGCGTCCCCGCGAACGCCACCAGCAAGACCATCTTCTCCACCGAACTCGCCTGGGCGCCCATCCTCCCCTTCGCCAACTATGGCACGGGCATCCAGTCCCTCAAGTACACCGAACTCCAGCACCTCTTCGTCACCGGCCGCCTCCCCAGCGGTGAGAACCTCATGGTGATCACCCGCGATACAGGCTCGGGCACCCACAACGGCATCATGAACTCGCTGGGCCTGGACCCCTCCTGGGCCGTGGGCGAGAACATCGGCACGCTCAACACCGGCGCTGGCAACCAGACCTTGGGCCCCACCTTCCTCCCCAGCAACAAGGGCTCCAGCGTCGCGCTCGACAACACCCTCCGCAACTGCCGCCTCGGTGTGGGCTACGGCGGTGGCGAACGCTTCGCCAACAACACCGTCTACCAATTCGCCGAAATCATCGGCGTCCAGAACGACTTGGGCGGCCGCACCGGCACCCCCAACGTCCGCCCCACCATCGACAACGTCATTCACAACGGGCTCATCGGGGACACGCAGCCCGCGGGTGGCACCAACACCGGCGACGGCTGGCGCATCGGCGGCAAGGCCGACTTCGCCACGATGGGTGATCCCCGCGCCAGCTCCGTCGCCAGCGGCGGCTACGGCTTTGACCCGACCGATGTGGCCCCCAGCCCCATGACTCCTTCCATGTGCAACCCCTACGCCGCCAAGTGGGTGAACAACATCAGCCGCTCGGTCACCGTCTACGACCGCCTCGTCTCACCCACGCCGCCCGCCACCGCCGACTTCTCCCCCGGCGAGTTCGTCGGCACCTTCGTGTTCCCCTTCGCGTCGGTTGATCAACTCCCCACGACCGCAGGCGGCGGCACCGTGTGGGGCGCCAACACGTCCTTCAACATCAACACCCAGACCTACTGCCACGACTCTGCCAACAACCCCTACCGCGCCCCCGCCAGCGCCTTCCGCTACAACACCTACGGCGCGTCCGACGTCACTCTCAACGGCCGGGTCCCCACCCGCACCGCGGGTTTCATCTATTCCGACAACACCGCCCCGACCTCCAACATCAACTACCTGCTCCAGGACGGCACTTTCGACAACTCCGGCGACCTGAGCGCTTCGATGGAGTCACGCAACCGCATCGCCGGCGACTTCAACAACGACGGTCTCCGCGACATCAACGACGCCGAGGACATGATCAAGGCCTGGCGTCAGCGCAACGGCGGCCCCGTCTGGGGCCTCCCCAACGGCACCGCCAAGGCCAGCATCGAACTCCTGGGCGACTTCACCGGCGACGGCAACTTCGGCCGGGTGTGGAACGGTTCCGCCTTCGTCGCCGACCGCATCGACGTCCGCTACTGGGCCGACGGTCTGGGCAAGGCCGTCTCCGGGCCCAACACCGGCAAGGTCGACCGCAAGGCCGCATTCACCGCCGTCGATAACGCCTGGCAGGCAAACGGCGGCGGCAGCAACAACTTCTTCGGCACCACAAAGGCCTTGGGCACTTACACCGCGGGCGACAGCCGCGCGGACATCGCGAACTCCCTGGGCCTCACCACCCCCGGCTACCTCCCGATCGGTGCGGACGCCAACGACGGCATCCCCGCCGCCAACGACAACCGCATCGACGCCTACGACGTGGACTACATCAGCCGCCAGATCAACACCGCCGCCGACCGCCAGGTGAACTGGGAAACCAACCTCAGCGAAGCCGCCCTCGCCGACCTTTCGGCCGACGTGACAGGCGACCGCGTCATCGACTGCAGCGACGTGACCGAGGTCGTCACGGTCATCCTCGGGACGTCGATCACCGACATCAACCTCGACGGCGTGGTGAACGGCGCAGACGCCGCGATCGCGACCGCCAACCTCGGCACCGTGAACGCGGTCTGGAGCCAGGGCGACGTCAACTGCGACGGCCTGGTCACGCAGACCGACGTCGATCAGATCAACGGCGCCCCCGCCTGCGACCCCATCGACTTCAACAACGACACCCTCTTCCCCGACACCGCGGACATCGACGACTTCCTGAGCGTCTTCTCGGGCGGTCCCTGCAGCACCGACCCCACCCCTGGCTGCAACGACGTCGACTTCAACAACGACACCCTCTTCCCTGACACCCTGGACATCGACGCCCTCCTGAGCGTCTTCTCCGGCGGCGACTGCTTGGTGTAATCGTGGTATTGAGTTGATGATTGCAAGCCCCCGGGCCGAAGGCCCGGGGGCTTTTCACTTCGCAAGGGCTTTGGTCGGCTATCAAAACCCTTCACCGATAACCACTTGCCCATCCCCCCAATCTCACCAAAAACCACCGGAATCGCGCAGGCGCAGCGCGATTCGTGTGTTACACTGTTCGTTGGCCGGCCCCTCTCGGGTACGTTTGTCGTGACATCGTGTCACCCCTGCTCAGATAGGGCCTGTGTGTGTGCAGAAAAGGTGAGGAGTCTCCAGATGAAGAACTTGCTGTGTAAGGGCTTGGCTATCGGTGCCATGCTCGCAGTCTGCGGCGCCGCCAGCGCGCAGATCACGTATACGAGCACCCCAAACGTTGCCATTCCCGACAACCCGACCGTGGTCGACACGATCACCGTTGCTGGTGGTACGGCGGCGATCACAGGGCTGACCGTCCGCATCAACCTGACCCATACGTGGGACGCCGACCTGGACATCGCCCTGGTCCACAACGGCCAGTACATCCTTCTGTCCACCGACAACGGCAGCAGCGGCGATA
>CALLYM010000122.1 GCA_937858155.1 uncultured Phycisphaerales bacterium | reverse complement strand
ACCCTGGACATCGACGCCCTCCTGAGCGTCTTCAGCGGTGGTCCCTGCCTCCTGTAATCGCTGAGATGCGGGCCGCAAGCCCGCCTTTCATCTGACGGAGACCCAAGCCCCCGGACCCAAAGTCCGGGGGCTTTTCATTTGGGTCCACGCAACTGCCACCCTTTCCGACGCGGATCGTCTTGGCGCACGCCCGCGTTTGTGGTATGGTGGGGTGTCCCAGTATCGCACCGGAGTCAAACATGCCCATGCGCTTCAGCCTCGCCACCCTTGCCCTTGTCGCCGCGCACGCTGCGGCGCAAGTCCAGCCCGTTGCACCCGAGGAATCCACAAAGGCGGCGATGGAAGTTCCAGTCACCCTGGACCACATCGACACGATGCGCGTGGTGCGCCACGGCTACCCCGGGGGGTTCACAAGCCGGGCCTGCAATGGCGTCGCCAGCCTCACCGCCGCCGACTTCAGCGGCGGCACGTACACCATGCAGGCGGGCTTCTCGCAAGGTGAGAGCCTGAGCGCAACCTACACGCTCCAGGCGAGCGAATTCCCCATCAAGATCGACCTCGCGGAGGCCATCTTCGCCACCTCCGGCGCAACCTCGCAGACCACGACGCACTGGGCCATCTCTTTCTACCAGGGCACCCCGCAGACCGGCACGCTCGTGCAGCAGGACTTTTCCGACGACACCATCCTGCCGCACCTGCGTGTGGGCCCCGGCACGGCCGGCGTGAATCTGCAGTTCTCCGTTGACCCAAACGACCCCGATCAGATCATCATCAACGACAACGGCAGCCACACCTTCAGCGTGGCGTGGACCGTCGTTCAGCACAACCAGCCATCGTCCAACCCCTGCCTCTCCCCCAACCCCACCTGCTGCAACGCGTTCCCGGTCACCGACAACACGCAGTGCAACAACTACACGCAGCTGAACAACCCGACCGTGAATTGGCTGTTCGGCGTGAACTGCGGCCCGTTCGGATGCCCGGCCAACGGGGGCTGGGCCCGCTTTAGCAACCTTTCCGCCGCGAGCGCATGCCAGAACAACGGCTGCCGCCCGCGCGGTGACTGGGTCACCCGCGTGAACTGGTCCACGGTCAACTGCGTCCCCGTGACCGGCGCGTGCTGCCTATCGAGCGGCACCTGCACCACAACCGACGGCCCGGGCTGCACGTCGCAAGGAGGCACGTACCAGGGTGACAACACCGCATGCGCAGGCACCAATTGCCCGCAGCCCACCGGCGCCTGCTGCACGCAGGGCGTGTGCAGTGTCGCGACGCAGTCCGCCTGCACAACAGGCGGGGGCACGTGGCAGGGCGCGAACACGACCTGCGCCGGCACCAACTGCCCACAGCCCACCTTCGCGTGCTGCCTCCCCAACGGGTTCTGCCTCAACCTGACGAGCACGAACTGCACCGGCGCGGGCGGCACTTGGTACACAGGGTCCGTGTGCGCCACCAACAACGTGTGCCCGCTCGGCGCGTGCTGCCTGCCGAACGGCTCCTGCATCACCGGCGTATCCCAGAACCAGTGCACCGGGCAGGGCGGCACGTTCCGCGGCGTGGGCTCCACGTGCGCCGGCGCAAACTGCCCGCAGCCGACCGGCGCGTGCTGCTTCGGCACGTTCTGCATCGAGCTTTCACAGTCAGACTGCAACGGCGGGGGCGGCACGTGGCGCGGTGCGCTGACGACCTGCGCGGACTCCAACGGCAACGGCCAGGCCGATCAGTGCGAGCCGACCGGCCCCACGTGCGACACTATCGACTTCAACCATGACTCGCTGTTCCCGGACACCGCCGACATCGACGACTTCCTGAGCGTGTTCTCTGGCGGGCCCTGCTCCACGGGTGCGTGCGGGGACATCGACTTCAACAACGACACGCTTTTCCCGGACACGACGGATATCGACGCGCTCCTCAGCGTCTTCAGCGGCGGGCCGTGCATGTAGGTCGATCTTCCGAAGCTGACCGGCTGCTTAATCGGTACTCACCCCAAGTCCGGAGGGCTCTCGAATGCATACTGGTCGCGCCTTGTATGTTGGCTCCGTTGCCTTGATGGTGTGCGCCGGGGCCCGCGCGCAGTGCCCGCCCGAGTGGCAGGCCATTTCCACGAGCGGTCCTGACGCCAGCATCCACTCGATGGTCCTGTGGGATGCCGACGGCGCCGGGCCGGGGGGGCCGCTCGTCGCGCTGGGGGGCGTTTTCTCCAACATCGGCGCGGTCCCGGCCGCCCGCGTGGCCACGTGGGACGGGGCGGCCTTTGCCCCCCTGGGCGCCGGTTTCAACAACGAGTGCCGGTCCCTCGCGCCGATGCCCAATGGCGACCTCGTGGCGGTGGGGGCGTTCACGAGTGCGGGCACCGGCCCTGCGAACAGGGCCGCCTTCTGGCACAGCTCCGTCAATAACTGGTCCCCCCTGGGCGACGGCGTGAACTCCGTACTGCTCGTCGTTGTGCCGCGCACGGCGACCGAGGTGGTCGTGTGCGGTGCGATGACATCCGCGGGAGGCAATCCCGCCTCACGCATCGCGTCCTGGAACGGCTCCGCCTGGTCCCCGCTCGGATCTGGGCTTAGCAGCACGACCTCGGCGCTCGCCGTCATGCCGAATGGTGATGTCGTCGCCGCGGGAGCATTTACTTCTGCGGGCGGCAATCCCGCGAGCCGCATCGCGCGCTGGAACGGCGCCACGTGGTCGCCGCTGGGCGCGGGCTTTGACGTGCTGGTGCGGACGCTCCTCGTATTGCCCAACGGTGATCTGCTCGCCGGGGGAGACTTCACCACGGCGGGCACGGTCTCGACCAAGTACATCGCACGGTGGAACGGCACCGATTGGAGCGCGCTGGGTGGCGGCCTTGACGCATTCACCCCAAACCCCGGCGTGTACTCCATGGTGAGCATGCCCAACGGTGACATCGTCGCCGCCGGAAACTTCACCGTGGCAGGGGGCAGCCCTGCCAACCGCGTCGCGCGTTGGGACGGCGCCGCCTGGCACCCCATGGGTTCGGGCATGGACGTTCTCGTTCGCTCGCTGTTGCTGCTGCCAAACGGGGACCTCCTCGCGGCGGGCGACTTTACCACAGCCGGAGGGGTGCCCGTGACGCGGATCGCCAAGTGGGCGCCGGCGATTTCCTGCGGACCAACGTGCGACCCAGTCGACTTCAACAACGACACGCTCTTCCCTGACACCCTGGATATTGACGACTTCCTGAGCGTGTTCAGCGGCGGCGCCTGCAGTACGGGCACATGCGGGGACATCGACTTCAACAACGATGGCTTGTTCCCCGACACGATGGACATCGACGCGTTGCTCAGCGTGTTCAGTGGCGGTGCGTGCATCGGGTGATCGTGGGGCAGGAACCGGCACCTGCAAAGTGAAGCACTTGCACTTCCTACCTGGGGGGAGGCTGCGGGGCCCGGACATCACCAGATAGCTGCTATAGCTGCTTGAACGCACAGACTTTCCGTTGACTCCGCGCAATAATGGCAACACCAGGCGCCGCCTCGGCGTTCGGCTTGTTACTACCGGTCCCGCACACGAGCCAGGAATCCACCATGCAGCACGCGGTCCGCCTGTTCGTCCTCAGCACGCTCGCCATCCTCGCGTGCTCGCGGTCTGTGTCTGCTCAGCAACAGAAGCTGCGTTCAGAGCTTGTCGTGGGGGGGCTCAGCAACCCGGTCTGGGTCGGCGGCGCGCCGGGCGACCCGACTCGGCTGTATGTGATTGAGAAGATCATCCCCGGTCAGACGTCGGCAGCCATCCGGGTCATCAACAACGTCGACACACCAAACCCGACGCTCAACCCGGTGCCGTTCCTGATCGTCAACAACGTGGCCAACATCGGCATCGAGCAGGGCTTGCTCGCGATGGCGTTCCACCCCAACTTCCAGCAGAATGGGTACTTCTGGTTTACGTTCTCCCGCGACCCGGACTGGTACTGGGCACTCCACCGCGGCCACCGCAGCGCAGCGAATCCCGATCAGGCGGACCCGACGACCGAACTCGTCTGGCAGATCCCGCACCCGCGCGACAACCACTACTCCGGCTGGCTCGAGTTCGGAAACGATGGGTACCTGTACACGGCGTGCGGTGACGGCGGCGGAAGCAACGACGACCAGCCACCGAGCGGGGACACCACCGGGAACGCCCAGAACATCTTCAACAACAAGCTCGGGAAGATCTTCCGTCTGGACGTGGACGGCTGGGACAACATCCCTGGCAACGAGGACGACGACGGCGTGCCTGCCGACCCGACCCGCAACTATCGCAACCCTCTCGACAACCCGTTCTTCGGCGTGCCCGGTGACGACGAAATCTGGGCGTACGGCATCCGCAATGCGTGGCGCGCATCCTTCGACCGTGTTACGAACGAGCTTTACGTCTCTGACGTTGGCCAGGACACGCAGGAGGAAGTGACGATCCTGCCCCCCGTCGGCGGCCTGAACCTTGGATGGCGATGCTTCGAGGGCAACGTGCAGACCGGGCTTGGCGGTTGCAGCCCGCTCCCCACGCCGGTTGTCATGCCGATCATTACATACGGCCACTATGGCGTCCCGATCCCACCGTTGATGAACGAGGGCTGCGCCATCACGGGCGGGATTGTGTACCGCGGCTCCCTCATGCCCTGCTATCAGGGAACGTACATGTTTGCCGACTGGTGCTCCGGGGACATCTTCACCTTCCGCAAAGGCGCCAACGGAGCACTCTCCGAACTTACCTCCCGGCGCGAGGAGCTCGACCCGCCCGGATCGGTGCAGCTCAACCGTCCGACCTCGTTCGGCACCGACATGTTCGGGGAGATGTACGTGGTGGACCAGCAGGGTGGCGAGGTTTTTCGCATCCTGCCCGCCGGCTTTCAGGGCACGTTCAACGACTGCAACAACAACTTGATCCCCGACGACTGCGATATCGCGAGCGGGACGAGCCTGGACACAAACCACGACGATATTCCGGACGAGTGCCCCCTCTGCGATTCCGTGGACTTCAATCACGACACGCTCTTCCCGGACATCACCGATATCACCGACTTCCTTTCGGTCTTCGCCGGTGGCGTCTGTGATGGTCAGCAGCCCGCCGACCCGCCCTGCAACGTGGATATCGACTTCAACAACGACGAGTTGTTCCCGGATGTCACCGATGTCGCGGCGATCATCAGCGTGTTCGGTGGCGGCGGGTGCGTGAGGTGAGGAAACTCTCTGGGAGTATTCCGGGTATTTGAGGATGTGTTTCTCCGGCAGACTCCACGGCCAGGTTGCCCATCCTCACATCGCATCGCTCTTCGAAAAGGTTGGCGTCCGTCAGACTTCGGGTATGCTGTGAATCTCACGTCGGGGGAAGCAAGGGAGGTAGGGATGTCCGCAGGTTTCTTGATTCGTCCGCGCCCAGCGGTGACAGTGGTCGCACTTTCGACCCTCGCCAGCGCGTTCGTCGCGCACGCTCAATGTTCACCGCAGTGGCGTCCCGGGCCGGGCGAAGTTGGCATGAACGCCGAGGCGTGGAACATGATCCACTGGGACGCCGACGGAGCGGGCCCCAACCCACCATTGCTTGTTGTCGGCGGCACATTCACCACCGCCGGCGGACAAACCGTGAACCACATTGCCGCCTGGGACGGCGTGAACTGGCACGCTCTGGGCGCGGGCGTCAATAACGATGTCCGCACGCTCGCGGTGCTGCCGTCCACCAACGAGCTCGTTGTCGGCGGCGACTTCACGACTGCCGGGGGTGCGCCCGCGCTCTACCTCGCCAAGTGGAACGGGACGACGTGGTCGCCGCTGGGCGGCGGCGTCAACAACATCGTCACGGGGCTCACCGTGCTGCCGTCGGGCCAGTTGTTTGTCGCGGGCAACTTCACAGTTGTGGGGGGTACTGTCGCGTCCACGCGATCGGCCATCTGGACGGGCACCGCGTGGCAGAACCTTGCCGCCGGGGCGCCGGCCCGGGACCTGATCGTCGCACCGACAGGAATTGTGTACGCGGGCGGCGCGTACAACAGCGGCTCCAGCCCGAACATCCTCCAGTGGACGGGCCCAGCGCCAGGAACCTGGACCGGAGTGGGTGGGGGCCTGGGCGGCTGCTACGGGCTGGCGACTGAGTATTGCTTATTCGGACGACGCGGCAAGCTGGCTGCCACATCACGAATCGGTCGCAACTGGTTTGACTGGAAGCGACCCTACGAGAACGGCTATCCGAAGCACAGCGCGAAGCCGCCGGGGTTCCTTGAGCTCGTGGAGCAGATCAGCGACGGACCGCGGCTCGAGATGTTCGCCCGCGAATCTCGCCTTGGCTGGGATAGCTGGGGCGATGAGTCGCTGAACCACGTGGAGCTGTCCGCGTGATCCCTGTCATCTCACCGGAGGTTGTCCGATCCTGTCTTCCCCTCGATACCGCAGGAACGCTCGCAAAATGATGGTGGTGTGTGTGGTGGTGCTGCTTGCGGGGCTCGGACAGCGCGCCTCAGCCACCGGCCGATGTTGCAGTCCGGGAGGGGTTATTAAATTTATGATCCTCAAAAACATCAAACTCAAAGACCTAAAGGCACATCCGGATGGATGTCGCACTCACCGATCACACACGGCTTTGATGCTGGCCACCAGCGTCAAGACTTTCGGGTTGATCCGGATTCCGTTTGTGCTCAACCAAAGGACCGGCAACCTGATTGACGGCGATGGTTGCGACAGTAACTGCAAGCCCACAGGCTGCGGCAACGGCGTGATCACGCCCCCTGAAGTCTGTGACGACGGCAACAAAGTGAA
>CALLYM010000121.1 GCA_937858155.1 uncultured Phycisphaerales bacterium | reverse complement strand
CCACCACCACCCGCTGGTCACTACCAGCACGCACGACATGCGGGCCAGGCCGTCCAAAGCTTGGCGTCGGGGATGGATCGATGGGGTACACGGGGGCAGCGAAAGCCAGCGTCACCGCGTGCGAACATCATAGCGGACCACGCTCGGCGCTGCAACGCGATTACGCGCGCGAACCACCCGCTTTGACCTTCATCCGGTCGATGGCGGCGTCGAGGTCCTGGACCGAATACCGCACCGATGCGCCGATGCGGACGACAGGCAAAGCGCCCCGGGGAGCCGACATGTTGAACACCGTCCCGGTGCTGACCCGCAGGTACGCCGCCGCTTCCCGGGGTGTCAGCAAGGGCGTTGGCTCCGCGCCCGCGCATCGGCACCGCCGCGGTACCGATTCGGGTACGGGTTCTGGCGGCTTCGACGGCGGGTGGCGTGCCGTCCTGCCCTCTTCCACGGCATCGATCAGTTCCAGAAGAGCACGCACAAACGTGCTGGCCGCTTTTGCTTCACGTGCGGTGGCGTTCATCAGGTCACTCCCTGGTTCACCCACAACGGGCAAATCGTGCCAGCCCGGAACGGTTCCTCTGGCCACTGTCGCGTACTGCTGCGAACTGTCGCGACAGTCCCATTGGATTCCACCTCTCTCCTGCGCGCGCCCGCGCGCGTGCGATAGGTAGGGTGCAATAGGGGGTGTCGTGACAGTTCGCGACAGTGCACGGCAGTCAAAGCGACGGAGCCGCCAGTTGGAGCCCCTCGTAGAACGCAATCTGGCCCGTGCCCCGCCTGCGTTTGACGCCGGGCGCGGCCGCCGCGAGGTCCCGCCCAAAGGTCGTCTTAATGGTCGCGTGGTCTCGCCCTTCGCGCTGGCACCACGCGCACCATGCCGCGTAAAGGGCGTCTACTTCGATACGGTGCCCCGGCGCGACCTCGCAGCACTCACGGAGGAATGCTCCGACGGGCGACGCGAGGTCCTCGAGTTCGTGGATGGCGTCCGCGCTGCTGGCCGGCTGGACGAAGTGCCCGCGCGCCTTGAGCCGCCGCCACCCGGCGATGGCCCACTTGAGGATGCCCGGTAGTTCCGCGACAAGGTGGTCGGTGAGCGATGGGTCTTCCCTGCCGTAGAAACTCTGCTCGAGCCGGAGCACCAGAAACCTGCCCGCTAAGGCGGCCGAGGAGTCGAGCAACTTCGGGAGTTCATTCGAGAGGAACACGAACCGCGTCGGCAACTTCATGCTCACCGCGCCCAGGAACTTCCGGTCCACCGACAGCGTGTCCTCGCCCGAGATGCAGAGCAGCCGCTCCACCACCGTGGAAACACCCTCGCCGCTGAACCGGGCGTCGCTCACGATGGCGAGCGACTTGTCGATGAGGGGCTGGAGGCCAAAGTTGCCAGCCAAACTCCCGGTCGTCGGTCCGGCGACGTTCCCGACGCCCACGAGCCGGCCCATGATGCGTCCGATGGTGCCCTTGCCTGACCGGCGGGGTCCGATGATGAGCAGCATCTTCTGCTGCGAGGTGTCGCCCGTCAGGGTGTACCCCATCCACTCCTGCAGCAGTTCCACGGACTCCAGGTCCTCGCCGAACAACTGCTCGAGGAACTTGATCCAGCGCTCGGGGGGGTCGGGGTCCGGGTCGTAGTCGAAGTCGAGCGCGTTCACGTTGAAGAGCGCGGGCGTGGGCGCGAGGACGCGGTCCGTTGGGATGTGGTAATTCATCGTCCGGCACGGCACGAGTTCGGTCGCCGGCGGAAGTCCATCAGGATCGCAGAGCCACGACGGGGAGACGGTCGACGCCGGCAAGTGCGCGATGGACCGGACCGATTCCAGGGCCTGGGCAACGGTGGTGGGGTTCCCCTCGAAGTCCATGAGTTCCAGTTCTCTGGTCTTCTTGTTGTACCCGTAGCGGAGCGCCCGGTGGAGCCACGGCAGCAATCGCTGCTTCATCGCGCCCTCTTCGATCGGGCGGAACTTGTTCTCAGCCCATTCGAGCAGCACCCCGCCGTAGGCGTGCAGCGTGCGGCCCTGGGTGTGCATTTGGAACTCCCGCAGGTACGCCTCGGCGGTGGGAAGCGTTCGCCGTGGCGACAGCACGAGTCGGCCAGAGTCGGGGTCGCGCTGACCAAGGGGGATTGACCCATCGAGTGCCGGCGGTGGTTCGACAGGGAGGGCTGGAGCGCCATCCGTTGGCGGCATGTGACCGTTTGTCTGCGCTGGGTGCGGCCGCTGCTCACGGGGATGGGGCGAGTACACGTCCGCGCACTCGGCGATCGCACGTTCGAGCGTGATGCCGCCGTACGTGGTTTGGCCCCGGGGGCTGTCCCACTTTGGGCGGAACAGACCCGACCCGCGGAAGATCCGGTCCATCCGTTCCCTGTCTTTGCCGGTCCAGAAGGCCAGTAGGTTGCAGAACGCGAGGTCCGCGCTGCTGTCGTCGCCACCGTGCATGGACCGATCGCCCTCGAGGAGGCGGCGGAAGCGGTCGCCGTTCTTGGCGGCGCACGCCTTCTCTATGAGGGCATCGTCGCTGCCGTCGAAGGCGGCGGTCAATCGGGCAGAGTCACACGCCATAGCGGGGATGGGCGCGGGCTTGAGCAGCCCGGGCAATCTGCAAAGATCATCAAGCCCGGCCTGGCACTCGTTGACCGCCAGCGGCGTGCCCGGCACATGCCGGCCCGTGACGGTGAAGAACCGCCCACGCTCGTAGACCTCGATCTTCTTGATGCCCAGCGACGCCAACGCCCGGGAGGTGCACCCCGCGCCCGCTGGTTTGACGCCGCGGAGGAATCCCTTGACGCCGGTGCCGGAGGGCGAAATCTCCCAGTACGTCGGGAGCGACGCGACGATCTCAAGGGCCTTGGGCGCCCACACACCGCCGGGGCCGATGCACCCGTCAACATCCACTCCCACGATCCCGCCGCCATCGACAAACACTGACCCGATGCCGAGGGTGCCGCCGCTTCCGCGAGCAGCGGAGAGCGCCGGCGCGAACGCCGACAGGTGGTTGGGGTTGGTGGTGTCCGCTCCGTATGACTGGCCCGCGACGACCGGCACCTTGGTGTACTCGCCCGGCTTTTCCGGGATCGGCACCCACTTCCAGCAGACCCAGCGGTCTGGGTCGCGAAGGTCTCGGGGCACAACGTCGGGGTCAAAGTCTTGGTCCAGGGGTGGCGGCGGCCCCTCTCCAAGAGGTGTGTCAGCGGGTCCGGTTGTGGTATTGCGATGGTTCATTGGTGTGTTCCGTGCGTCGCGGCGCGGCTTGGCGCCGGCGGGTGCTGGGCTGCTACTTGCCCGGAGTGGTGGCCCGGGTGCGGCGGGGAGGGCGGGCGTTGGGCGCTGTGTCCGGAGTTGTGCCCGGCGGCCCGAACGCCGTCACGCAGTTGACGAGGTCGCCAACCCCATCGCGTCGCTTGACGCCCAGCACGACCGTCAGCGGTTTGTCGTGAAGCTGCTCCGAGTCCTTCAGCGCGCCGATGCCAAGCGCAGCGCATAACGAGGCGAGTTCGCGCTGCGCGATCAGGACGGTCGCGGCCACCGCTGACTTGAGGTGGAATCTCGCGAACACGATTCGGCCTTCGTGTTCACCTTCCGTGATCTGAATACCCGCCTGCAGGAACTTGCCATCGCTAGACCGGGGCGTGCGCCACTGCGTGTCGATGACGCGGCCTTGGTAAGCGGCGGCGGGCAGCACCGACGGGGTGAGGTGCCCCGCGAACTCCGATGGGTTGAACTCGATTTGCGGCATGGGGATTCCTCCACGGTTGACGGGCTTGGTGGGCGGGAGTGGGGAGCGCCGGTGACTTGGCGACGCTCCCTTCCCCGCTGGACCGCATGTGCGCGGTCTCGTCACTGGTGACCTATGCCGCGGCGTGCGCAGCTGCGCAGGAATCTGCGATTCCTGTGCAAAAGCGCGTGCGGATTGCAGTCACTTCCCGCTGCACGTCACGACGGGACCGGCCCATGACGCGAGCTACCCCCGCGATGCCGTGGTCGAACACACTGATGAGGAGATCACGCTCGGCCAGCGTGGTGCGGGCCATGACCATCGCGAGGTTGTCATGGAACTCCGCCGCCTGCTCGGGCGACAGGCCAGGAACATTGGTGCGACGGCGGTCCCCGTCAAGCAGCAATGTCGAGCCGAGTGGCACCAGCTTCCCCTGGCTCATCACCATGAACGTGTCGAGGGAAAGGACCGGGCGTGCGGGGCAACGCTTGGCGCGACCACGGTCGCGCAGGTACATCGCGGTCCACGAGTTGGTCAGCATTGTGACGAACGCCTCGGGATTGCCTCGGCGAGCGTCGTACGCAGGGGACTTTGCCCAGACGTACGCGGTCATCTCTTGCCGCAGGTCGTCGGCGTCGGACCGCGAGAATCCGGGGCGGCGGCACAGTCGCCTCGACTTGTTGTGGATGAACTGCTGGGCGATCGGGGAGAGAACGGAGCAATGGATCGTCACGCGAGCCTTCCCACCGGGGGGGAAAGGCGTCAGGGCAGCCAAGTCAGCAGTGAGCGACCGTGCCGCCCCCAGGGGGCGGCTTCGTCAAATGGACTTGGATGGGCCCCTGGGGTTATGTCCCCCCGGTTGTCCGGGGGGCGTCACAACTCCTGTGGTTTTACCACATCACTTGTGGTACATAAGCCGCCGGCTGCGCTAGAGCAGCCAGTCGATCTCCTTGTCCGGCGCGTAGCGGCAGGCCAGTCCCGTGTGAACGAACGCTTCCAGATGGGCTCCAAGAGGCTCAATCTTCTTTCTCAACGCCTTGAACTCCCGCGCGATTGCCATCGATACGGCGTTACTCGCGCGGCCAGCGTCATACTTCTCTCGGCTGCGGTTGCGGAGGCCTTTGCGCTTCTGCAACTCGGCGTCAATGTTCCTACCTAGTTGCTGCGCTCGCTGTGCGACGGCAGTGTCCCCGCGGTCAACAGCGGCCTGATGCAGTTTCACTTGCTTGGCCTTGGCGGCCTTCAAGTCGGACTGCATCTTGCTGTCCATTTCCTTTCCTGACGTGCCCGATACTTCTCCCGGCAGGACTCCGGTTCGGGCCTCTAGCAACGCCGCGGCACCAATGTCGCGGTATGGCTGGGCAAGGAGCTGGGCGATGTAGTGCATGCCCACCCGGTCCTTGATGCCCCTCGAGACCTGTCCATCGAACGCTACCTCCCATGCGTCGCCTGTCCGACGGAACATGTAGGGCGCTTGAGCCGCGTTGGACGCGTTCTGCTGCGCGTGCCTCACACACCCCGGATCAATCACCAACTTGTTCTCAACGAAGGTGGCAATGGCGTTCAGGGGGTAGACGGTGGGGCTCGGCTGCGGCCAGACGTGTTCGGTGGGCAGTGGCGCCGGGACCAGCAACAGCGGCGGAACGCTGCTGCGGGGAACCGCCTTCAGGATCGCTGTCCGCTCCGGTGGGACGAGTCCCCACGCGAAGTACACCTCCAGGCGAACTCCATGTTGGTCGCGCCCGCCGCAGTGCCATACCCGGCCATGCGAGATCGCCGCTAGGACGCCGGTCAGAGCGAGCGACTTGGAGATCGCCTTGGCGACGGCGAGTACGTCAATGCTGTAGGTCCGGCGGTCTTCCTCCGTCACATCCACCCGGTGGTTCACGGGGCATCGAATGGAGAGTCGCACGGCGCCATCCCCCCCCGTGCGCCTCACAACGCTCTCAAAGTGCGGTGGCGAGCAGACCGGGCAGGCGATCCGATCCGCCGCCACACCGGGCTTCGCAAGCCCGGCATCGAGAAGAACCTGCCGCTCCGTGGGGGCAATCGACCTCCACCCCAGCGGGGACAGTGTCGCGTTCGGATCCGCAAGCGCGGCGCAGAGCAGGGAGATGGCGTCACGCATCGATGATCTCCCACAACCTAAGGCACCGATCACCCAGCGCCCGTAGGTCGTCGTCGTCCTGGCTCTTGAGGTCCGACGCCTTTGGAGTGATGTTGATGAGGAAGGACCGTGCACGCTTGTTTCCGTGGGCTACTAGGGTCAGCCGTACACGGACCTCCCCGATCGTGACCTGGTTTCGGGTAAGTCCATTGCTGGCCAGCATGGCGTCCAGTCGCTGAAGGGTGCTTGCCCACGGCGTGCCGCGCTTGATGCGGAGTTGCAAGCCCTGCACCTCGTGCCCATCCAGCACCGGGAACACCAGGAGACGCTCAACCGTGGCGGAGTCCAGGTCCGCCACGCCCGGCGCGGCGAACGTGAACCCATCCGTGAGCAGATGGTCCAGCGCAAAGGCGGGCTTGTCCGGGTCCGCGTCGGGAACATCAGTGTTGGTGATGGCGGCATAGAACGCCCTGCGGAGCGCGACTAGGGTGGCGTGGTCGGCCTGTGCCACGATCTCGAGCGCACCGCCCGACTTCTCGAACACGAAGAGGATGCTGAAGGCGGTTGCAAGGTCGATGTGCTCCAATTGGCCGTTGTGGTTAAAGACATCAAAGTTCTCCGGCCAGTTGGGCAGATAGGCGAAGAAGTACTCGGTGCCGCCGGACCTTCTGTAGTGGTTGACATGACAGTTCTCACCCCGCAGTTGCTCCTTGTGCATCGCGATCAGGGCTTCAATCAGCGCGGTGCGCCGCTCCAGGCCCGCATCGAATGAGTCATAAGGAACCCCGGTCCACCGTCGGCCATATCGGGTAGACGCCAATGAATCCGCCCGCGCGAAGACCGCCGCTTCCTCAAATGCGTCGGGTGCGTTGAGATAGGTCCAGACGACCCGGTCCAAACCGCCGTGAAGCGATGCCCACTCGTCCACACGCTCCGGGTACCGAGCGTTCAACTCTTCGAGGATGACCTTGAGGCCCGGGGTGGTCCGCAGTGCCAGGCAGCGTCGCAGGAGCAGGTTGATGGTGCGGCGGTCTTCCGGCGGCAGGGACTGCACCGCGGCCACGAGCGGCTCGATCGCTGTCTTCTTCCGCATCGAAGCCCAGTCGAGCGCACGGAGTGATGGCCATGCGCTGAAGAGCTGCATGACTGGCCTGATGCTCGGCGCGCAACACGCCGACCGGTCCGCCCCGATCGGTAATCCCGGCTGCAATCAATGCCGGGAACAAACAGGTCTCTTCCTTTTCGTAGTGCGACCGTTCTGCAAACTCCGAGAGGAACTCCAGTGAATCGATCCAAAACTGCCGCGAGGTTTGTGCTACCTGATCGATTTGGTCCGACTCCCACTGCATCGCGCACAGCACCGATTCGATCACCTCGTGCTCACGTCGGAGCAACTCGATGGCGGCGAGGTGAGAAGGTGCGGCCTGGCTCATCCGACCTCCGGTTGCGGGAGAGGGATCACAAACCGGTAAGTGCAACCGGGGTGCCAGGTAGGAGACCTCTATATACGAGTCGTTTCGAGGGGTCGGTCACGAGATCCCGTGATTCGGCCCCTCCTGCGGTGGCGTGTTCACGAAATACCGCGGTACCGTGCCGGCATGAACCTCAGTGACTGTCTCGACCAGGCGGCGTTGATCTTGGCCTCCGAGGACCTGCCGCATTCCCTCCCCAAGCTCGTGGCCTTGTGCGAGCAGTGCATGCCGATCTTCAGGATCGGGGTGGCGGTGATCGAGGCGGGCCAACCGTATCTGCGCGTGATCGACACCTTTGGCGCTCCGGGCGGACCGGCGCCTCCCGGCATCGGCGCGCGGATGCCGCTCGAAGGAACCGCCAACGGTGAAGTCTGTCGCTCCCGCAATGCCGTGATCGCGATCCCGATCGGACGTGAGGCCGAACAGTTCATGGAGGTGTCGCGCCTGAAACTCGCCGGCGCGCGCGCCTACATTTGCCTT
>CALLYM010000120.1 GCA_937858155.1 uncultured Phycisphaerales bacterium | reverse complement strand
CGTCGGCCGTGCCCTGCCGGGTATTAAGCAACGCATCGTCGATGTGAAAGGACGCGCCCTCCCGGCCAACACAGATGGCGAAGTGCAGATGAGCGGCCCCAACATCATGCGCGGGTACTACAAGCTCCCCTCCGAGACGGCAGCGGCCTTCACAAGCGACGGGTTCTTCCGGACCGGTGACATGGGCCGCTTGGATAGTGACGGTCACTTATCCATCACCGGGCGCATCAAGGAAATGCTCATCGTCGGAGGTGAGAACGTTTTCCCCAGGGAAATCGAAGAAGTATTGAACAAGCACAGTTCCGTCAGCGCGAGCGGAGTTGTCGGGAGGGTGGACCCGATGCGTGGCGAGGTTCCCATTGCCTTTGTCGAGCTCAAGGAGGGAGCGGTGTTCGACGAGACAGCGCTCCGGCAGCACTGCCGCAAGTCCCTGGCCGGATACAAAGTTCCTGAGTCCATCATCCGCCTTGATGCGCTCCCCCGAAACCCCACCGGAAAGGTCATGCGCCGCGAGCTCAAAAAGCTCGTGCCTACATCGCACGCATAAGCACTGCGCGTGCATCGCCAGCGGGTGCGCCGTTGTGAGCGAACGGGTCGGTCACTTCGACGCTCTCAAAGCAGGCCTCGCGCAGCGCGTCGGACATTTCCGCCACGCCCCACACCCGCCAGTCGTACACGAATGCATCCGGGTAGGATGCAACGACCTCGCCTGCATCTATCACCCGGAAGTGGATCACGCACCGAACCCGCGCTGCCCATGCGTCCCACGCACGCTGCTCCCACACGTACTCCAAACTGCGCCCGCCCGGCAGCTGCAGCACGCGACGCGTGGTCCCGCCTCCGGTCCGCGGCTGCGCGCCAAAGAGATCGCACACAAAGATGCCGCCCGGCCGCAACCGCGCGCGGCACCGCGCCAGGTACGCCAGCAGCTCGGACCTGGTGCGGAGTTCCCCGACCGAGAAGTTTCCGCTGAATATGACGTCAGCATCCGGAGTGGCAGGAGGAACCCGAAGCACCGAACCGAGCAGGAACCGGATATCAAGCCCCCCTGAACGCGATTGCGCGTAGCGCAGGGTGTCGTCGGAAGTGTCCGTGGCCACCGCGCGCCGCCCGGGAACGCCACACCACTCGCGCGACACCGCTGCTGAACCACAGAAGTCCTCGTGCAGCACCGCGGGGGATCCCGCGTGCAGCGAGTGCAGGGCGTCCGCGATCGTCCTCGGGTGCTGGCAGCACACTTCATATAGGTCGAGTGGATGGGGGCTGCCAATGAGCATGTGACGGAAACGAGCCGCGCTTCTGAGCTAGATTGCAACGTGACCGCCGCGTTCAATGTGGGGCAGTGTGGCGTCACGCAGGTCCTCCGGGGTCTGCGCCGTGCGCGGCGAGATCTCGAGCACGCAGTCGGGGCTCCCGTCGGCCCTGCGCGGCACCTGCACGCCCGCCGCCTCCAACCAGCGCGCCGCGCGCAAGGTCTGCAGCGTCCGGCTGCTCTCCACGCTGTCTACCCCGGTCGCGTTCTTGATCGGTGCAAACTCCTCCACGCGATCAGTTTCATACACCAGCGACTGACGGCACAATCCGAGTGCATCAAAGATGAACTTCTCGAGCTTCACCCCGTTGTTTTCCGTGGGAGCGATTGCAGCTCCCGTCACCGGGTCGACGCAGGGAATCTTCTTCTCCGCCCGGTGGCACGGCAGGCTGAATCTCTCATCCGTCGCCAGCCGCTCGACAAACGCACGGCTCAGCGCGTGCACCGCGATATTGCCGGCGTTGTATGTGAGCCGCCCATCCGCATTCCGCGCGCCCTGCAAGTCCTTGGGCATGTCGGAATACTCCATCACTTCCGTCCTGCCATCCGACAAGCAGAACACGCCCACCTTTTCGTCCGGCTCGGCCTTGGCCACCATCTTGCTCGACATCTCTCCCGACGAATCTGGTGCGCTGGAATGGAGCCCCAGGAACACCGGGTCGATCACGCGCACCAGAGGATTGTCCACCTGGAAGTACGACAGGTGCTCCACCCCGCGTTGCGCCATGTCGGCCAGTGCCCCGGATACGTGCAACGCCCGGATACTCCCGCCGTGCCCGTCCGGGTTGGTGGCGACCTCATGCGCCGACGCCATGAGAACCTTGCCTGTCCGAATGTCCAGTGAAGGCATCACCCCCTGCTGGAAGAACATGACCTGGTCACGCCGTAATCCAAAGAACTTGTGCGACTCGAAGAAAGACGCCGTTGCCTCGTGATTCAGCGGGCTCGTCATGATGTACCACGGAAGCACAACGCCCCCGCCCGCTCGATCTTGGACGCCGAGAATCCCCTCGGCGAATATCTGGAACAGGCTCTTGCGCGTCACAGCCCCCGCCGGAAAGCACCCCTTGGGACCCTCGAATCCCAGCCGTGAACCTTGGCCGCCCGCGACGACGAACGCCGCGACCTTCCCGGAGCGGATCAGCCCCTCTCCCGCATTCCTGGCAGCTTCACAGTCCCATGCGCGCACTCTTGACCGTGGGTCGTGCGGGTAGTACTTCACTGGTTCCAGCCGCGAAGGCATTGCAAAGCCCGGCTTCTTCAGCACGTATTCACGGACCAAGCCCGGCAGCGCTTCCAGGTCCATCGAGTCCGCCTGGGCCAGTAGCGCCCGCTGCTGATCGGGCGTCAAGCGGGGATAGAAGTTCAGCACGTGGCTCTGATCCACGCTGGCAAGGCGATGACGCACACGCTCGACCAAGTCCATGCATCCTCCTGAGCATCCGCTGTTACAGCTCGAATCATGTGAATGGGAATGGTCCCACATTCGGCATGGGTTCCGTGTACCGTCGCCGTCTCCGATATGCCTTCCCGGTCCCTGCAATCGAACCGCAGAGCGTATTCCGAGCTCAAGCGGGGCGTGGTGGTCAGAGATCGCGCAAGACATCCTCTAGCACACGGGGGTACTGCGCGATGGTCGAAACCGGACCCTTGGCGCTGACGCACGCGACGCACCCGCCTTCGACTGTGGGCAGTGCGGCGTTGCCGATGGCGAGAAAGCCGCGGGTGTGCCCGGTATCGGCGAGTGGTGCACCGAAGACCTTGGCATCACGGAGCATGGTGAGGGCCACCTCGCCGAAGGCACGCGGGTCGCTGCTCAGGCCGAAACGGATGAGGTTGGCCGCGAGGGACGCCGGGATGCGTGCAGCCGCATCGAGCGTGCGCATGGAAGGACTGGCTCGGGAGCGGGTCCGTTCGATCTGACGATTAAAGTCCTTGACGAATCGCGCAAGTCCATCGGGCTTGTCGGTGTAGTCCGACGCGCGGATGACGACGACGCCCACGCCCGCCGGGATGCCCTGAACCTCCGGAACTTCGACCGTGGATCCGGCGTGCAGGCCTCGGAAGACCTCATGATGCGCCATACGCCAGAGCAGCGCGGCACCCACGGTCATCGGCTCGGGCAAGTGCGCGTTCTGCCCCTTGCGCCACTTGAGCAGCGGTTCAAAGTTAAGAAAAGTCTGCACCTCTCCAAGGTCCGGCCGGCCTGGGCAAGTCCGTGGAATCGTGAACGGCGCAAACGATTGCGTGCTGGGAAAGTGCACCGAGCGGGGTACGCCCCATGTGGATTCGAGACGGGTCAAGATCGCTTGGGCTGGGACACCGTCAATGCCAACATGGTTGAACCGCGCCCAAACGTCACACTCACCGTCGTGGGAGATGCGGCAGACAAAGTTCACGAGCGGGGTTGCGTTGGGGGGCAGTGCTGTTGCGGTTTCGCCGTTCCAGGCGGTGGGAGGGACAAAACGCCCTGGGCCTTCGACCCACGGATCGTGTGCGAGTGTGTACGCCGGCCCGCTGGTCGTTTCGATGCGGTCTTCGAATTCACCCTTCGTTACACGGATGTGCGCAGCCGGTTCACCACGCAGCTGAGCTGCAAGGCGTGCGGCGACGTGCGACTGCGCGCAGTGGAGGTCCGCACTCCGCTGCGAAGGTCCGTCCGACCACGCGTCCAGCCCGAAGGCCGAGAGGACAAAGGTCGACTCTTCTCCCCTGAGGACGAGCCCGGCTGCCCGACGCCAGCCATCCGTGCGCCGAGCAACGCCCGCGCGGATCAGTAGCTTGGACGCTGCCACGAGGGCTATGCCCGGTATCAGTGCAGCCTTGCTGATCGGGGGTGCTGCGCTCATGGAGTGGGGGCTGAGGCCGTTAAGCCCGGGATCGCCATCCTCACTTCTTCAGCGACGCCATATCGATCACGAACCGGTACTTCACGTCGCTCCTGAGCATCCGCTCGTACGCCTCGTTGATCTTCTGCATCGGGATTAGTTCGATGTCGCTCACGATGTTGTGCTTCCCGCAGAAGTCCAGCATCTCCTGGGTCTCCGGGATGCCGCCGATCAGCGAGCCCGCGAGGTGCTTGCGCGGCATGATGAGGCTGAACACCGCGACCGGTTGCGGCTTGGGCGGCACGCCGACCATGACCAGCGTGCCGTCGAGCCTCAGCTGGGCGAGCAGGGCGTTGACGTCGTGATCGGCCGACACAGTGTCGAGGATGAAGTCAAACGTCCCCAGGTGCTTCTTCATGTCGTCCTCATTCTTTGAGATGACGACCTCGTGTGCGCCCAGCCGTTTGGCGTCCTCGGCCTTATTGGGAGACGTGGTAAAGAGCGCGACGTGTGCGCCTAACGCGCGGGCGAACTTGACGCCCATGTGGCCCAGGCCGCCCAGGCCCACGATGCCGACCTTCTGGCCCGGTCCCACCTTCCAGTGGCGCAGGGGTGAGTACGTGGTGATGCCTGCGCACAGCAGCGGGGCAGCGCCGGCCGGGCTGAGATTGGCGGGCACCTTGAGCGTGTACTTCTCATCGCACACGATGTTGGTCGAGTACCCGCCGTAGGTCATGCCTCCGGAGTGCTTGTCTGGGCCGTTGTAGGAGAAGACGGGCGCGGGGCAGTACTGCTCCAGCCCCTTCTTGCAGTTCGCGCACTCGCGGCAGGAGTCGACGAGGCACCCCACGGCGGCGATGTCACCGGCCTTAAACCTTGTGACCTTGCTGCCGACCTTTGTGACGCGCCCGAGGATTTCATGGCCGGGCACGACGGGGTATGTGGTGAAGCCCCACTCGTTCCGAGCAAAGTGCAGGTCGCTGTGGCAGACGCCGCAGTAGAGGATGTCGATGGCGACGTCGCTCGGCAGCGGGTCGCGGCGAGTGATGGAGAAGGGGGCAAGGGGGCTGGTGGCGGACTGGGCGGCGAACGAAGCAGTGGGGGTTGGCATGGACGACGGTACGCCGAGATCGTTCTCCATGAACGCCCTAGGCGCGTTGAGCGGGCTTTGACTCCGTGTTCCCAGAGCAAAGGAGAAGCCCCGTGCCCACTACCGCTGGTCCGGCGAATATGAACAAGGCCTCGGGAGCGAACCGCATGTACGCCAGCATCCCAAACGCAATTGCCCCCACCAAACTGCGCAGAATCCAGCCTCCCCGCAATGCCGTGGCAGTGCAAAGCCAAGTGATTCCTGTGAAGATCAGGAATGTGCGCCACTCAACGCCGCCAAAATTCAGTGCGCTGACGAAACTCACGGAGGTCATCGCAGCGCTCCAGCCGAGCATCACGATCCGGCCGACTCGCCTGAGAAGTCCAGCGAGTTTCCATTCCCGCCCGTCGTCGTGCCGAAGCACCAGTTCCATGGGGGCCTCCGCAAGAAAGACCAAATTTCGAGTCGACACAAAGACACCTCACGCTCCTAACAGTACCCGTGCAACTTCAGCTGTGGCTTTGACTTTCCTTCCCGTCCCTCCTTCAATTCTTCCCTTCCACCAGCGTCGTGCCGGTGGAAATCACCCGGATCGCCGGCCCGGTAGCCACCGGAACCCGGTTTCCAAGATCGCCCGCGGCAAGGAACCCTGAAAGGGGCATGTCCTGCCAGCCGCGGTGCACCCCAGGATCACCGGCCGGAAGGCCGGTACCACGGAAGACGGAGATATCGCATGGCTCGCTACACCGGTCCGAAACTCAAGCAGTCCCGTCGCGTCGGCGTCCCGATCGTGGATACCCCGCGCCACACGTCCAAGCGCGCCCTGACCTTCCCGGGCATGCACGGCTTCCGCGGCCGCCGCCTCCGCGACTACGGCGTGCGTCTGAACGAAAAGCAGAAGCTCAAGTTCCACTATGCGGTGCTTGAGCGGCAGTTCCGCAGGTACATGGAGCTTGCAGGGTCCATGCCCGGCAACACCGGCGACATGCTCCTCCAGCAACTCGAGATGCGGCTGGACAACGTCGTCCGTCGCGCCGGGCTGACCCGCACCGTCTGGGCGTCCCGCCAGATGGTGGCGCACGGCCACGTCTTCGTGAACGGACGCAAGACCGACCGTCCTTCCTTCGGCTGCCGCGTGGGTGACGTCATCACCTTCAAGCCCAAGGCGCAGAAGCTCGCCAAGGACGCGATGGAAAGTCTCGCTGGCTATGAAGTCCCCGGCTGGCTCGACCTGAACCCCAGCGAGTTCAAGCTGAAGGTCGTCGCCAAGCCCAGCACCGACCAGATCCCCTTCGACGTCAATACCAACCTGATCATCGAGTTCTACCGCTGATCGACACGAGTTCTCGACCAAAGCGCCCCGCCCATGCGGGGCGTTTTTCGTGTTCGGTCTCCCCCGCCGCCCCTCCTACCCTCACCCCCCATGACCAAGGTCATCCGCAAGTACAACAAGATCCTGCTGGCCATTTTCGGCGTCTTCCTGCTGATCACATGGCTGTTCACCGGGTCGTCCAACATGTTCCACGCCAAGCCTGAGAAGCAGGTGCTTTTCACGCTGGGGTCCGAGAAGGTTCGGGCGGAGGCGTTGGGCAAGAGCAACGCCGAGTTTGAAGGGCTCAAGCTCTATATCCCTGAGCTCGTGGGCCGGCTGGGTGTTCAGGACCAGACCCACTGGTACCTCCTGACCCGGGAGGCCCAGGCCCAGGGGATGGTCGGCAACGCGAAGGACGGCGAGGACTGGATCCCTGAGCTTGCTGGCAGCCTTGTGCCGATCCGGCTGGAGGGTGCGGTGCTTGAGCAGTACCGCTCCCAGCCCGCGATGTACCGCTTCCTGCGCCAGAACCGCAGCTTCCTCTCGCAGATGGTTCAGCAGCAAATGCGTGACCCTCAGCAGGTCGCGCAGATGAAGTCACAGGTCGAGCAGCAACTCCGCGAAGCTCACACGTACATCGCGCGCCGCGCCGGCCTCGGCGATGACGAGCTGAACCTCTCCTTGTCGAAGCTGCGCGGCGTCGTCCGGATGTTCAACTCCTACGCGCACGCGGCAAGGCTTTCCGATAAGCGCCTTGCCGAGGCCGCCCGCACCCGGCTCGACCGTGTCAAAGCCAGCGTGATCTCTGTCCCCGCCTTGGTCATGGTGGATGTGAACGCGATGCCCAGCGATGCGGACATCCAGGCCCACTTCGACAAGTACAAGGCGGTCGAGAAGGGTGACGGTGAATTCGGGTTTGGGTACACCCAGCCCGAGCGTGTAAAGCTCGACTGGATCAAGCTCGACGTCGGCGCAGTCGAGTCGGCTGTCACGGTTGATCCCGTCGCCGCGAATATCCACTGGCAGAAGAACCGCGCGAAGTACCCGGGTGACTTTGCCGCGGAACGCGAAAAGGTGGTGTCCGAGCTCAAGGGCCAGCGGGTGCAGGAGGTCTTTGCTGAGGCGGACCGGGCGTATAAGGCCCGGCTGAGGGCGGAAACCCGCCGTCTGGAGGCGGACGGCCCGCTCAAGAGACTCCCAGCCGATTGGCAGCCCCCCTCGATGGATTCGCTCGCACAGGCAATGGCGGAAGGCGTCCAGAGCACGCTGAAGGTGTCCATGGCCGCCCCGGTCGTCGAGCACCATGCCGAGTGGGTCCGCGTGCCCGAGGCTGCTCAGCTCTCAGGTATCGGTCAGTCTTCGCTGCTTTTGGGCACGCGAGAGGTAGCTCTTCCTGAGCTGCTCATGAACACGCGCGAGTTGAAGCCGCGCCTCGACCTGGGCCTCCAGAACCGCGTTCCATACGAATCTGCTGTTGCCGACAATCTGGGCAACAGGTATTACATCCTTATTACCCAGAGCAAACTTGCGGGGCCGGCGGACGATCTTTCCGAGGTACGTGCGGAACTAATCCGCGACATGCAGTCGCTTTCGGCGTTCCAGGCGCTGGAGGCACGGCTGCCGCTGCTTCAAGCTCAGGCGGCGACCGAGGGTCTTGAAGCGGTCGGAAAAGCGCTGTCCGACGAGGCGAAGGACAAGACACGGTCACTCATGCCCTTCCATGACCAGATGTTTCAGCAGTCGCAGAGCCCGCAGATCGTCGCCGATAGCCCCGAGGGCACGTGCCGCAACGCGGTGTTCGCACAGGCAAGGGTGCTGGGCGTGCTGACCGCCCCGTCGGCCGACAACATGCCGCTGCGGACCTTTGCTGTGCCGATCGCGAAGACCAGGACGGTCGTCATCGGGCAGGTCACGGGCGCTGACCCTGTGACGCGTGAGACGCTCCACAACGTGACACCAGGCCTGACAGACACCATCATTTCCGATGAGCTGTCAGATGCGGGAACCACCATGCCGTTCACGCTTGATTCTCTCAAGGCACGCCTCAACTACAAGGACGCACGCGAGGGACGCAGCGACAAAAGGAACGATCAACCTGCCCCATGATGCCGGGCGATATCATCAGACTCTGGCGCCCAAGCCCACCAACCCGCGACCATCCGCAGAGCGTCGAACCCGCCAGCGCGCGGCGATCCGGGATGTCATTGCTCAGGCCGGCGCGCCCGTCACGCCCCGAGAGGTTCTTACGCTCGCGTCGAAGCGGCTGGACTCGCTGGGCCTCGCGACGGTGTACCGGACACTCAAGCTGCTCGTCGAAGCGGGCGAGGTCGCGCCTGTCTCCATCCCGGGAGAGGCCCCGCGGTACGAAGTCCCCAAAGACCACCATCACCACTTCCATTGCCGGGCCTGCGGCAAGGTCTTCGAGCTTGACGGCTGCTGCGGGCACTTCTCGGAACTGACTCCGAAAGGGTTTCACCTGGACGGGCATGAGCTGCTTTTGTTCGGCAAGTGCTCCAAGTGCGCGAGAGCGTGACGATGAACCCGCGGACGGGGGGTGTGCGTGGGGTTTGCAAGGCCCCCTGAACCCGATGCCGTACCGTTCTTCGGACGTGAAACCTGGGCGATCCATACCGCCCGTGACGACAGGGCGGGCTGCGAAAGATGGGTTTGAATCTAAGCGAAAACTGCGCACGGACCCCTCTCGCTCGCGGTGCCGATGACAACCGGCGCGTGTTCGAAGCGCGCTGGGAGAATGATCCATGACGCCGACCCGCCTGCTGCTCGCCTCGTCTCTTGCATTCAGCATTGGTGCACCGCTCGTGCACGCCCAGGCTCAGCAGCAGAACGACGAGCAGCAGCGCGTTTGGAGGACCAACCAGACACGCTCAGGCGGTGCGCAGCAGGCCCGCCGTGCGGGGATCATCCGTGTCGTCAACGACCAGCCCCCCGGCGGCATCACCCCCATCGGCGCTCCGGGCACCGGCAACAACACCACCGATAACACGACTGGCACACTCCCCGGCGGCATCACCCCTATCGGCAGCCCCAACCTGAACCCGGGCAGCGGCACACGCCCGGTGCTGTCCGCCCTGGGCGTGCAACCCCCACTTAACGAGCGCCGCGCCGGTGCCGCCCGGTTCTCACTGCGGGCAGGTCTGCGCACGCCCACCGCGTTCGACGCTGAGTCCGTGGACAGCACCGTGACGCTTACCTGGAACGACGCGTCGCTGAATGAAGTAGGGTTTGTGATTCAGCGATCGCAGCGTGATGGCGCCCAATGGTCCCAGCCCGTCGAACTCCGTGTCAATGCCAACTCCACGACGCTTTCCGATACGCCCGGGGAGGGTCTGTGGGCGTACCGCATTGCGTCCACCAACGCGGCTGGACGCTCCTGGTACACCACGTGGCGCGTCGTAGCCGCGCAGGCCGCGCCGACGGATAACACGAACACCACCAACAACACCCAGGTCGGCAATAACGGTGGTGGGGGCGGGAACCAGCCGCCAGTGATCCCGTCCGTCCCTGCCTCGG